>CAIRWM010000069.1 GCA_903882285.1 uncultured cyanobacterium
CCCGACCACTCGTAACCGAAGCCCGGATTCAGGGTGGCTACCGCCACCTCCTCCATGGCGGCGATCGCCTGGCCGGAGTTGTAGCCCGGGGCCTACACTCCCTGGATCTTCACTGCTTCATAGACATTGTCCGAAGTGATCGTGGAAGGGGCAATGAAAGGCTCGGTATCGATCACGTTCTGGAGCTGCACCAGCTCGCCGGAGCGGGCGCTCACGAAGAAGGAGCCGATATCAGCAGGCTGGCGGCGCTGACTGGCCTCCGCCTGCACGTACACCCGGTACTGATCGGCCCCGAGGATGAAATCGTTCACATACAGGCCGCCGAGATGGGCTGACAGGGAGCCGCAGGCTTCGCTCACGTCCACATCCAGGGCCTGGGCCAGATCGCGATCCAGGCGGATACCCATCTGCTCCGTGGCAGGGGTGAAGGTGGTGCTCACCCGCTGCAGTTCGGGGCGATCCCTGGCCGCGGCGATCAGGGCCTGGGTGTTGTTCATCAACACCTCCATCGGCTGACCGGTGCGGTTCTGCAGCTGAAACTCGAAGCCCCCGGTGGCGCCCACCCCGTCCACCGGCGGCATGTTAGTAGCAAAGGCGAAGGAACCGCTCACCTCCTTCTGGAGGCGACCATTGATGACTTGCAGAAGGCTGAACACCGATTGTGGTCGGGCCTGGGACGATCCTCCCAGGACTTGAGCCGCGCAAAAAACAGATTTTTATTGTAGGCGTTGCCCTCCAGTCCGTAGCCTGCCGCGCCGAGAAAACTCTCGATTTCGGGCACATCCTTGAGGATCCTGCTCACCTGCGCCACCTGCTGCTGGGTATAGGGCAGCGCCACGGTAGGCGGGCACTCGCCCAGCAGGATCAAGAGGCCCTGATCTTCATCAGGGATAAAACCTGTGGGCACGATCCGCAACATCAGCAGCGTGGCGATCAGACCAGTCACGAAGACAGCCAAGACCAGATAGCGAACCGCAACGAGCCACTCGATGGTGCGGCCGTACCAGGCCACGAGGGCGTTGAAGATCCTGTTAAAACCACTGAACAACCAGCCCAGGTAGCGGTTCAGGCCACGCTGAAGCGCATCAGGGAGCGCCCCCTCGGGCCGCAGGAACAGGGCACTGAGCGTGGGCGAAAAGGTGAGCGCATTGAAGGTTGAAAACACGATCGCCGCAGCCAGGGTGATGGCGAACTGGCGGTAGACGATGCCGGTGGTTCCCGGGAAGAAGCAGACCGGAATGAACACGGCCAGCTGCACTAGGGCCGCCGTGAGAGTGGGGGAAGCTAGCTCGTTCATCGCATCGAGGGCCGCCGGCAGCGGTTTCATCCCCTGGCCGAGCTTGGCCTTGATCGCCTGCACAATCACCACGGCGTCGTCGGTGACAGTGCCGATCGCCAGGATGATGCCAAACATCGTGAGTTGATTGATGCTGAACCCCAGACCCAGCACCACCGCCATCGCCCCTACCATCGCCACCGGCATCGCCAGGGCCGGCACGATCGTGGAGCGCCAGTCCTGAAGAAACAGCAGGATCGTGAGCACCGCCATCACGACCGCATCGCGCAGATTTCCCGTCACGTCCGCCAGGGAGGTGGTTACAAACAGTGTCGAGTCGTAGGGAATCTCATAGCGGAGGCCGGGCGGGAAGTTCTTCGCCAGCTCTTCCACCTTCGCCTTGACACGGTTACCGGTGTCGAGGGCGTTAGCGCCGGGAAGCTGGTAGATGAACAGCGCCGTCGACGGCCTACCGCTCTGGGTCGTGTCCACGTCGTAGTTCTCGGCCCCCAGTTCCACCCGGCCCACATCGCTCAACTTGATGAGCGTGCCGTCCTCACCCCGCTTGATCACAAGGTTCTCGGCATCGCCCACATCGCGGAAGCGGCTCTCCGCCCGCAAGGGGATCGCCGCGGCCTGGCCCTTGGAGCTGGGCTACTGACCTAGGCGGCCGGCGCCGGTCTGGAGGTTCTGGGCCCGGAGAGCGCGCTCCAAGTCCATCGGCATGGCTTCAGGCTGGCCAAGCGCTGCGGGTCCAGCCAGATACGCATGGCATAGCGACGCTCGCCCACAATCGTGATATTGCCCACTCCCGGCACCCGGCGGATTTCATCGCTGAGGTTCTGATCAACGTAATTACTCAGAAAAAGAGGGTCGTAAAGAGGCTCGCCAGCGGCGTCGTTATCGGCATAGAAGCCATAGGCCACCAGGATGCTTGGCGAGGCAGCCTTCACCGTGACCCCAGTCTTCTTGACCACTTCAGGCAAGCCCGAGGAAGCCTGATTGACCCGGTTTTGTACATTCACTTGAGTGATATTTTGATCCACCGCTACGGGAAAAAATACATTGATATTGCTAATACCATCCGAGGAAGTATTGGAGGTGATATATTTCATTTCCTCCACGCCGTTGACCTCCTTCTCCAGCACGCGTGTCACCGTATCGAAGGTGGTGCGGGCGTCAGCACCGATGTTGGTGGCGCTCACCTGGATCTGGGTCGGTGCCAGCTGGGGCAGCTTCTCCAGCGGCAGCAGGGGAATCGCCACACCTCCAATCAACAGGATCACCAGCGAGCACACGGTGGTGAGCACTGGATTGCGGATGAAGCGATCGGAAAGACTCACGGCAATGGCCCTTAGAGTCAGAGGCGAGGGCGGTTGCTGGCTGCTGAAGCGAGCAATCAATAACGCCATCACCGCGGCCACATAAAAAGTGCCGCTGATTGCAATCGCGACGCTCAGCATCTCGGCCTGGGGCGTCTCCGGTACCACATCGCCAAAGCCCGTGGTGGTTAGGCCACGAAGGCGAAATATTGGAGGCGAATGAAACTGAGATGCCACACAGGCACCTGTGCCAGGTCGGGCGCCGCCAGGGAAAACCTGACGTTAGTGAAGCTGTGCGGATCCCTGGTTTCAAGGGCAGCACAGAGAAAGCCGGCGGCCAGGCCGATCATCAGGTATCCGGCCAGGGCACCCCGCAGCACCGGTCCATTCACCACCCGCTCCAGTGCCAGGCAACGCACGAGCCGGATCGCACTCCAGAGGCTGAACAGGCCCCAGAGCAGGATCACCGGTACGGCGGTGCGCCTCAGCTCCAGGGGGGTGACAGCCCAGATCACATTCACCGACAGGGCCGCGACCCCCAGCCCCCGAAACAGCAGCCGGGGCCAAGGCCCCAGCTGCAGATCACCTTCGGGATTGCCGAGCACCCGGATCATCACCAGGCCCATCAGCAGATAGCCCAGGGTGGAGAGGCGACTCCAGGGGTAGGGCAGTGTGAAAGCCGCCAACACCAGCAGGCAGACGGTCAGCAGCTGCAGGTAGCCGCGCTGCCTGCTGGCGATAGCGGGCAGCATCAGCGCTGGAGGTTGCTCCATCCGCTCAGCGACTGAAGTGGGCCTTGGCGTCGTAGAGCACCTCGTCGCTGATCGCAGCAAGGCCACGTTCCTTGGCAAAGGCCTCCGTGTTCTTGCGAACCTTGCCGCGCACGAAGAAGGGGATCTTCGCCAGTTCCGCTTCGCCCTCCGGGGTCCAATGCAGGCACTCGGGGGGCGCCGCCACAACTGTGGCTGTGGAAGGGGCCGTCGCCGTCTCCATGGCAGGAGCCCTGTCGTGCCCGTTCCCCCCTGCCGAGCTGGCCGGTGCACCATCGCCGAGGTGGCTGCGATGGCCGTCCACGAACTCGAAGTCGTGGCGGAACATGCCGATCAGGTGTTCCTCCAGGCCCATCATCAGCGGGTGCACCCAGCTGTCAAAGATCACGTTGGCCCCCTCCCAACCCATCTGGGGCGAGTAGCGGGCCGGCACGTCCTGCACGTGCAGTGGCGTGCTGATCACGGCGCAGGGCACACCAAGGCGCTTGGCACTGTGGCGTTCCATCTGGGTGCCAAGCACCAGCTCCGGGGCCGCCTCGGCCATCGCCTTCTCCACCTCCAGGTAGTCGTCGCTGATCAGGGCTTCGAGCCCCAGTTCCTGGGCGGCGGCGCGCACCTCTCGCGCCTGTTCGCGGCTGTAGCTCCCCAGACCCACCACCTCGAAGCCCAGCTCCCGGCTGGCGATGCGGGCGGCGGCGATCGCATGGGTGGCATCGCCGAAGATGAACACCCGCTTGCCGGTGAGGTAGGTGGAATCCACCGAGCGCGAATACCAGGGCAGCCGGGAGCTGCGCTCCGCCACGCAGACGCCGTCATCGCCGGTCACCAGCTCCGGCGGCAGCTCCAGGCCGAGCACACCGTGCACCTCCCGCAGGAAGGCCGCCGTGGCGCCGATGCCGATTGGCACCGTTTTCACCGTCGGCAGGCCGAAGGTGCGCTCCAGCCAGCTGCACACCGTGCCGGCCACCTCCGGGTAGAGGCTGACGTTGGCATCGGCCGAAGGGATGCGCAGCAGATCGGCCGGCCGCGCCTCAAGTGGCGCCACCACGGCCACATCAATGCCGTAGTCGGCCAACAGGCTGCGGATCTCACGCACGTCATCCCGGCAGCGAAAGCCCAGCAGGCTCGGTCCCAGCAGGTTCAGCCGCGGCCGACGGCCCTCGGCGCGCCATCGTCCGGGGTCGGGCTTGGGGGTGCCCGGCGGCGGTACCTGACCCTTGAGCAGGCTGCGCACCAGCTGGTAGAAGGTTTCAGCCGCCCCCCAGTTCTCCTTCTTGGAATAGGCGGGCAGTTCCAGGCTCACCATCGGCACGCCCAGATCCATGCCGGCCGCCAGGGCGCCGGGCTGGTCCTGGATCAGTTCGGCGGTGCAGCTCTCCCCCACCAGCAGGGCCTCGGGCTGGAAGCGGTCGACCGCCTCGCGGATCGAGCGCTTCACCAGTTCGGCGGTATCCCCGCCCAGATCCCTGGCCTGGAATGTGGTGTAGGTGACGGGCGGGCGCCGGCCGCGCCGCTCGATCATCGTGAACAGCAGGTCAGCGTAGGTGTCCCCCTGGGGGGCATGGAGCACATAGTGCACCCCCTCCATCGAGGTAGCGATGCGCATCGCCCCCACGTGGGGCGGGCCTTCATAGGTCCAGAGCGTCAGTTCCATCGGGCGTTGAACACGAAATGGGGAGAGAAGTGGACGGAGACGAAACGGCGTGATCGATGTCGCGTAATCGAGGCAGCGTGATCGAGGCAGCGGGGGCTGGGAGCGGAGCGCCTCAGGCGAAGGAGAGCAAAGCGTGGCGGCGCAGCGGCCGGGCGAAGAGTTCGGCCAGGTCACCGGCCTGGTCGCAGCCATGGATAGGGCTGAAGACCAGCTCGATCGACCACTTCGTGGCCATGCCCTCGGCCTCCAGCGGATTGGCCAGCCCCAGCCCACAGACCACCAGATCGGGCCGGGCTGCGCGGACCCGCTCCAGCTGGCGCTCCACGTCCTGGCCCTCGCTGATCTGGGTGCCGGGGGGCAGCAGGGCTCGATCGGCCGCCATTAGCTGTCGATCGAGGTAGGGCACCCCCACCTCCACCAGCTCCATGCCGCACTCGCGACTGAGGAAGCGGGCCAGGGGAATCTCCATCTGGGAATCCGGCATCAGGAACAGGCGTTTGCCCTCGAGCACGGCGCGATGGGGGGCCAGGGCGCGGCGGCCGCGCTCCACGAGGGGATCGAGCACCTCCGCCACCCGAGCCGGATCCACCCCGAAGGCGGCGGCGGCGGCGGCCATCCAGTCGCGGCTGCCCTCGACGCCGAAGGGATAGGGGGCTTCGATCAGCTGGGCGCCACGGCGCTGCAGGGCCCGGGCCGTACCGCTCAGGAACGGCTGAGCCAGCAGCACCCTGGTGCCAGGCCCCACTGGGGGAAGCTCGGTGGAGCGGCGCGGCGGCAGGCTGCGCACCGTGGGTATGCCGAGCCGCTCGAACAGGGCGACGAAGCGATCCTCCACCGCATCGGCGAGGGTGCCGACGATCAGCAGCTGGCTCTCCTCCTTGGCGGGCATCAGCGGCAGCAGGGCCTGCAGGGCGTTGTCCTCTCCCTGGGTGAAGGTGGTCTCGATGCCGCTGCCGGAGTAGTTGAGCACCCGCACCCGGCCCGCCAGCTGGGTGGTGAGCCGCTCGGCGGCCCGGGAGAGGTCGAGCTTGATCACCTCGCTGGGGCAGGAGCCCACCAGGAAGAGGGTGCGGATCTCAGGGCGCCGCTGCAGCAGGTCACGCACCAGGCGGTCGAGCTCCTCGTTGGCATCGGCCAGACCAGCCAGATCCCGCTCCCCCAGGATCGCTGTGCCGAAGCGGGGCTCGGCGAAGATCATCACCCCGGCCGCCGATTGCACCAGGTGGGCACAGGTACGCGAGCCGACCACCAGAAAAAAGGCGTCCGGCATGCGGCGGTGCAGCCAGACAATCGAGGTGAGACCACAGAACACCTCCCGCTGGCCGCTCTCCCGGAGCAGATCGGGAGAAGCGGGATCCGTATCGGGAGGAGTGGCGGTAATGGACACGCCCATGGGGGGAGAACTCCCGTGCAAGACGCTCATGGACTAGCCAGGGCATCGGGTGAGATGGCGGGATCTTTTACATCTGTTCGGGATCAGGCCCTCAGAGCCGGCGACGGAAGCCCTCGCTGAAGCCATAGCCGGCAGCGCCCCGCTCGGCGCTGTCGTCATCGCCGCCGATCCTGCTCAGCTTCCAGACGTTGCGACTCACCCGGCGGGCACTGATCCCGCCCCGCTGCACCTGGGCCGAGCCGGGGCGGGCCCCCAGCAGCTGGGTGACCTCCGCGGTGCTCAGGGGCGCCGCGGTACGAATCGCCAGATCGGTGAGTTCGAGTCGCTGGCGCAGGGCCGACAGATCCGCCGCACCGCCGTCTTCCTCCTCACTCCACATCCAAGTGGATTGCTGGGATTCGGCCATCTTGCGCATCAGCCCCAGGCCGATGAAGGCCAGGGCCTGCTCAGGCTTGATGCCCTGCTCGGCGGCCTGGGCCATCCACTCGGGCAGGACGCTCGGCACCGCCCCGGAGGGGATGGCGCCAGTCCCAGCAGCCGCATTGGTTTCAACCGCGGCGCCGGCGTCGACCGCAGCGGCGCTTGTGGGAGCGCTGCGAGGGCCGCTGGAACGGGTGGAGGTCGCTCGCGTGGCCATGGTGATCTCTTCGAGATTGGCCGGACGGTACCGGCTGTGCTCGGGGCGGCAAGCCCTGGAATGCCGCACTACTTCCGGCGCCGGCTGACCGGATCGGCGCTGGTGATGGCGTTGATAGCGCGTGCTGATCGCCCCGAGGTCGCAGACGTCGCCCTATCGGGCCCTTTGCAGGGGATCCGGAAGAGAAGGCAGCGGTAAGATCCGCCCAATTCCATGGCGTCATCGGCGGCTAAGCCGTCGCATCAGCGCTTTACCCCCTGCTTGAGGTGGCGCAACGGCGCCGTGATGGAACCGAGGCCCTCCCGCTCTTTCTCTTCCGCCGAAGACCGTGCCATCAGCCGGCGGCGCATTGCTCTGGGCATGGGCGGAGCCCTGGGCAGCGGCGGGGCAGCGATCACTGGCACCGCCATCACGGGAAGTCCCGGCAGCGGCGACAGCGACGGCGCCAGCTGCGTAATCACCACCGACAGCGAGGGTCGGCGGCTGCGCCAGTCGAGCCACGTGCAGTCGATCGAGCTGCGCACCTACGTATTTCTCGACTCGCTGCAGCCCCAGCTGGCGGCCTACATGGGCACCGTGTCCCAGGGATTCCTACCGATTCCCGGCGATGCCTGCCTGTGGCTTGAGGTGTCGCCCGGCATGGCGGTGCACCGGGTCACAGACATCGCCCTCAAGGCCAGCACGGTGCGGCTCGGCCAGATGGTGGTGGAGCGGGCCTTCGGCTCGATCGCGATGTATCACCGCGACCAGAGCAACGTGCTCCACTCGGGCGAGGTGGTGCTCGAGGCGATCGGCAGCAGCATCGACCGCCGCAGCCGCTGCGATGTCACCTGGACGGAGATCATCCGCGCCATCACCCCAGACCACGCGGTGCTGATCAACCGTCAGAACCGCCGCGGTTCGATGATCCAGGCCGGGATGAGCATGTTCATCCTCGAGACCGAACCCGCCGGCTATGTGCTGATCGCCGCCAACGAGGCGGAGAAGTCTTCCAACATCACCGTGGTCGACGTCAAGGCCGTGGGCGCCTTCGGCCGCCTTACCCTGGCGGGCAAGGAAGGTGACGTGGAGGAGGCAGCCGCCGCGGCGATGCGGGCCGTGGGCCTGATCAACCGCTGAGGTCGATCAGATGCTCAGAGCGCGCCGCAGGGCCGGGGCGATCTCCCGGGCTGCCTTACCACGGCTCCCCAGTTTGCTCTTGAGATGGTAGGCCATGGCGCCGTAAGTGCTGCCGGCCTCGCGCACATGAAAGATCGGGTCGTAGCCGGTACCGCCTCCCTCGGGCTGCCGCAGGATGCGGCCGCGGCAGACGCCCTCGGCCTCGGCGACGATCTGCCCCTGAGGATCGGCGAGGGCCATGGCGCTCACGAAGCTGCCGCCGCGGTAGAGGGAATCGCCAAGCTCCTGCAGCAGGCGGTGAATGCGTTCGTGATCGGTGGGGGCGTAGCGGGCCGAGTAGAGGCCAGGCCGGCCATCGAGGGCATCAACCTCCAGGCCGGAGTCATCGGCCAGGGCCCACTGGCCGGTGAGCTGGGCCACGGTGGTGGCCTTCAGGCAGGCGTTGGCGAGGTAGCTGTCGCCGGTTTCCTCGATCTCGAGGCCATCAGGCTGGCGCCGAACCTCCAGACGCGGAAGGTCGAGCATCGCCTCGATCTCGGCCACCTTGTGGGGATTGCCGCTGGCGATCACCAGCACGGCGGAGCGGGCGGCGGTCACGGCAGCGGGCAGCGAACGCCATTGTGGCCCAGGAATGTAGGGAGGCCGGTCTGCAGGGGGGTGAGGCAGGAACGGGTTGAACATTCCACCCCCGGAAAGCTCCAGGGACCCTGCCTCGATGAAAAATTAAGCCGTTCGGCCGGGATCGGTCGGTTCGGCCATCAACTTTGAGCAGTCCCTGACGGTGCAACGCCGCAGCCCCCCTAGGTTGCAGGAAATGGCGCCGACCGCGGGAGCATGGATTCGAGTCTGGTCCTGCAGAACCTGGTCTCAGCCCCGATTCTGTTTTTCTTCCTGGGCATCATCGGCGTGCTTGTGGGATCCGATCTGGAGATCCCGGCCCCGCTGCCCAAGCTCTTTTCCCTCTATCTGCTGCTGGCGATCGGCTTTAAAGGGGGTCTCGAACTGGCCCACAGCGGCCTGGGCGCCCAGGTGCTGATCACCATCGGAGCGGCTGTACTGATGTCGCTGCTGGTGCCGATCAGCAGCTATCTGTTCCTGCGCACCCGCATCGATTCTTATAACGCGGCGGCCATGGCTGCTTCCTACGGCTCAATCAGTGCCGTCACCTTCATCACCGCCCAGAGCTTCCTGAACGTGCTGCATGTGAGCTTCGACGGCTTCATGGTGGCCGCCCTTGCCCTGATGGAATCCCCGGCGATCGTGGTGGGGGTACTGCTGGCCAAGCTGGGATCCAGCAGCAGCCGGAGCGGCGCCAGTCCCGCCGCCACGGGCCTGCCCTGGCGGGAGGTGCTGCAGGAGGCCTTCCTCAACGGCTCAGTGTTCCTGCTGATCGGCAGCCTGGTGATCGGCTACCTGGTGACCAGCTTCAGCCCGGCGGGTCTGGAGAAGATGGATCCCTTCACCGAGAAGCTGTTCTACGGAGCGCTCTGCTTCTTCCTGCTCGACATGGGCATCGTGGCGGCCCAGCGGCTGCAGGATCTGCGCCGGGCCGGCGCCTTCCTGATCGGCTTCGCCCTTGTGGCGCCGCTGCTCCATGCCCTGCTCGGCCTGGGTATCGCCCGCCTGATCGGCCTGAACCAAGGGGACAGCCTGCTGTTCATGGTGCTCTGCGCCAGCGCCTCCTACATCGCCGTGCCGGCGGCGATGCGCATGACCGTGCCCCAGGCCAACCCGAGCCTCTACATCTCGGCGGCCCTGGGGCTCACCTTCCCCTTCAACGTGGTCGTGGGCATTCCCCTCTACATGGCCCTGGTGCAGCGCTTTGTTCCGGTGCTCTGAGCCATTCCGGCGCTCTGCCCCTGCCAGTGCTTTGACCCGTTCCGCTCCCCCCTCCCATGAAACGCATCGACCTGTTCCTGACCGACCGCGAAGTGGCCAAGGTGTGCAAGGCGATCCGCAAAGCCGGAGCTCCGGGCTACTCCGTGATGCGCCACGTGACAGGCATGGGCATGGCGGGGGAGATCTCCGAAGCCATGGACTTCAGCGGCCTGGGGGCCAACGCCCACGTGATCGTGTTCTGTGAAGCCGCCGTGGTGGAAGCGATCCGCAGCGCCGTGCGGCCGCTGTTCGACCTCTACGGCGGCGTGGGTTTCATCTCCAACGCCGAGGAGCTCTGAATTGGGACTCCGTAGCCGAAAAAGCCAGGCGCAGGCTGGATTGTGCGCGCCTGCCGACCAAGCATTGCTTACGTTATGTGTCGCATGAATAAGCAGTCCTTATCTCAAAGTCGTGAAACCTTGATGGGCGCCTGGCTTCAAAAGCCTTGACGGGGGGACCGGCGCCGGACGAGGGTTGCGAGCGAACATTCCACCCCCTCCTTCAGGAGCAGGTAATGGCAAACGAAACCATGGGCATCGCCCTCGGCATGATCGAGACCCGCGGACTCGTCCCCGCGATCGAAGCCGCCGATGCCATGACGAAGGCAGCCGAAGTGCGCCTGATCGGTCGTGAATTCGTCGGTGGCGGCTACGTCACCGTCCTGGTGCGGGGCGAAACCGGCGCCGTGAACGCAGCCGTCCGCGCTGGCGCTGATGCCTGCGAGCGCGTCGGTGACGGCCTCGTCGCTGCCCACATCATTGCCCGCCCCCACCGCGAAGTGGAGCCGGCTCTGAACAGCAGCTTTGGCCTCGGTTCCAAGGACTGAGCGGACCAGCGCCTGAAGCGCCCCCCCCTCTGATCCTTCCAACCGACCCAACCGGAGAACCTCCATGAGCAAGAAGTACGACGCCGGGGTCAAGGAGTACCGCGACACGTATTGGACTCCTGATTACGTCCCCCTCGACACCGACCTGCTGGCCTGCTTCAAGTGCACCGGCCAGGAAGGTGTTCCCAAGGAAGAAGTGGCTGCCGCCGTGGCCGCCGAATCTTCCACCGGCACCTGGTCCACCGTGTGGTCCGAGCTCCTCACCGATCTCGACTTCTACAAAGGCCGCTGCTATCGCATCGAAGACGTCCCTGGTGACAAGGAGTCTTTCTATGCCTTCATCGCCTACCCCCTCGACCTCTTCGAGGAAGGCTCGATCACCAACGTGCTGACCTCCCTGGTCGGCAACGTTTTCGGCTTCAAGGCCCTGCGCCACCTGCGCCTGGAAGACATCCGCTTCCCGATGGCCTTCATCAAGACCTGCCCCGGCCCGCCGAACGGCATCCACGTCG
>CAIRWM010000070.1 GCA_903882285.1 uncultured cyanobacterium
CTGGGGCAGGGCCTGGGCGATGAAGCTTGAGGCCTGCTTGGGATCGATCCCCAGCTTCTGGGCAAATTCCTGCACCTGGGCATTGCCGAGCACGCTGTCGATCTGTTCGGCGGTGATCGCCTGGTTGTTGCCGGTGCTCACCCAGCTGCCGAACATCTCGCCGGCACCGCCGTTCTGGAATTTCTGGGCCAGGCCGGAGACCCCGCCGTTGGTCTGGAGGAACTCATTCAGGGCCGGAGCCTTGTCGCCGGCGACGGCGGTGACCACACCGCCGATGAGGTCATCGAGAAGAGCCATGGGAGTTCGCAAAAAGGGAAAACCATCCCGCACCATGGCAACGGTCGCCCGTCGCGTCAGCCCCGCCGCTGCGGGCGACATCAAACGCCAGAGATCGGGAACAGTCTGATCGGTGCCCCTGTGGCGCTTGCCGCGGGGAGCTTCAGGCCTTGCCGCGGGGGCCCCGGTCGTCGACACCGGCGTAGATCGCCTGGCTGCCGAGTTCGTCTTCGATGCGCAGCAGCTGGTTGTACTTGGCCACCCGGTCGCTGCGGCTGAGCGAGCCGGTCTTGATCTGGCCGGCGCGGGTGGCCACGGCCAGGTCGGCGATGGTGGTGTCCTCGGTTTCGCCACTGCGGTGGCTGATCACGCTGGTATAGCCGGCGCGGCCGGCCAGATCGATCGCCTGCAGGGTTTCGGTGAGCGATCCGATCTGGTTCACCTTGATCAGGATCGAGTTGGCCACGCCGCGCTCGATGCCCTGCTGCAGCCGGGCCGTGTTGGTGACGAACAGGTCGTCGCCCACCAGCTGCACGCTGGCCCCCAGCTTCTCGGTGAGCAGGCGCCAGCCCTCCCAGTCGTCCTCGGCCACGCCGTCCTCGATCGAGACGATCGGGTAGCGGCTCACCAGCTTGGCCAGCTCCTCCACCATCTCGGCGCTGCTGTAGCTGCCGCCGCCGAAGGCGTAGCGGCCGTCCTTGTAGAACTCGGTGCTGGCCACGTCGAGGGCCAGGGAGATCTGGTCGCCGGGGCGGTAGCCGGCCTTCTCGATCGCCTGCACCAGGATGTCACCGGCGGCGTCGTTGCCCAGATCAGGCGCGAAGCCGCCCTCATCGCCCACCGCGGTGCTCATGCCCCGCTCGTGCAGCAGCCCCTTGAGCGTGTGGAACACCTCGGCGCCCATGCGCAGGGCCTCGCGGAAGCTGCCGGCGCCGTGGGGCACGATCATGAACTCCTGAAAATCCAGGCTGTTGGAGGCGTGGGCGCCGCCGTTGATCACGTTCATCAGCGGCACCGGCAGCAGGTTGGCCATCGGCCCCCCCAGATAGCGGTAGAGGGGCAGGCCGAGGGCCTTGGCGGCGGCGTGGGCGGTGGCCAGGCTCACGGCCAGGATCGCGTTGGCCCCCAGGGCCGATTTGTTGTCGCTGCCGTCGAGCTCGTTCATGGCGCCGTCGACGGCGGCCTGGTCGAGGGCGCTGAGGCCGCAGAGGGCCGGCGCGATGCGCTCCTCGATGTTCTCGACCGCCTTGGTCACCCCCTTGCCGAAGTACTCCCGGCCGCCATCACGCAGTTCGTGGGCCTCATGGGCGCCGGTGCTGGCGCCGCTGGGCACGATCGCCCGGCCACTGGCGCCACCCTCCAGCCACACCTCGGCCTCCACCGTGGGGGTGCCGCGGGAATCCAGCACCTCGCGGGCCACGATGGAATCGATCACGAGATCGAGGGAATCGAACACGAGGGTTTAGGGCGGCAATGGGCGCGATCCTATGGGCGCCCCGGTCCCCCCCTTTGGTGCCCGTTCCCTCGGGATGGCCGCTTGGCCCCGCCTCCCTGGCGGCTGGTGGGCCTGGTCACAATGGGACCATCCGCGTCAGCTGAGCGAGTCCGAGATGAGCATGCGACTGCTGCACACGATGCTGCGGGTGGGGGATCTGGAGCGCTCGATCGCCTTCTACACCGAGCTGCTCGGCATGCGCCTGCTGCGCCGCCGGGAGAATGCCGAGCACCGCTACACCCTGGCCTTCGTGGGCTATGGCGACGAGCGCGACACGGCGGTGCTGGAGCTCACTTACAACTGGGACACTGACCACTACGAGCTCGGCACCGCCTACGGCCACATCGCCATCGGTGTCGACGACATCACGGCCACCTGCGCGGCGATCCGCGCCGGTGGCGGTCGGGTGGTGCGGGAACCCGGCCCCGTCAAGGGCGGCAGCACCGTGATCGCCTTCGTGGAGGATCCCGATGGCTACCGCATCGAACTGATCGCCACCTCCTCCCGTGCCGCCTCCGGCGCGGCCGCCTGACCCCATGCCCCCCGAGCGCTCCTCCGTCTCCTCCCAGCCGCCGGCCAGCCTCACCGCCGATCCCGATCGCTTCAGCGACGCGGCCTGGGATCTGCTGATCGCCTCCCAGGACCAGGCGCGGCGCTGGCGGCACGGCAGCATGGATGTGGAGCACCTGATGCTCACCCTGCTCAGCGATCCCCGCTGGGCGGCCTGGGTTGATCCCCTGCCCCTCGATCTCGACCGGCTGCTCGACCGGCTCGAGAGCTTCTGTGCCGAGCAGCCCGCCGCCAGCGGCAGCGCGCTTTATATCGGCGATGCCCTCGAGGATCTGCTCGAGCTGGCCGACCGGCGGCGGGCCGCCTGGGGTTCGCGGCTGCTCGACCTGCCCCACCTGTTGCTGGCCCTGCTGGACGACCCGCGCATCGGTGCCGCCCTGCTCGCCGAGGAGGGGCTCAGCGACGACCTGCTGCGCCGCCAGTGGCGTCCTGCCAATGGCGGCGCCCCCCCCTCTCCGGCCCCGCCCGCTGCTTCGCCCGCCGTTCCGCTGCCCCCCACCGTCTCAGCC
>CAIRWM010000071.1 GCA_903882285.1 uncultured cyanobacterium
CGTGGCCACCAGCAGGCCGCCGAACACCACCGTGCCCAGGGAGGTCTGGCTGCGGGCGCCGGCGCCGCTGGCCAGCACCAGCGGCAGGAAGCCGAACAGCGAGGAGATGGCGGTCATGATGATCGGCCGCAGCCGGGCCCGCGCCGCCTCCCGGGCGGCCTCGACCAGGCCGGTGCCGGCGGCCAGGCGTTGATTGGCCAAATCGACGATCAGAATCCCGTTCTTGGCGGCCAGGCCGATCAGCATCACCAGGCCCACCTGGGCATAGATGTTCAGCACCTCGCCGCGCAGACCGAGAAACAGCAGCGCCCCGAGCATGGCGGTGGGCACCGTCATCAGGATGATCAGGGGATCGCTGACGCTTTCGTACTGGCCGGCCAGCACGAGATAGACCACCAGGATGCCGAGGGCGAAGATCACGATCGCCAGGGAGCCGGCCTTCACCTCCTCCCGTGACACGCCCGTCCAGTCGAAGCTGATGCTGTTCAGCCGCATTTGGGTGAACAGCTTCTGCATGGCGGCGATCGCCTGACCGGAACTGCGGCCGGCGGCCGCTTCGCCCTCCACCTTGATCGAGCGGTAGAGGTTGAAGTGAGGGATCACCGCAGGATTGGTGACCGGCTCGATGCGGAGGAATTCCGCCAGTGGCACCGGTTCGCCCTTTGTGTTCGGGATGTAGAGCTGGCGCAGTTGTTCGGGGGTGGCGCGGAAGGGGGCCTCGGCCTGCACGAAGATGCGGCGCACCTTGCCCTCCTGGAAGGTGTCGTTCACGTAGGCGCCGCCGGTCTGGATGCTCAGGGCCTGCATCGCCTGGCCGTAATCGATGCCCAGCGACGCCAGCCGTTCGCGGTCCACCGTCAGCCGCATCTGGGGGGCCTCCGGGCTGAACTGGGTGAAGACCTTCTGCAGGGTTGGGTCGATGTTGGCGCGTTGGATCAGCTGGCCCGCCGTCTCAAAGAACTGCGGCATCGGCAGACGGCCGCCGCTGCGGTCGAGCAGCAGGAATTCGAAGCCGCCGGAATTGCCGTAGCCCGGAATCGAGGGGGGTTGCACCGCGAAGATGCGGGCCTCGCGAATGCTGGCGAGCTTCCGGTTCAGCCGCTGCACGATCGCCGCCATCGACTGATCGGCACCACGCCGTTCGTCCCAGTTGGTGGTGCCGAAGAAGAACAGGCCCCGGTTGGGGGCGTTGCCCTCCAGGCTGGCGCCGCTGAACACCGCCGCCGCCCGGATTGCCGGCTCCTCGCTCAGGATCGCCGCGACCCTGCGGTTAATGGCCTGGGTGGCCTGGTCGGAGACGCCATCGGGGGCCTGCAGGATGCCGATGGCATACCCCTGGTCTTCCACCGGCACGAAGCCCGAGGGGATGGCGTTGAAGGCCACCGCTGTGAGCACGATGCCGCCGACCAGCGCCGACATCACCAGCCTGGGGCTGCCCAGCACGGCGTCGAGGGCCCGGGCATACCCGCCCTCGGCCCTGCCGTAGAGGCCGTTGAAGCCGCGGAAGATCGGTGGGGTGAACCAGCCGAGCGCCAGGCCGATGCCGCCGTAGAGCAGCACGGAGATCCAGCCGCCGACCAGCAGGCCGTAGAGCAGACCGAGCACCACGCCGGCGATGCTGTAGGCCCGCCTGGAGGGGCTGCCAACGCCCTGGCTGAGCAGCAGGGCCGAGAGCATCGGCGAGAAGCTGAGGGCGTTGAAGGTGGAGATGGCGATCGCGAACAGGATCGTGGCCGCGAACTGCCGGTAGATCGTGCCGGTGGCTCCGGGGAAGAACAGCACCGGCAGGAACACCGCCAGCAGCACCAGCGAGGTGGCCAGCACGGCCCCGAACAGCTCGTTCATCGTGGCCTTGGCGGCCTGCACCGCCGAGAGCCCCTGGGAGCGGCGCAGGGCGGTGCCTTCGATCACCGTGATCGCGTCATCAACCACCAGGCCCGTGGCCAGCACCAGCCCGAACAGGGTGAGCTGGTTGAGGCTGAAGCCGAAGATCTTGACGAAGGCGAAGGTGCCGACCAGCGCCACCGGGATGGCGATGCCCGGCACCAGGGTGGCCTTCCAGTCCTGCAGGAACAGGAACAGGATCAGCACCACCAGCACCACGGCATCGCGCAGCGAGTCGGTCACCCCCTGGATCGAGGCGCGGATGAAATCGGTGACGTCGTAGATCTGCTCCAGGCGCAGGCCCGGTGGCAGGCCGGCCTCAAAGTCCCGCAGCACCTCTTTCACGCCCCGCGACACCTCCAGGGCGTTGCTGCCGCTCAGCTGATACACGGCCAGCCCCACGGAGGGCACGCCGCGCAGATCGGTGGCGGCGATGTCGTCGTTCTCGCCGCCGATGCTGACGCGGCCCACATCCTTCAGGCGCACCAGGCCGCCGTCAGCGGTGGTGCGCAGCACCAGATTCTGGAAGTCGTTGGTGCTGAGCAGCCGGCCCTGCAGCTGCAGGGTGAAGGTGTAGAGCTGGCCCTGCGGCGCCGGCGGCGCCCCCAAGCGGCCCACCGGCACCAGGCGGTTCTGGCTCTGCAGGGCCTTCACCACATCGGTGGCGCTGAGCTGGGCCTGGGTGAGGCGGTCGGGGTCGAGCCAGAGGCGCACCGCCAGCTTGCGATTGCCGAAATAGGTGACCTCGCCCACACCGCGCACCCGCCGCAGCTGGTCGGTGAGGCCCTGATCCAGCAGGCCGCTGAGCGTCTCGACGCTGTAGGGATCGGCGGCATCGACGCTGGCCAGGTTGTAGACGAGCAGGATCGAATTCGAGGCCCTGTTGACCGTGACCCCCGCCTGGCGCACCTCCGCCGGCAGCTGGGGCTCGGCCAGGGCCACCCGGTTCTGGACATTCACCTGGTTGGTGTTGGCGTCGGAGCCGCTGCTGAAGGTCACCGTGATGGCGCTACTGCCATCGGCGGCACTGGTGGAGCTGATGAAGTCCATGCCTTCGACGCCGTTGATCTGCTGCTCCAGCACGCCGGTGACGCCCTGCTCCACGCTTTCGGCATCAGCACCGATGTAGCGGGCGGACACCTTGACGGTGGGGGGAGCGATGTCCGGCAGGTTCTCGATCGGCAGGATCGGCAGGGCGATCAGGCCGGCGATCACGATCAGCAGGCTGCAGACCGTGGTGAGAACCGGGCGGAGGATGAAGCGATCGGAGGCCGACATGGGGGACGCAGGGCCTCAGGATCCGCCGGCGCTCACGGGCGTGCCGTGACGCAGATTCAGCAGGTTGCTGGTGATCACCGCATCCCCGGCCGAGAGGCCGCGCAGCACCGGATAGCGGCCGTTCTGCAGGGGGCCCAGGCTGACGCGGATCTGCAGGGCAAAGCTGCTGCCTGGTGGCAGGCGCCGCAGCTCCGCCAGCGGGGCCTGGCCGGGATTGCGCTCCAGGTCGCTGATGCTGCCGACCCGGAAGACATAGCTCTGGGCGGAGGACTGGATGACGCTGCCCACCGGCACCGACAGCTCCTGGCGGCGCTGGAACACCACGCGCGTGCGCACGCGCAGGCCGTTCTGCAGGTTGCCGTTCTCGCTGGAGAAGCGGGCCTTCACCAGCAGCACCTGGGTGCCGGCGTTCACACTCGGGTCGATCGAGATCACCACGCCGTGCGCTAGCGGCATGGCGGTGCCGGGGTCTTCCAGGTCCACGGGCTGGCCCAGCCGCAGCTGGCCCCGGTAGCGGGCCGGCACGTCGATGCGGGCATTGAGCTCGCCGTTGCGGATCACGCTGGTGAACGGATCGCCGGCGCTGATCACATCCCCGGCCTTCACCTTGACATCGCTGATGGTGCCGTCGATCGGTGAGCGCAGATCGCGGAAGGCCAGATCCGCTTCGCGCTGCTTCAGCTTGGCGGTGCTGGCGACGACGGCCTGGGCCAGCTCGTCCCGCTCGATTGCGCTGGCGGCCCCTGCGCGGACCAGGTACTCGTAGCGCTGGTAGTTGAGCCGGTCCTTGGCCAGGGCGGCGCGCAGGCTGGTCAGCTCAGCCTGCAGCTGCGCCTGATCCAGCACCAGCAGCAGCTCACCGGCCCTGACCCGATCGCCCTGGCGGATGCGCAGCTCCTTGATGCGGCCGCCGGCCTGGGCCGCCAGCTGCACGGCCTCCACCGCCTCCAGGGTGCTGATCGTGGTGACCTGCTCGGCGAAGGCGGTGGTGGTGGCCGGGGTGGTGTCGATCGGCAGCGGCGCCACTGCAGGATTCGGCTCGCTCCGGCAGCCGCCGAGAAGGCTCAGCCCGAGCAGAGCGGAAAGGGCGCGACGTCGGCCGTTACCCATGCCTGGGCATCAGAGCAAGGGCGCAAAGAATTTACAGAGGTTGCCGATCGGCGCGGCACCAGGTCAGTCCATCGCGACCGGCATGCCAGCGCAGCCCATCGGCCAGGCGGGAGCCGAGCAGCAGCTGCTCCACCGGCCGCCGCTCTCCAAGCACCCGGCGGGGCAGCACCGTGGCGGCAGCGATCGCCCGCTCCGGCCGGCCGCTCCAGCGGGCCAGCCGCACCACCCCCTCCAGCAGCGGCAGGGTCACGCCGGCCAGGGTGCCGTCCGCCAGCCGGCAGCTGCCGTCCTGCACGATCAGCTCGCGCTCGTCCCAGCGGTGCCGCCCTTCCGCCAGGCCGTAGGGCGCCAGGGCATCACTGACGATCACCACCTGCTCGGGCGCCAGCCGCTGCACCAGCACGGCCATGGTGGGGGCCACGTGCACGCCGTCGGCGATCAGGCCGAGGGCCACGTCGCCGCGGCGCAGGGCCGCCGCCACCGGCCCGGGCGCCCGGCGGTGCATGTCGGGCATGGCGTTGAACACGTGGGTCAGCATGCTCACGCCGGTGTCGAAGGCGGCATCGGCCTGCGCCTCGCCGGCCGCGCTGTGGCCGAGGCTCACCACCACCTGGAGGCGGCGCAGCTCGGCGATCACCTCCGCCGAGCCGGGCAGTTCCGGCGCCAGGGTCATCAGGGCGATGTCGGCCTCGGGCCCGCCCTCGAAGCCGCCGATGCGCTCCTCCAGGGCCGCCAGACTCGGGGTGCAGAGGTGCTGGGCGGGGTGGGCTCCGCGGCGGTCATGGGCCAGGAACGGGCCCTCCAGGTGGGCGCCCAGCAGGCGGCAGCGCTCCGGGCGGTGCTGCCGCCGCGCCTGCGCCAGCACGGTCAGGGCCTGGCGCAGCGGCGCCACGGCGCAGGTCACCAGGGTGGGGCTGATCGCCTCGACGCCATCGCGGCGCAGCAGCTCCAGCAGCTCCAGCAGGCGGGGCAGATCGGCGGGGGTGAGTTCCGGGAAGGCCAGTCCCAGGCCGCCGTTGATCTGCAGATCCACCCCGGCCGGGGAGAGCCAGTCGCCGCCCCAGTCCTCGCCGCGGGAGGTACTGCCCGCCGCTGTGGCGTTCACCCGGGCGATGCGGCCCTCGGCGTCGATCCCCACGCGCCAGCTCCTCCCCCGGCCATGGCTGCAGGGGGTGGCGCTGGGCAGGCGGACATTGCTCAGCCACTGCATGGAAGACGTCCGTCGCTGGGGAGAGAATGCCATCCCCGTCCGCTCGCGATCCGTGGCCCAGGACCCTCAAGCCGCTCCGGCCACCACCAGTCCCGCTGCCAGTCCCGCTGCCAGTCCCGAGGCGTCCGTACGCGTCGCGGTGATCATGGGCAGCGATTCCGACCTGCCCACCATGGAGCCGGCGGTGCGCCTGCTGGAGCGCCTGGGGGTGACCTGTGAGGTGCGGGTGATTTCGGCCCACCGCACGCCGAAGGAGATGGTGGCCTTTGCCGAGGCGGCCGCCGACCGCGGCCTGAAGGTGATCATCGCCGGCGCCGGCGGTGCCGCCCACCTGCCCGGCATGGTGGCCTCGCTCACGATCCTGCCGGTCATCGGCGTGCCGGTGCAGAGCCGCGCCCTCTCCGGCGTGGATTCCCTGCATTCGATCGTGCAGATGCCGGGCGGCATCCCCGTCGCCACGGTGGCGATCGGCAACGGCCTCAACGCCGGCCTGCTGGCGGTCCAGATCCTGGCCACCGCCGATCCCCAGCTGGCGGCCCGGCTCAGCCTCTACCGCGAGGGGCTGCATGCGGAGGTGGTGGCCAAGGACGAGCGGCTGCGCCAGCTCGGCTGCGCCGCCTATCGGGAGGCGATGGGGGGCTGATTAGGCTACGACCCCCTGGTTGTGGTCATGTCCGAGCCCCGAACCTCCGCTCTCGCCCCTACGCCCGCCCTGCGGCCCCTGCCGGTGCTGCTGCTTTATGCCGTGCTGCCGGCGCTGGTGGTCTACGGGGCGGCCCTGGGGTTGAGCGGTGCCGCCGGCATCGGCACGGAGCTGGTGATCCGCGATCTCGCCCAGACCGCCAACACCCCGCTGGGGGTGGGGCTGATCTCCAACCTCGGCTACCTGCTCTGGATGGCGTCTGCCGCGATCGCCCTGTTTGCCGCCTGCAACCTGGCCCAGGGGCGCCAGCGGGCGCTGCTGTTCAGCGGCGGCCTGTTTTCTCTGCTGCTGGCGCTCGATGACATGTTTCTGCTGCATGATCGCTACATCAGCGCCAACGTGCTCTACCTGGCCTACGTGGTGTTCGCGTTGCTGATCCTGTTCCGCTTCAGCGACCTCGTGATCACCAGCGGTGCGCTCGCCTTTCTCGTGGCCGTGGTCTGCCTGGGCGGGTCGATCCTCATCGACAAGCTGCAGATGCTGGTCATGGGCCAGTACGACACGGTCCAGCTGGTCGAGGAGGGGTTGAAGTTCACGGGCATCGCCTGCTGGCTGCTGTTCTGGTGGCAGACGGCCGCCCATGCCGCCAAGCTGAACACCAGGTCCTGATTCCCCGCGAGGGTCCCCCTCGCTTTCCCGGAGATGCTCGAGCGGCTGGTGCTGCCCCCCTGGCTGCGGTTCAGCCTCGCCCTGCCCCTGCTGGTGCTCAACCTCTGGGTGCTGCGCCAGCTGCTGGTGCCTCTGTCCCCGTTCCCCGCCCTGTTCCTGGCGGCGGCCCTGCTGGCCTTCCTGCTCGACATCCCCAGCCACTGGCTGGTGGAGCAGGGCCTGCCCCGTCCCCTGGCGCTGCTGCTGGTGCTGGGGCTTGCTTTCGGCGGTGTGGTGCTGGCGGTTTTATGGCTGCTGCCCCGGTTGATCACCCAGCTCGATGAGCTGATCACCTCCTTGCCGGGCTGGCTGGCCCAGGGCGAGACCCTGCTCACCCAGCTGCAGGACTGGGCCGTGGCCAAGGGCCTGCCCACCGACTTCGGCGATCTCAGCAGCGAGCTGATCACCCGTACCAGCAAGTTGGCCAGCCAGCTCAGCCAGCAGCTGCTCAGCCTGCTGGGCGCCACGGTGGGCCTCACGGTGAACACCGTGATCGTGCTGGTGCTCACGGTGTTTCTGCTGCTGGGGGGAGAGCGGATCGCCGCAGGGCTGGCGGAGTGGCTGCCGCCCGGCGTGCGGCCCGTGGTGACGGGCACCCTCGCCCGCACCTTCCGCGGCTACTTTGCCGGCCAGGTGGTGCTGGCGCTGATCCTCAGCGGCCTGCAGATGCTGGTGTTCACCCTGCTGGGCATTCCCTACGGGGTGCTGTTCGCAGTCACGATCGGCTTCACCACCCTGATCCCTTACGCCAGTGCCCTCACGATCCTGCTGGTGAGCCTGCTGCTGGCCCTGCAGGACCCACGCCAGGGCCTGGAGGTGCTGGCGGCCGCCATCACGGTGGGCCAGCTGGTGGATCAGGTGATCCAGCCCCGCCTGATGGGCAGCATCGTGGGGCTGCAGCCCGCCTGGCTGCTGATCAGCCTGCCGATCGGTGCCCGTCTCGGCAGCCTGCTGGGACTCGGTGAGCTGCTCGGCCTGCTGCTGGCGGTGCCGGTGGCCAGCTGCACCAAGACCTTCCTCGACCTCTGGTCGGATCGGCTGCGGGCCGGCGAGTTGGCTCAAGGCGGCTCGGTAAATTGAGTTACATGGTTCGCTCAGCCCGCAGCCCGGCGGCTGCCCGCCTCGGGATCGAGCATGGGGTCTCCCATGGGGTGAACCGCGGCCTGGCCGCTGCTACAACTCCTAGACCTACACGCTGGAGAGCATCATTCAGGCCGGTCTGAACGGCCTGTGGGTGGTGTCGGTGCCGATCCGGGTGAATGCCAGCACCCGCCAGTCGCGCCTGGTGCGCAACACCCCCGACGACATCCTTCGCCGCTCAGGCGTTCCCGGGAGGCGGAATGATGCCCTGCTCCTCCAGGTAGCTGATCACCTGGGCCACCGAGTCGTCGAGGCTCTGGCGCCCTGTGTCCACCTGCAGCTCCGGACTTTCGGGGGCCTCGTAGGGGCTGGAGATGCCGGTGAACTCCTTGATCTCGCCGGCCCGGGCCTTGGCATAGAGCCCCTTGGTGTCCCGGCTCTCGCACACCTCGAGGTTGGCGGCGCAGTGGATCTCCACGAAGTCGCCGCTCTCCACCAGCGCCCGGGCCCGGGCGCGGTCGGCCTTGAAGGGCGACACGAAGGCCGTCAGCACCACCACGCCGGCATCGAGGAACAGCTTGGCCACCTCGCCGATGCGGCGGATGTTCTCCTCGCGGTCGGCGTCGGAGAAGCCGAGGTCGCTGCAGAGGCCGTGGCGGATGTTGTCGCCGTCCAGCACGTAGCAGGTGAGGCCCTGCTCGAACAGGGCGGAGTTCACCGCATTGGCCAGGGTGCTCTTGCCGGCACCGCTCAGTCCGGTGAACCAGAGGATGGCGCTGCGGTGCCCCCGCTGGTGGGCCCGGGCGGCCCGCGTCACCGTGGAGTGATGCCAGACGATGTTGGTGGCCTTGGCGGTCATGGCAGCACAGACGGATTGGCTCGCTATTGTCCACCCGAGATGGCCTCAGAGCCCCAGCAGCAGGCCCGTCTCCGCCGCCGCCCGGAACACCAGGCCGTGGCGGGCCACCAGGGCCGGCAGGGCGTCGTAGCCGCCGCCGATCACCGTGGCCACCGGGATGCGGCGCCGCAGACAGGTTTCCAGCACCATGCGGTCGCGCAGCAGCAGGCCGCTATCGCTGAGGGCCAGGTGGCCCAGGCGGTCGTCGCGGTGCGGATCCACCCCGGCGTTGTAGAGCACCAGCTCAGGGCGCACCTGCTCCAGCAGCTCCGGCAGCACGCCGCCCACGGCGGCCAGATAGCCATCGTCGTCGAGGCCGTCAGCCAGGGCGAGGTCGTGGTCGCTCGTCTGCTTGCGCAGCGGAAAGTTGCTGGCGGCGTGGGCCGAGACGGTGAACACCCGCGGCTCGGCGGCAAAGATCGCCGCTGTGCCGTCGCCCTGGTGCACATCCAGATCCACCACCATCAGCCGCGCTACGGCCCCTTCGGCCAGCAGCACCCGGGCCGCCACCGCCACGTCGTTGAAGATGCAGAAGCCGCTGCCGTACGCCGGGAAGGCGTGGTGGGTGCCGCCGGCCAGGTGGCAGGCCAGCCCGTGCTGCAGCGCCAGGCGCGCCGTGAGCAGGGTGCCGCCCACCGCCAGCCAGCTGCGCCGCACCAGCGGCTGGGTGGCCGGCAGGCCGATGCGCCGCTGTTCGGGCCCACTGAGCCGGTCGCGCGAGAAGCCCTCGTGATAGAGCCGGCTGTGCACCAGTTCCAGCGCCCGCCGCGGAATTGGCAGGGGCTGGTGCAGCTGGTCGGGCCGGGCCAGGTCCAGCCGCTGCAGATGCTCATGCAGCAGCCGGAACTTGGCCATCGGAAAGCGGTGGCTGCTGGGCAGCGGCACCGAGTAGGCCGGGTGGAATACCAGGGGTGGTCGCATGGCTGGCGCTGCCGTTCACACCGTCGCCGGCTCCAGCCCCTGCACCAGCTGCAGCCGCACCTGCCGCAGCAGCCCCACCGCCAGCAGCCGGATCTCCAGCTCGCCCAGGTGCCGCTGGGGGCGGAAGGCTTCCAGGTCGTCCGGCCTCGCTGCGTCAGCCGCGCTCTGGGGCCAGGGGCGGTAGCGGTTCGAGGCGGCCAGGGGCCGCATCACCTCCCGCACGACCGCCGCCAGCCTGGGGGCCGCGGCGGCGGCGGCGGTCAGCCGGGAAGGCATGGCGACGGCGCAGCACAGGGAAGCTTCCGCAGTCTGGCGAGGTCGCCGGTCGGTCGTCAGCTGTTGGCCGGTCGTCAGCCGCCGGCCTGCTTCGGCCGGAACCCCGCGCTCTCCAGCGCCGTCAGCGCCAGCGTTACCTGGTCGCCCTGCAGTTCGATCACTCCCTGCTTGAGCGTGCCGCCGGTGCCGGCGCTCGCCTTGAGCTGTTTCAGCAGCGCCTGGGCCTCGCTTTCCGGGATCTCCAGACCGGTGATCGCGGTCACGAGCTTGCCGCCCTTGCCGGCCTTGGTGCGCTGCACCCGCACCCGCTGCCCGGCCCTGGAGCGCGCCGCCGCGGCGGCCGGAGGCGCCTGCCGTTGCAGGCTCTCCGGCCTGCTGAATTCCTGCCAGCCGCCCTTCGCCATGGCCGGAACTTACAGGATGCGGCAAGGCTGTGTCCGGGGTGAGGCTGTGTCCGGGGTGAGGCTGTCTGCGGCTCAGCCGATCCACTGGCCCTGGGCGAAGCGCAGGGCGTAGATCACCAGCAGCAGCGCCCCGAACCCCACCAGGACGCGCTGCCAGCGGGGGTGGGCGCTGAACCAGGCCCCATAGAGCATCAGCAGCGGCACGGTGGCGAAGATGTGGCGCTCCAGGCTCATCGTGTGCTGCTTGAGCAGGTACGCCAGCAGGCTGGCGGCGCCGAAGCTCCAGACTTCCAGCGGCAGCCGCCCCAGGCCCCAGCCGCATAGCAGCAGGGCGCCCAGCACCACCAGCAGATTCAGACCCGGCATGCCGGCCACCAGCCAGAAGGCCAGGAAGGCCGCCACCGAGAGGCCGAAGCTCGTGCCGGGATGGCGCCGCTGCAGCCCCACGGCCAGGGCGACGAGGCCCAGGGTGGCGGCGAGCTGGGCGGGGTAGCGGCCATCGATCAGGGCGCTGGCCTTGGTGTTGGCCGGTCCGAGCAACACCTTCGACAGCCTCTCGAGCCAGAAGGGCAGGCCGGAGAGGTTGAAGCCGGGGTTCACCTCCCAGGCCTGCTGGGCGTGCAGAAAGGCGAGCGGGTCGCCGCTGAGCCGCCAGTCGAACAGGGCCACCGCTGCCAGTCCACCCAGCGCCACCAGGCTCACCACCAGGCCGTCCACGAGGCGCCGTCGCCGGCAGAAGGCGATCAGGAGCGACGGCAGGATCACCACGCCGGTGGGTCGGGTGGCGCTGCTCAGCGCCCCCAACACGGCCACCCAGACCGGCTTCAGCGTGGGTTGCATCAGGCCGTGGAGCGTCAGGGCCGTGACCAGCAGATAAAACGACTCGGTGTATGGGATCGCGCAGAAGATGCTCATCGGGTTGAAGCACGTGAGCAGCACCACCGCCCGCTCCGATTCCTCCCCCAGGCATTGCCGGGTCAGCCGCTGCAGCACGATCAGGGCGAGCAGGAAAGCGCCATTGGCCAGCACCAGCGCCACTGGCAGCGGCGCCAGGTGCAGCAGGCCCGCCACCGCCTTTGTGGCATAGGGGAAGAGCGGAAAGAAGGCGAAGTTGTCGCCTGAATAGCCTTCGTTCACGATCGCCAGGTAGTGGGCGGCATCCCACTGGCGCAGCCGGTCGGCCAGTTCAGCGGACCCCTTGAGCTGCGCGGTGATGGCCAGGGGCAGGAAGAACAGCAGCCGGCTGATCAGCCAGCAGGGCAGCACCAGGGATGCAGCCCCCACAGGCGGCCGTGGCAGGAGCACTCGCGCAGGCTCGGACAGGCTGGCCATGGCGCTGTTGACGGCGACGGAAGAGGCGGGGAACGCCCGGCCTCTGCCGGAGCCACACCCAACGTGTGGCAAGGGTAGGGACAGGCCGCAGCAGTTCAGCCAGACCAATCAACAGCCCATGCGGTAGGTCTTCAATTTGATAGGGATCGGGCGGTATGGGCCCTGGGCGATTCAAGCCTCGGAGGTCTGGTTTGGCAGAGCATGGATGAGGCCTCGCTGAGGTCTACCCGTGCTCCCGCAGGCCGCTGAGCAGAGGGGCACAGGCCGCAATCAGCTGCTGCTCCTTGGCCAGCACAAGCACGGCCTCGGTGCCGATGATCGCCAGTCCCCGATTCCTCGCCTCAGCCAGGCCGCAGGGGTCATCGATCAGCAGCAGAACCTCCTCTCCAGCGCCCTGGTGCTGCAAGGCCAGTCCGATGGCACTGGCATCACCGGCATCCACGCCCGGCTTGAGCGGTTGGCAGGCCGCTGCCGTATCGGAGGCGCTGACCAGCAGCCAGCCAGCCTCTACAGCCGCAAGCAAGGCTGCGCTGGCTCCTTAGGCTGACACCTACTCCATGCCGTTGCCGTGACCACCACCGTTCCGCCCCTCGGCGCCACCGGTTCCCCCGATCCCGCCGCTCTCACCCCCGCGGTGCGGCCCAATGCGCTCGGTCGATTCGGGCCCTTCGGCGGCCAGTACGTGCCGGAAACGCTGATGCCGGCCCTGGCCGAGCTGGAGCAGGCGGCGGCCGAAGCCTGGGCCGATCCCTCCTTCACCGAGCGGCTCAACCATCTGCTGCGCGACTACGTGGGCCGGCCCAGCCCGCTCTATGAAGCCGAACGCCTCACGCAGCACTACCGCCGGCCCGAGGGCGGACCGCGCCTCTGGCTGAAGCGCGAAGACCTCAACCACACCGGCGCCCACAAGATCAACAACGCCCTCGGCCAGGCGCTGCTGGCCCTGCGCATGGGCAAGCAGCGGATCATTGCCGAGACGGGCGCCGGCCAGCACGGCGTTGCCACCGCCACGGTCTGCGCCCGTTTCGGCCTGGAGTGCGTGATCTACATGGGCGCCGAGGATATGCGCCGCCAAGCCCTCAATGTCTTCCGCATGCGGCTGCTGGGGGCCACGGTGCAGCCGGTCACCGCCGGTACCGCCACCCTCAAGGACGCCACCAGCGAGGCGATCCGCGACTGGGTGACCAACGTGGAGAGCACCCACTACATCCTCGGTTCGGTGGCCGGCCCCCATCCCTACCCGATGCTGGTGCGCGATTTCCACGCCGTGATCGGCGAGGAGACCAAGCGCCAGTGCCAGCAGGCCTTCGGCCGCCTGCCCGACGTGCTGGTGGCCTGCGTGGGCGGCGGCTCCAATGCCATGGGCCTGTTCCATCCCTTTGTGGAGGACACCTCGGTGCGGCTGATCGGCGTCGAGGCCGCCGGGGATGGCGTCGCCACCGGCCGCCATGCCGCCACCATCACCGAGGGGCGGGTGGGCGTGCTGCACGGCGCCATGAGCCTGCTGCTGCAGGACAGCGAGGGTCAGGTGCAGGAGGCCCACTCGATCAGCGCCGGCCTCGACTACCCCGGCGTGGGGCCGGAGCACAGCTACCTCAAGGGCATCGGCCGGGCCGAATATGGCGCCGTCACCGATGACCAAGCCCTCGAAGCGCTGCAGCGGCTCTGTCGGCTGGAGGGGATCATCCCGGCCCTGGAGACGGCCCACGCCTTCGCCTGGCTTGACACCCTCTGCCCCACCCTGGCCCCCGGCACCGAGGTGGTGCTCAATCTCTCCGGCCGTGGCGACAAGGACGTCAACACCGTGGCCGATCGGCTCGGTGACGCGCTGGGGGGCGCCCTGGGCGGCTAGAGCGGATCCTGCTCCCAGCTGAAGCGCGGCAGCCGCATCAGGCCGTCGCGCATCGTGCGGGTCCACACCTCGAGAGCGCGGCTGATCTCCACGTCGTCCTTCTGCAGTGTCAGCCGCCGGGACACCCGCAGCTCGTCGGCGGGCACCAGGGCGATCTCGAAGGGCGGGCCCACCGTCAGGTTGGAGCGGCGCGTGATGATCTGCGACACCAGGCAGAGCCGGGCCGCATCCTCCAGAGTCAGTCCGGGGTGGCCGATCGCGTCGAGTGGTGGCTTGCCGTATTTGCTCTCGCCGATCTGCAGGAAGGGGGTCTCGTTGGAGGCCATCACGGCATTGCCCTGGGGATAGATCAAGAACAGGCCATGGCGTTCTCCGGCAATCTGGCCCCCGAGGATGAAGCTGGCCTCGCCGCTGGCCCCGGCCTGGCGCAGCGAGGTGGAAAACTGGCTCTGCACCGCCACGCTGAGGCGGCCGATGTAGTCGGCGGCCTCGAACAGGTAGCGGGCCGAGCGCAGATCGGGTGCCGTCTCCGCTGAGGCTGAGGGGTGGTCGAGGTCGCGGCGGATGCGGTTGAGCACCGCCTGGGTGGTGCCCAGGTTGCCGGCGGCCATCAGCACGAACAGGCGGTCGGGCGCCGGCTCGAAGACGTGCATCTTGCTGTAGGTGGAGATGTAGTCCACCCCGGCGTTGGTGCGCGAGTCGGAGGCGAACACCAGGCCCCTCTCAAGTAAAAATCCGACGCAGTAGGTCATCTCTGGCGCCCCTGGCTCAGTTGAGCAGCCGCTGCAGGATCGCGGCCACGGAGCGCACGGCCGAGCGCGCGGTGGCGTAGGCCATGCGCATCGGCCCCACCAGGGCCACCTGGCCGGAAGCTCCGTCGGCGCTGGCGTAGCGGGCCTGCACCACCGCGCAGCCCTCCAGGGCCCCGTGGGGGTGTTCGTTGCCGATCCAGATGGCGTGATCTTGGGGCGTGTGGGCACCGGTCGGCCGTGGGCCCAGCACCTCCCCCGGGTGGTGTTCCACGAGCTGCACCAGCGGCAGCAGGCTGGAGGTGCGGCTGAATTCCGGCTGGCTCAGCAGGCCGCCGAGGCCCGCCGCTACCACGGTGTCGGCTTCGGCCCCTGGCAGGCGGCCCTGGCTCTCGATCGCCTGGCGCACCACGCCACCGCTGCGGCGCAGCTCGGCGGGCAGGCGCTGCCAGTCGATCACACCACTGCCCTGACGCAGCTGGGCGTTGGTCCAGCGCTCCAGGATCGCCAGCTCCTCGTCCGCCCCGCCGGGCAGGCGCAGGTTAAGGCTGGTGCTCAGGGCCGGACCCTGCACAAGGAATACCAGCAGGTGGTCGCTGCTGGCCACCAACCGGATCGCCTGCAGCTGGGGGCGGTGCCGCTGCGGCCGGGTGATCAGGCTGAGCAGGCCGGTGAGATCGGCCAGGCGGCGCGCCAGGTGCAGCAGCAGATCGTCGAAGGCGGCCCACTGAAGGCCGAGGCCCGAGAGTTCTCGCTCCAGCTGGAGGGCTGCGGCACCGGGGGCGGGCAGCAGCTGATCCACGTAGAGGCGGTAGCCGAGTTGGCTGGGGATGCGGCCGGCGGAGGTGTGGGGCTGGGTGAGCAGGCCCCGCTGTTCCAGGGCTCCCATGGCCGAGCGCACGGTGGCGGGGCTGGCGGGGAGGCCGAAGCGGCGCACCAGGGTGCGGCTGCCCACCGGCTCCACCGTGTCCACGTAGTGCCGCACGGTGGCCTGCAGCACCTCCTGTTGCCGTCGCGGCAGGCTCTCCAAGGACGGTGCTAACTCATGAAGGTGGGTGGATCGTAGAGAGGATCCCGCCCGCTGCGCCGCGTCGCTCAGCGTCCTGCTCAGCCGCGCCGCCCTCAGTAGCGCGGTACGGAGGGATCCACCGCCACGCTCCAGGCGTCGATGCCGCCCTGCACGTTCCACACCGCCCCGTAGCCGTGCTCTTGCATCAGCCAGCAGCCGAAATGCCAGCTGCGAACCCCCGCATGGCAGAGCACCGCCACCGGTCGATCCCGGTCCAGGCGTTGCTCCAGCGTCGCCAGCCACTCCTGCGAGCGGCTCAGCGGCAGGTGCAGCACCGGATGGGCCAGGCGCGCCAGCGCCAGTTCGTCGTCCTCGCGCACGTCCACGATCTGGATCGCCTCCCCCGCCTCCAGGCGCTGCTGCAGGGCGAGGGCCGTGATCGGTTCGGGGCTGGCGCTGGAGGGGGCCATGGCGGAGCTTCTGGGAGGGCGTCAGGATGGACCCATCCTGCTGAAACTGCATGAGGGGCCGCCCCTTCCTGGCGGTGGTGCTGGCCATCGTGCTCTCGGCCTTCGCCCTCGGGCTCGGGGGCTGGTGGTTGGTGTGGCAGCGCAGTCCGCTGCGCCTGGGGCATCACGCCCTCGTCATGCCGCGGGCAGCGCGCTTTGTGCCGGCCCAGGCGGCTCTGAGCCTCTACCTGTTCAGCGATGGCGAGGAGCCGGTGGCCTATGCCCGCGCCGTGGCCCCGCCCCGCCAGCGCCGGGCTGCCGCCGCCACCGTGGCCCGGCTGCGCGATGGCGCCTTCGCCGCCGCCGGTCTCGACTACCGCAACGAACTGGCGGCCTGGCTCGCCCCGGAGATCGGCCTGGCCCTGCTCGATGACAGCGGTTCCTCTGGGGATTGGCTGCTGGTTCTGCGCAGCCGCGACGACGATGGCGCCCGCCGCTTCCTGCAGCGCTTCTGGCAGAGCCGCAGCCTGGCCGGCACCGACCTGCAGGTGAGCAGCTATCGCGGCATGGGGCTGATCAGCGGCCGCGGCGCCCTGGTGGGCAGTGAGCCGGTGCCGCTGGCCACCGCCCTGGTCGACGACGACCTGGTGCTGCTTGCCTCCGGCCGCGGCGTGCTCGAGCGCGCCCTGGATGTCTCCCAGATCGACGACCTCAACCAGGCCGGCCAGCCGCGGCTGGTCCGGGGTCTGGAGCGGCTGCAGGAGGGGGCGGCCCTGCTGGTGGCCCGCCCCACGGCCATGCGGGACTGGTTCGCTCTGCCGCTGCCCGAGGACGGTGACGGCCGCCCGGCCCTGCTGCTGGCGGCCGTGCAGCCTGAAGGCCTGGGCCTGCGGCTGCGGGGGCTGCTGGAACTCCCGGTCCTGCCCGCTGGCCTCGAGCCGGTTGACGCCGGGCGCCGCGAGGCGCTGCTCGCGGGCCTGCGCGGCCACCCCAGCCGCCTGGCGCTGCTGCAGAACCCAGCCGCCCTGCAGCAGTCGCCCCTGGTGCGGCCCCTGCTGAGTCGTCTCGCCCTCGACGCCGCCCGTGATGGCGCCGCTGGTCCCCTGCCGGCCCTGGTGGCGGCGGCCGATGCCGGGCCCCTGCTGCTGGCCGATGGCCCCCAGGGCTGGCTGCTGGGTAGTCCGCTCGATCAGCCGCCGCCAGAGGCGCTCGAGCCGGCCCTGGCGGCCGCGGGCCTGATCGAGGCGCCCCTGGAGGTGGGGGAGCGCTCCCTGCAGGTCTGGACCCACCTGGAGGCCGGCCCCAGTCGGGGTGGTGCCCCGCGGGCGGGTCGCGGCGGTGCGGCCGCGGCGGACCAGCTGCAGGCGCCGCTGGCCGGCTGGCGCCTGGTGGAGGGCGATCTGGCCTGGTGGGGCCGCAATCTGGCCCTGGTCGAGGAGCGCGGTGACCGGCCCGGCCAGCAGCTGCGCCAGCGCCTCGACGCCCTCGGCGCGCCAAGGGCCCCGCTGCAGTGGGTCGTCGATGGGGAGGTGGCGCGGGAGCTGCTGCGCGACTGGCAGCCCTGGCGGCTGCTCTCCGTTCTGGCGGGCGGTGGCCTCGACGGCCCTGTGCAGGGCCTGGCCCTGGCGCTGGAGCCCGACGGGCAGGGCCTGGCCTGGCAGGCACACCTCGACTTCGACGCCTGATTCCCTTGCCGTTGCCATGGCCGTGATCGAACTGCTGCTGCTGCGTCATGGCATCGCCGCGGAGCGCAGCCCCGAGCGGCCCGATGTGGGTCGCGCCCTCACGGAGAGGGGGCGGCAGCGCAGTCGCGCCGTGCTCGAGCGTGCCGTGGCGCTCGGTCTGCAGGGGGACCGGCTGATCTCCAGCCCCCTGACCCGGGCACGCCAGACCGCCGAGATCGCCCTGTCGGCCGGCCTGGCCCCGGCGCTCGAGCTCAGCTCTGCCCTGGAGCCGGGCTCCGATCCCCTCGCCCTGCTCGCCACCTGGCTGGGGGCGATGCCCGGCGTTAGCCTCGAGCGCCGCCGGCTGGTGCTGGTGGGTCACGAGCCCGAGCTGGGCCAGCTGGCGTCGCGCCTGCTGGGTGCCCCTCCCGGGGCGATCGAACTGCGCAAGTCGGGCCTCGCCCTGCTGCGGCTGGCCAGCCCTGCCGCGGAGGCCGGCACCGCCAGCCTGCAGCTGCTGCTGCGGCCGAAG
>CAIRWM010000072.1 GCA_903882285.1 uncultured cyanobacterium
AGGAACCGATATCAACATCGACCAGGTGAACGTTCAGAACCGCGTCTCCCTGGCGATGCCCCAGCTGCCCCAGCAGGTTCAGGCCACCGGGGTTTCGGTGCAACAGAGCACTCCGTCAATCCTGCTGGCTTATCAGGTTTCTTCCACTCAGGGGCAATTTGATGCTCCCTATCTCAATGGCCTGATTTACGAGAATCTTTACTACCAGCTCGGCCGGGTGCCCGGCGTGGCCAACGTCAGCATGCTAGGCGGCAGCGACCCCGCCTTCTGGCTGTTTGTGGATTCGGTCAAGCTGGCCGCTAATCAGCTCACTGCCGACCAGGTGGTGTCGGCTGTCAAGAGCCAGAACAGTGTGGCTGTCGGCGGCATCGTCGGTGGCCCGCCGGCTGGGGGCAATCAGCAGTTTGCTTACCCGATCATCGTTGAAAATAATGGCAATCTCGTCTCCATTGATGATCTGAACAATCTCATCGTCGGTCGCTCACCGATGGGCAATCTGTTGCGTCTCAAGGATGTTGGCCAGGCCACCTACGGCTTCAATAGCTATGCCCAGTCGGCCGTCAGCAAGCAGGGCTATCCCGCCCTCACAGTGGCTGTCTTCCAGACCCCCGAGAGCAACGCCCTCGACGTCTCTGAAGCCGTGGTTGAGGTGATGACTCAGTTCCGTCAGCAGGTTCCCCCTGGGGTGACGGTGAACGAGATTTACAACATCGGCCAGTTCATTGAATCCGCTGTCGAGGGGGTGGTTGACGCCCTCGGACTGGCCATCGTGCTGGTGCTTCTGATTCTGTTCCTCTTCCTGCAGGACTGGCGCGCCACGGTAGTGCCCAGCCTGGCGATCCCGATCTCGCTGGTCGGTACCTTCGCCTTCGTGAAGGCCTTTGGTTTCTCGATCAACCAGCTCACTCTGCTGGGACTGGTGCTTGCCACCGGGCTAGTAGTGGATGACGCCATCGTGGTGATCGAGGCGGTCGCGAAAAATATTGAGAAGGGACTGCGCCCGCGCCAGGCGGCGCTCGAGTGCATGGGGGAGTTGATCGGGGCCCTGATCGCCACCTCCCTGGTGCTGATGGCGGTGTTTGTACCGGTGGCCTTCTATCCCGGCAGCATCGGCATCATTTATCGCCAGTTCGCCCTGACGATCGCCTTTGCGATCGCCATCTCCACGTTCAATGCCCTCACCTTCTCGCCGATGCTCTCGGCGCTGATTCTGCGCAATACCAAGGCCGAACCGCCCGGACGGGTGGTGGGCCTCATTGGTGGCCTGGTGGTGGGTCTGGCCTTCGGCCGCTTCAGTGCCGCCTCCTTCGGCACCATCGCCTACGGGGTCGGCGTGGTGGCAGGGCTGCTGGCTGGGGCCAATCTCGGCTGGATCTTTTCTCACTTCAACAGCCTGTTCGCCAGGATCGAGCGCGGCTATGCCCGCCTGCTGGAGCGCTTGATCCGCAGTCGCCGCCTGATCATGGCGGGCCTGGCCGGTGGCATCGTGCTCACGGCCCTGGCCTTTTCAGCCCTGCCCTCGGCGTTCATCCCGGAGGAAGACCAGGGCTATGGCCTCGGTTTCTTCCAGCTCCAGAACGGTGCTTCCCTCACCCAGACCCAAGCGATGGGGCAGGAGGTGGCGCGGGTGCTCAACGAAGAGGATGAGATCATCGCCGGCTCGGTAATCAGCGGCTATGGCTTTAACGGCTCCAGTCCCGATCAGGGGGTTTTCTTTTACGGCTTCAAGCCGCTGGAGGAGCGTAAGGGCAGCGACCAGAAGGCCCCGGCAATCGTGGCTCGCCTGAACGCCAAGCTCCAGTCCCTCAGTTCTGGCCTCGCCGTTGCAGCCCAGCCACCCGCCGTGCCGGGCTTCTCCAGCCAGGGTGGATTCTATTTCCAGTTCAACGATCTCAGTAACGGCGCCTACAGCTTTAACGAACTCGACGATCTCGCCAACAAGCTGGTGGGCAGTGGCCGCGCCAGTGGTGCCTTTGGCTCGCTGTACACGCAGTTCATCCCCAGTGCCCCCGCCTTCGGGCTTTCGGTGGACCGCTCGATCATGGGAGCCCTCGATATCGACTTCGCGTCGGCGATGAACACGATTTCTGTGCTGGCCGGTGGTAACTACTCGGGCCTTACCTATGAGAGTGGCCAGGTTCGCAATATCTATGTGCAATCCCAGGCCGGCAATCGCAGCAAGCTCGACGACATCCTCAGCTACTACGTGCGCAACCGTCAGGGCAAGATGGTGCAGGTTTCCGAGTTCGCTGAAACCAACCTTAGTAGCGCCCCTCCGATCATCAGCCACTATAATCTTTACCGCACCATTCTGGTGCAGGGCGTCGAGGCTGCGGGCAAGAGTTCCGGCCAGGCCCTGGCCAAAATCCAGGAGATCTTCAACAGCCTCGATTTCAACAACATCGGCTACGACTTCACTGGTCTGGCGGCGCTGCAGCTCTCGGCCGGCAGTGCCAGTGTGCTGGTGTTTGGCCTGGGTTTGCTGGTGGTCTATCTGGTCCTCTCAGCCCAATACGAGAGCTATGTCACCCCAGTGGTGATTCTGATGACGGTGCCGCTGGCCATGCTCGGTGCTCTCGCCTTCCTGGCGCTGCGCTCGATCGACCTCAACATCTATGCCCAGGTGGGTCTGGTCACCCTGATCGGTCTGGCGGCCAAGAACGGCATCCTGATCGTGGAGGTGGCCGAGCAGCACATCAAGGCCGGCATGAGTGCCAGCGAGGCGGCGATCGCAGCGGCTGAATCCCGGCTGCGTCCGATCCTGATGACCGCCATCGCCTCCTTGGCGGGCTTTCTGCCCCTGGTGGTGGCCAGCACCGCCGGAGCCAACTCCCAGCAGTCGCTGGGTACGGTGATCTTCGGCGGTGTGCTGGTGGCCACCCTGCTCTCCCTGGGGGTGGTGCCACCCTTTTATGTGGCGATTAAACACCTGGAGGGCCGCTGGTTCGGCGAGTTCGCCACAGGCGAAGCCCCCCAGCTCAGGTGATCCCGCTCAAGTGATCAGCCTCAGGTGATCACGGTGGGGCGCTCCATGCCGGTGCGCTGCCGGATCTCGGCCAGGTTGTCGATGGCCTGGATCATCGAGGCCAGGGCGGTCTGGGGATCGAGTCCCAGATCGCCGCTGCTGGGCATGTAACTCTCCAGGTAAACGCGCAGCGTGGCGCCCTGGGTGCCGGTGCCCGACAGGCGCAGCACCACGCGGCTGCCGTCATCAAGCAGCAGGCGCAGCCCCTGCCCCTGGCTGATCGAGCCATCGACCGGGTCGGTGTAGCCGAAGTGATCGGCGGCGGCGATGCCGCGGCCGGCGAAGCGCTCGCCCGGCAGGGAGGGCAGCATTCCCTTCACCCGGTCGTAGAGGCCGTGGGCCGCGTCGGAGGCGATGGCTTCATAGTCGTGGCGGGAGTAGTAGTGGCGGCCGAAGGCGCCCCAGTGGCTGGCCATCACCTCGCTCACGGGGCAGTCGCGCACCGCCAGGATCTGCAGCCAGAACAGCACCGCCCAGAGACCGTCCTTCTCGCGGATGTGGTTGCTGCCGGTGCCGAAACTCTCCTCGCCGCAGAGGGTGATCCGGCCGGCATCGAGCAGGTTGCCGAAAAACTTCCAGCCGGTGGGGGTCTCGAAGCAGGCGATGCCGAGCGCCTTGGCCACCACGTCGGCGGCGGCGCTGGTGGGCATGGAGCGGGCGACACCGGCGAGGCCGCCTGCATAGCCCGGCGCCAGGGTGGCGTTGGCGGTGAGGACGGCGAGGCTGTCGCTGGGATTCACGAAGCAGCGGCGGCCCAGGATCATGTTGCGGTCGCCGTCCCCGTCGCAGGCAGCGCCGAAGTCGTAGGCGTCGCCCTGCATCAGCAGCTCGGCCAGCTCGTGGGCGTAGGTGAGGTTGGGATCGGGGTGACCGCCACCGAAATCCTCGAGGGGCACGCCATTGCGCACAGTGCCGGCGGGGGCTCCCAGCAGATCCTCGAAGATGCGGCTGGCGTAGGGCCCGGTGACGGCGTGCATGGCATCGAAGGCCAGGCGGAAATTGCCCCGCAGCAGGGCGGCGATGCGGTCGAAGTCGAACAGCTGCTGCATCAGGGCGATGTAGTCGTCGACCCCGTCGATCACCTCCACCGCCATGGCGCCAAGCTGATGGCTGCCGGGCCCATCCAGGGAGATGGCCCTGGCATCGGCGATGCGGTAGCCGTCAAGGCTCAAGGTGGCGGCGTGGATCGCATCGGTGAGGGATTCTGGCGCCGGACCGCCGTTGGCGCCGTTGATCTTGACACCGAAGTCTCCCTCGGGGCCGCCGGGGTTATGGCTGGCAGAGAGAATGATGCCGCCGATGGCTCCCCGCTGGCGGATCAGGTTGGAGGCCGCCGGAGTGGAGAGGATGCCTCCGGTGGTGGTGACCAGGCGAGCCACGCCGTGGGCCGCCGCCATGCGGGCGATCGTCTCGATCGCGGCCCGGTTGCCGAAACGGCCGTCACCGCCCACCACCAGGGTGCCGCCGGCCACGCCCGGAAGCACCCGCAGGGACGCCTCAATGAAGCTCTCGAGATAGTGGGGCGTCTGGAACTGGCGGCTGCTCTTGCGCAGGCCGGACGTGCCGGGCTTCTGATCGGTGAAGGGCTGGGCGAGCGGCACCTGACGGATGAAGCTGCTGGCACTGCTGGTCATCGGCATCACCCGTCGCCGGGGTTGCAGGGGGCACCAAGTTAGCCCTGCAGATCCCGCCGTTCTGTTGTGAGGGGCTGGGCTGGCTACGCTGCCGATAGCGGCCTGCGTCGGTAGGTTTGGCCCATGAACCGACTTCCCTTCCGCCTGGGCTGGCGCCACCGTCCAGCTCCTTCTTCGGCCTTCACCTCGGCCTTCACCTCGGCCTTCACTGTGGCGCTGGCCATCCTGCCGTCCCTCGCCGGCCCTCTCGTTGTCGTTGGCACAGTCACCACGGCCACGCTCGTGGCGGCGGCCCCCGGCTGTGCGGCCACCCTGCCCTACCCCGCGGCGGTGGAGAACTCCCGCCAGGCGGCCCGGGCCGTGATCGCCCGGGCCGGCCGTGAGACCTGCCTGCGCGGCAAGCTCACCAAGGCCCTGCTGGGCCTGTCGGCCAGCTGTGAGAAGGCTGGCGAGCACAACGATCTCTGTCGCTTCGCCGATCAGGCCGTGGTGGTGACGCCGATGACCCTGGCCTTCATGGACTCCACATCGCGGCAGCTGCTTGACCTCACGGGCGGCGGCCCGGACCAGGCCCTCGGCCCCAGGACTGCCCCAGCGGCGAGCCCTGATGGTGAGGACATCACCCCCTGATCAGCGGGCCGCCTGCTGCGGCCTCAGGGCGCGGGCGATCCAAAGCCGAAGCCACTGCCGCCACCACTGGCGCCCGATCCGAAGGGTGAGGCCGGGGCCTTTTCTTTCTCTTTGGTCCGCACCGGCTGCTGCTTGCAGAAGAAGCGCACGTCCTGGGCGGGGGCATCGATGGCATCCCGGCGGGCGAGGCTGTTGCTGGTGGCGACTTTTGCCCGCTGGGTGATGGCCCAGAGGGCATCGATGCAGCTGGCCGGCAGGCGCGGGTGATCGATCAGGGGGTCGGCCAGCTTGCGCGCCTTGTCGCAGCTCTCGGCCGTGTTCTCTCGGCCGCAGGCCAGCGCAGCGAGGCGGATCTGCTTGAAGGTTTCAGCGCTGGGGAAGGCCGGCGCGGCCGGGGCCGCCGAGGCCGGGGAGGTTTGCAGGCCGGCGGCGGCTGGCAGCAGACCTATAGCCAGGCCCACGGCCAGACCCCAAGGCCGGGAAGGGCGTAGATCGGCGCAGCGGACCATGGCGGAGGAACGGTCCATGGCGGAGGGGGGCGGCCCTGGGGATCGGCCCATCATCGTGGACCCGGCAAGGGGGGCAACGAGGCGGTGGGGGTGATGGTCCCCGCACCGTCCCGCAGCTGGCGCTGGTCGGCGCTCCAGCGGCGGGCGAGCAGGGGGCCGATCCAGCGGGCGCTGGCGGCCAGCAGCTGGCGCAAGGGCCGGGAGTGGCGCAACCGCTCTCCGCGAGCGCCCTCCTGGCGCTGCAGCGCCTGAATGGTGAGGATCTCGGGGCGTCGCGCCCGCTCGATAGCCTCCAGGGCTGCCTCCTGATTGTTCGCCCCGGCCAGGTGCTCGGCCGCCACCACGGCATCGCGCAGCGCCATGTTGATCCCCTGGGCCCGCAGCGGACTCATCGGATGGGCGGCATCGCCGAGCAGCAGCAGGCCGGGTCGCCACCAGCGTTCGGCCAGACCCACCTGCACGCTCAGGCGCACCGGGCCGGAGCAGGCCTCAGCCGGCAGTCGCCGCAGCAGCAGGGCCAGCGCCGCCGGGCTGGCGGCCGCCCAGCGCTCGCGCCAGTCGCCTGCCGCCGGCGGGCGTTCGCCGGGATCGAGGGCCCAGCCCAGCTGGACGGCGCCCCGGGCCGACTGGAATAGGGCGAAGCTGCCGCCGTCCCCCAGCACCGTGAGGAAGCGTCCCTCGAGCCAGCGGGCCAGTTCAGCGCTGGCCGGAGCCGCCAGCTCAAACCACAGCACGTCGATCGGACTGCGCTCCTGCTCCAGGGCCAGCCCGGCCTTCTGGCGCAGCAGGGAGGAGCGCCCGTCGCAGGCCACTACCAGATCGGCCCGCAGCTTGCTGCCATCACTGAGCACAACGCCGGTGACCCTGGCGGGCTCCCGGCCCGGGGCCCCCGCAGTGCTGGGATCCCAGAGCAGATCGACCACGGCCCGGCCGCTGAGCCGCTGCATCCCGGGGCAGGCCTTAGCGCGCGCGCCCAGCTCCTGGAGCAGTGCCGGCTGGTCGATCAGGGTGCAGGGCTGCCGGCTGCCGAGGGGCTCCTGGGCTTCGAACAGGGTCTGGCCCTGCACGGCAAACCTCCAGCCATGCAGCGGCCGCTGGGGAATCGCGGCCGGCAGCGGCCAGAGCTCGAGGGCGGCCAGGGCGTCGAGACCGCTGGGCATCAGCGCCTCGCCGCGGAACTGGCGTCCGGCGTCCCGGCTGGCCTCCACCAGGGTGACGGCGCCGCCGCGGCGGGCCAGCTGTAGGGCGAGGGCCGCACCGGCTGGTCCGCCCCCCACGATCAGCACCGAGTTCAGGGCTGGCCTCAGGTGAAGGAGTTGTAGTTGCGGCTCGGGTCGGCGGCGCTGGGTTTGATGCCCAGCAGGGCGTGCTTCTTGGAGAGCAGGTAGTCGACCAGTTCCTGCTGCAGGGTGAGCAGTTCGCCGGTGCAGCCGCGGAAGGCGGCCCGATGACGGATCTCGTCGTGCCGCGTGTGCAGATCGCGCAGCATCAGATTGATCGCATCGAGATGCGGCGAATGGATACGGGGGGCGGGCGCCGGATCCATCAAGACTCCTGGGGGCTGGGGGATGTGGCCTGAATCGTAGTCGTGGCCGCGGCGGGAGTCTCCCGGCCACTGCCGCAGGCGCGTCGCTGGCGTTGCAGTTTGCGCTCCATCCGGGCTGTGACCCCAAGCTCGGCGCCGCGCCAGAGGCGATCGATCTCCGCCTCAAAGTGGCGGGCCAGCAGGGGGGAGTCGATCAGCAGCAGCACTTCATCATTTTGGTGCGCGGCGCTGGGGCTCCAGTTGAAACTGCCGCTGATCACGCGCCGACCATCCAGCACGGCCAGTTTGTGGTGCAGCTTGTCGCCGCCAGCCAGGCGGGGTGTGCCCACCCCCTCATGGGGCTGGGCCCAGCGGCGGTTGCCCGCTTCCAGACGGCAGCGGTGGTCGGGCAGGGTCTGGCCCAGCAGATCGAGCACTTCGCTGAAGGAGCGGTTGGCGAAGCCGGGGTCGGCCAGCAGCCGCAGCTCCACGCCGCGGCGCTGCAGCAGTGCCAGCCGGTCGGCGAGATTCTGGGCTGAGAAGACGAACAGCCCCAGATCGACGCGGCGGCGTGCGCTGTCCAGCTGGCGCTCGAGCCAGAGCAGGCCGTGTCCGGGATCACTGCGCCGGTGCGGTGCGAACAGCACCTCCACCGGCGTGGCACCCACCATCACCCGCTGGGCCGGCCCGCCGCCCTTGGCCAGGCCGAAGCGGCTGTCGGGGCGGCCGCCCGGCCCGTCCCCCCAGAGGCGGCCGAACTCAGTGGCGAACAGGCCTGCCAGGGCTGGGCTCTCGATGCGCAGCAGATGGTTGACATTGCCCCGACTGCTCGGGTCGTCGGCATCGCCGTGGATGCAGGAGGGGCTGAAGTTGGCCGAGCCTGTCACCACAAGCCGGCGGTCCACCACCAGAAATTTGTGGTGCATGAGCCCGCTGCCGGCGCTGCCGTCGGCCGTGTCATCGAGCATCGGCACCCGGCCGCGACGCAGCAGCAGCACCGCATCACCCTGGCCGAGCGCCTGCAGCTGCTCCAGCCGGCGGCGCTGATGCGGGGGCAGGCCGGCGGGATGCTGTTCACTCCAGGGCTGGCTGTAGGTATTTTCCAGCACCACCTTCACGGCCACACCGTGCCGCTGTCGCTCCACCAGGGCAGCGGCCACCCGCGGCAGAGAGAGCTCCTGCACGGCCACCAGCACCTCCTGCCGGGCGGAGCCAATGCTCTCCAGCAGCAGCGCTTCGAGATCATCGCCCTGGCGCCAGCGGCCCGTGATCGGGCTGCGGTAGCGATGGCCGCTGTGGTGGTTGAAGGCCACGCGGATGCCCGGGGGCAGCGGCGGATCGGGTGGCGGTGCGCCCTGCAGGGTGGCGGTGGCGGCGCCGCAGCCCCCTAGCATCAGCGCTAAGGCCACGGGGGCGAGGGACGCTGGGGTGAGCGACCCAGCTGGCGCCGGGCGGAAGGGCGTGGCCATGAAGCACGAGCTGGGGGGGACCCGATCAGGGTTCCGTTTCAGCCTTCCCCTCCGGGGACGGACCTCAGTGCTCGCCGGGCATCTCGGCGGTGCGCAGCATCGCCACAAACCAGCCTGTACCGATCAGCACGGCCGCCAGCATGCCCGCGCCGATGCTGACCCTGACCATCAACAGCGGCACCAGCAGCGGGAAGAGGATCGAACCAGCCACGGGGGTGAGGGCCACCAAGGCCCTCTGCGGGGTGCGGTCGCCGGCGGGAGCGGAGTTGGCCATCAGAACCACTCCGCCACGGCCTGGCTGGCCGGGTTGCTGTTGTCCTCCGGGGTGGAGCGCTGAAACTCGAGGGTGATGTTGCGGCGCTGCTCGCCATCGGCGGCGACAGCCTCGATGGGATAGAGCTGCTGTCCGTCGCGGAAGGGAACCTGGACGCGGAAGGTGCCTTCGGGGGAGAGGGGCACCTCTTCGCCGCCCATGGTGAGGCGTGCGGCGGGATCGGTGGCACCGTAGACAATCAGTTCGGCGTCGGCGACGAGCCAGAAGGAACGCTGGCGTGCCTGGAGGCCGGCGCCGGACTCGGTGCGCCCGGAGGCCCAGACGCCGGCACCGGAGGCATGCAGAGCGGAGCTGCCTGTGAAGTCGTGGTCGAGTTCGTGGAAGGCTTCGGAACCGCGGCCGAGGCGTCGCCAGCCGGCGGTGGCGGACTGGTAGAGGCGCTCGTGCAGGCCGGTGTCGGCCGCTTCCACCGGCGCCGGCGGGAGGGTGGTGGAGGGGGCGACGTCGAGGGAGAAGGGAACGAACTGATCGAGGATCTGCTCGGAGGGATGCAGGGCGGGAACGCGGGCGACGGAGGAATAGGCCAGGGAGATCCAGCCGCCGGCGCCGCCGCCCTTGCGGTAGCCAAGCTCAACGCGGTAGTCGCGGTCGGAGAGGGGCACCGGCAAGTACCACTCGGTGGCGTGGGAATCGACCACCACCTCCTGGAGGGTGTGGGGGTGGGAGGAGCCGCCGGGCAGGCCGGTGACATCGGCGACGCGCAGGCAGAGCTGGGAGGCACCAGCGCTCTGGGCGGCGAGGCGATCCTGCTCGGCAATTTCCCAGAAGACGTAAGCCCACTGGGGGTCGCGGGGCAGGAAGACGACGCGGGTTTCGGCGCTGGGCCGGGGGGCGGGGGCCATCTCGGCCTCGATCGCCGCCAGG
>CAIRWM010000073.1 GCA_903882285.1 uncultured cyanobacterium
GCGCTCTGGGCGGCGAGGCGATCCTGCTCGGCAATTTCCCAGAAGACGTAAGCCCACTGGGGGTCGCGGGGCAGGAAGACGACGCGGGTTTCGGCGCTGGGCCGGGGGGCGGGGGCCATCTCGGCCTCGATCGCCGCCAGGCTTTCGTAGGGCTCGTCCTGCCGGGTGCTGATCGCCTCGACCAGCTCCTGCTTCGACTTACGGCTGTAGAGAGTGACCCCCAGGTCGCTGGCGATCTGGCGCAGCTGACGCAGGCTTTGCGTGGCCAAGGATGTCAGCGGCTTCTGGCTCACAACAACAGATTTCGTTTGGGATCAGTCTGGCCGACTCTCCCATCAATGGGCCGATTCCGGCAGGTCGTGGTCAGCATCCACTGACCACCCACGACAAAACCAGCGACAGCAAAGGGGCGAAGACCCTGCGGTCTCCGCCCCTGAGGATGGGCTGCTGCTGGCCGGCCCGGCGGGATGGGCTGGGTTCAGCGGCCGATGCTGCGGTAGGGCACTTTGGCGAGGTAGTCCATTCCGGTATTGCCCTGGGCACCGCCCACGCCACGCAGGGCGGGCAGGGTGCGCACCCAGGGGAGATAGTCCTCGGGGAACCCGCCGCGACGCTGCTGGGCGCGCTGAGGGAAGGTCTTGGTGGGACCGGTGTAGACGATCTGGGGGAAGCCCAGGATGCCGCGGTAGTAGGCGTCGTAGCGGGGGGACGTGAGGTTGAAGGGGGTCTCGCCCACCTCACGGGAGCCCACCACCCGGTTGCGGTGGTAGGGGACGGTGTCGTAACCGAAGGCGTCGAGGTATTCCTGGGAATCGAGGATGTCGTCGACCATGCCGCGCACGCCGCGGGTCATCAGGACGGCCGACCAGGCGATCTCCTCGGCCTTGCCGTGGGTGGGACGGCCCAGGAGCTTCTCCACCAGGTGGCGGGCCACCTTGTAATTGCTGTTGAGGTTGTAGAAGCTGCGCTTGAAGGTGTCAGAAAGGCAGAGCGAGCGGATGAAGTCCCGCACGGTGATCTGGCCATCGCGCAGCTGGCTCTCCAGGGTGCGGTCGCGGTCGACCTTGAAGGCATGGAAGAAGATCTGGCGGTAGGCCGACTCGATCACGAAGTTCTGGTCTTCGCGATTGAAGGCCTTGTCGAGCGACGCGGCCTTGGGATCCTCATCGGAACCGACCCGAAGCGGAGCCACCCGGGAGTTCTGGGTGGTGGGGGCGTACTTGAGGAGGGGGAGAGCCACGCGTGGACCGATCATCCGTCGCTGGTGATCGTAGAAGTCCGGCCCCGAGGGGGTTCCGCGCGACTGGCCAGGGCTCACAGTCCGTAACGTTGGCGACCGAACAGCTGGCGGCGACCGAACAGCCGGCGGCCTGCCGGGTTCACCAGCCCAGAGCGGAGAGCACGCCGTGATCCGCTGCCTCCGCGGCGGCTGCCGGCGGGCTGGGCGGGCAGGGGTGCTCCTCTGGGCGGAGTTCGAGGCAGCGGGTCTCGACGCAAAAGGAGGCGGTGTTGGAGAGCCCCTCGACGGTGCTGGTGCGCAGGCGCACGTCGGGGCCGGCGAAGCTGAAGCGCTCCAGGCTGCTCATTGTTTCGTAGTCGGTGGTGAGCACCAGGCTGTCGCTCTCGTCCATGGCGAAGTTCCCTGCCACCGGGGCCGTTTCGGCGTAGCCCCGGTCGCGCAGCAGCAGGCCCGCCCGGCCCCGCTCGTCGGTGGGAATCAGGCCGAAGACACTCTCGCCCTCGTGGGCTTCGCCGGCCTTGTCCCAGGCCATCGAGCCGCTCCAGCGCACGCGGCAGCCGCCCACCAGGCTTGCGGGATCGCGGCCGTGCAGCTCGGCGATGGCGATCAGCCGGGGATCCTCGGCCTGGAGTTCCACCACCTCGATGAAGGAGCCGCCGGCCTCGGCGCGGCGGTGCAGCAGGTGGTGGCTGCTGCGCTGGGAACGCCAGCGTCCGCAGCTGAGGCGGAAGAAGCTGATGGCGTCGGCGATCGATCCGCTCACGGCTGGGGCTGCCCCGGTGGTGTGGACTACAGAGATACTCGCAAGTCGGCCTGCCGCTGCGCCCAGGCGATCAGGTCGCTGAGGTCGAGGCTCAGGCCCTCGCGGGGGCCTCCCGCGACTTCGTTTGCGATGGCCGTGAGCTGGGCGCCCGTGGCCTCGAGCTGGGCGGCGAAGGCCTCGACGAAGGCTGGGTCGTCGGCGATCGGGGCCTGCTCCAGGCACCAGCGACGGATAGCTTCCGGCGCTGGTGGCGGGCCCTGGGGTTGGCCGGCGATCACCTGGAGTGTGCGCAACCCGTGGCCGAGCAGGCGCAGATGGTGGCGCTCCAGGGCCGGAAGGAGAGTGGCCTCGAGCTCGGTCAGTTCGGCTGGGCTGATCACGGGCTCAGACGGGAATCACGGAGTGAGCAGCAGGTTCAGGTGTCAGCGGCCGCACCGGGGCGCGGCATCAGCCGAAAGCCACAGCTGTGGCCCTCCTCCAGGCGCCAGTGCACCCGCTCCACGCTGCAGTCGGGGAAGGTGTGGCAGATCAGCTGCAGCTCCTGGTCGCAGACCATCGGGAATTCCTCGGCGATGCGCATCACGGAACAGTGGAACTCACTGATCACCCAGGCCTCGCCCTCGCTGGCCTGCTCGCGCTGGAGTTCGGCCACGTAGCCCTCACCGTGCCGCAACTCCACCAGCCGTTCGAGACGCTGTCCCAGGCTGCCGGCGCCGATGCGCTGCCGGTAGTCGGCCGCCTTCTCCACGGCCTGCTGCTGCATCAGAAGCCGCATGGTGTCCGGAGAGAGGCTGTGGGCCATCGACTGCATCAGGCCGAGGGCGAAGTGCTCGCTGCCGTCGGGGAAGCGGGCGCGCCCGCGATCAGTGAGGCGCCAGTGATTGCTGGGGCGGCCTGGACCTTCGACGGCCGGACTGGCTTCCACCAGGTGGTCGTCCTCAAGGCTGCGCAGATGGCGCCGCATTGCCTGCACGGATACGCCGAGACGGTCGGCCAGGTCGGTGGCTGTGGCCTCGCCATGGCGCAGCAGCAGGCTCAGGGCTGCGTCCCTGGTGGGGGCATGCTCCCGGGTACGGGCGGAATCACGGCTGGGAGCGGTGTCGCCGATGGTGGGGGCCTGGGTGGAGAGAGAAGGACTGGTGTTGGGTGGTGCGCTCATGGCTCTCACCAGACATGCACACGATGCCACGCACGCCGAGCGGTTGGGGCCGCCCGCTGCGCCCGTTCCAGTCCACAATGGCGGCCGCACCCGCTGGGCGCCTCCGTGCCCTAGGCTCGATTCATAACGAAACCCCCATGTTTCGTAATTGGGTCCCGGTGTGGGCGACCCATTCGATCGGCGCCAGTCGCCGCCCTCCCCCGACGCCATGTCCGACACACCTTCCTCCGCTGCTCCTGCGGCTCCGGCCTCCGACAGCCTCGAGGTGATCCGCAAGTTCGCCGAGACCTACGCCCAGCGGACCGGTACCTATTTCTGCAGTGATCCCGGGGTCACCGCCGTGGTGCTGGAGGGCCTGGCTCGTCATAAGGATGAGCTGGGCGGTGCCCTCTGTCCCTGTCGCCATTACGAGGACAAGCAGGCCGAGGTGGCCCAGGCCTTCTGGAACTGTCCCTGCGTGCCGATGCGTGAACGCAAGGAGTGTCATTGCATGCTCTTCCTGACCGAAGACAACCCTTTCCGCGGCGAAAACCAGACAATTTCGCTCGAAGAGGTCAAGGCCCTTACTGCCGGCTGATGCCGTTGTGTCGATGAGCTCCACTGCCACCGTTGGCGATCTGGTGAGTCAGCCGTACAAGTACGGTTTTGTCACTGATATCGAAACCGAAAAGATCGCCAAGGGCCTCGACGAAGACGTGGTGCGGCTGATCTCGGCCAAGAAGCAGGAGCCCGCCTTCCTGCTCGATTTCCGCCTGCGCGCTTACCGGCAGTGGCTGCAGATGCAGGAGCCCGATTGGGCGGCGCTGGGCTTCCCGGCGATCAACTACCAGAACATCATTTATTACGCCGCTCCCAAGCAGCAGGAGAAAAAGTCGAGCCTTGATGAGGTGGATCCCAAGTTGCTGGAAACCTTCGAAAAGCTCGGCATTCCCATCAGCGAACAGAAGCGCCTCTCCAACGTGGCAGTGGATGCCGTCTTTGACAGCGTTTCGATCGCCACCACCTACAAGGAGAAGCTGGCTGAGCACGGCGTGATCTTCTGCTCGATCAGTGAGGCGGTGAAGGAGCACCCGGAGCTGATTGAGCGCTACCTAGGCACGGTGGTGCCCAGCAACGACAACTTCTTCGCAGCTCTCAATTCGGCCGTCTTCAGCGACGGCTCGTTTGTGTTCATTCCCCGCGGTGTGGAGTGCCCGATGGAGCTCTCCACCTATTTCAGGATCAACTCTGGCGATACCGGCCAGTTTGAGCGCACCCTGATCGTGGCGGAGGAAGGTGCGTCGGTGAGCTACCTGGAGGGCTGCACGGCGCCGATGTTCGACACCAACCAGCTGCATGCGGCCGTGGTGGAACTTGTGGTACTTGACGATGCTTCGATCAAGTACTCCACGGTGCAGAACTGGTACGCCGGCGATGAGAACGGCGTAGGCGGCATCTATAACTTCGTCACCAAGCGCGGCCAGTGCCGCGGCGACCGCAGCCGCATCAGCTGGACCCAGGTGGAAACCGGCTCGGCGATCACCTGGAAGTACCCGAGCTGCGTGCTGCAGGGGGCTGATTCGGTGGGCGAGTTCTATTCCGTCGCTCTCACCAACAACCGCCAACAGGCTGATACCGGCACCAAGATGGTGCACGTAGGGCCTCGCACCCGCTCCACGATCGTGAGCAAGGGCATCAGCGCCGGCCACTCCGCCAACAGCTACCGCGGCCTGGTGCAGGTGGGCCCGAAGGCGATCGGCGCCCGCAACTTCAGCCAGTGCGATTCGATGTTGATCGGCGATCATGCCGCCGCCAACACCTACCCCTACATCCGCTGTCAGCAGCCCGAGGCCCGCATCGAGCATGAGGCCAGCACCAGCCGCATCTCCGCCGATCAGCTTTTCTATCTGCAGAGCCGCGGCATCGGCTTTGAGGAGGCGGTCTCGATGATGGTGAGTGGCTTCTGCCGCGACGTCTTCAATCAACTCCCCATGGAGTTCGCCGCCGAGGCCGACAAACTGCTGGCCCTCAAGCTGGAGGGTTCGGTCGGCTGAGGCCCGCTCCTGGTTTGTCGTCGTCTGCGACGTTGTCCCCGGTTTCGTCCATCCCCTTCGTTCTGGTTCCGTGATTCGCCCCGACGCTCCCGTCCTGCTCGAGATCCGTGATCTGCGCGCCAGCGTGGACGAGCAGCCGATCCTCAAGGGGGTCAACCTCATGATCCGCGCCGGCGAGATCCACGCGGTGATGGGGCGCAACGGCAGTGGCAAGAGCACCCTCTCCAAGGTGCTGGCCGGCCATCCCGCCTACAGCGTCACAGGCGGTAGCGTGCTCTACCGCGGTGAGGATCTGCTGGCACTGGAGCCGGAGCAGCGGGCCCGCATTGGTCTTTTCCTCGGCTTCCAGTACCCGATCGAGATCCCCGGCGTCAGCAATCTCGAGTTCCTGCGGGTGGCCACCAATGGGCGCCGGCTCGCGCAGGGGCAGGAGGAACTCGACACCTTCGCCTTCGAGGATCTGGTGCGCGAGCGGCTGCAGGTGGTGCAGATGGATCCGGCCTTCCTGGAGCGCTCGGTGAACGAGGGCTTCTCCGGTGGCGAGAAGAAGCGCAACGAGATCCTGCAGATGGCGCTGTTGGAGCCCCTGGTGGCGATCCTCGACGAGACCGATTCCGGCCTCGACATCGACGCCCTGCGCATCGTGGCCGGCGGGGTGAATCATCTGGCCGGCCCTGACAACGCCACCCTGCTGATCACCCACTACCAGCGCCTGCTGGACGTGATCACTCCCGATTTCGTGCATGTGATGGCGGCGGGCCGCATCCTGCGCACCGGCGGCAAGGAGCTGGCGCTCGAGCTTGAAGATCGCGGCTACGACTGGGTCGACGAGGAGTTGGCCTCCCTTGAGGCCGGCGAGGCGGCGCGCACCCCGCTGGAGGTGGCCTGATGGTGGCGGTGTCTGCGACTGAGCCCCGGCATCCGCTTCCGGCCGCCGCTACGGCGGCCCCCTGGATCGCCGACCTGCTGGCCGACCTGCCGGCAGCCCCCTCCGCCGCGGTGGCCCGGGCCCGGGAGCTGCTGGCGCAGCAGCCGCTGCCGTCGCGGCGTCAGGAGGACTGGCGCTTCACCGATCTGGCCCCCCTCACGACCATTGCGCCCCGGCCGCTCGACCCCGCGGAGCAGGCCAGCTCGGCTCCGGCAGCGCCGCTGGGTCCGGTGGCAGAGCCCGGCCGCCTGCGGCTGCTGCTCGACGGCCTGCGCGATCCGCTGGACGGCCTCAACCTGCCGCCGGGTCTGCACCGCCTGGAGGGCGAGGCGCTGCAGGCGGCCCTGGGCCGCAGCCTGGCCGCCCAGGGTCTGGAGGCCGACTGGCCGGTGCTGCTGAACACGGCGCTGGCTCCCCGGGTGCTGGCGCTGCGGGTCAGCGCGGCGGTGGCGCCGCTGCTTGAGCTGGTCAACGACGTCGGCACCGGCCAGGGCGTGGAGGCTCTGCGGCTGCTGCTGCTGCTGGAGGACGGCGCCAGCTTGGAGGTGCTGCAGGTGCAGCGGGCCGCGGCGGCCAGTGCCACCAGCCTGCTGCTGGAGGCCGAGCTGGGCCGGGGGGCGCGGCTGCGTCATGGCTTGCTGGCCCAGGGGCATGGGGCGGCCAGCCTGCTGGCCCAGCTGGTGGTGAGCCAGTCGCCAGGCAGTGAGCTCGATCTGGTGTCGGCACTCTCCGGCTGGGGTCTGGTGCGGCTGGAGCCGCGGGTGCTTCAGGACGAGGGGCAGGCTGCCACCCGGCTGCGCGGCCTGCAGCGCGTTGACGGCCGCCAGATCGCCGACACCCACAGCCAGGTGGCCTTCGCCGGGCCGGAAGGCCGCCTCGATCAGCTGCACAAGGTGGTGGCCGACGGCGCCGGTCGCAGTGTGTTCAACGGGGCGGTGCGGGTGCCGCGGGCGGCCCAGCGCACCGATGCCGCCCAGCTCAGCCGCAGCCTGCTGCTCTCCGATCGGGCCCGCATCGACACCAAGCCGGAGCTGGAGATCGTCGCCGACGATGTGAAGTGTGCCCACGGTGCCACCGTGAGCCGGCTGCAGGACGACGAGCTCTTCTACCTGCAGAGTCGCGGCATCGCCGCCGCCCAGGCGGCCCGGCTGCTGCTGCGCGGCTACTGCGACGAGGTGCTGGCGGAGCTCCCCGGAGGCGCTGCCGGCTGGCAGCCGCTGGAGCGGCTCATGGGCGAGGATCCGACGCCATGACGATTGCCCCTACCCCGGCTTCTGCTCCCACCCCGGCCCCCGCCTCCCTGCCTCGGGGCGAGGTTGCCGCCGAGAACCTCGCCGCACTCACCCGGCCCGATTTCCCGCTGCTGGCCCAGACAGCCTGCCTGGGGCAGCCGCTGATCTACCTCGACTACGCCGCCACCAGCCAGAAGCCCCGCCAGGTGCTTGAGGCTCTGCAGCAGTACTACGGCCACGACAACGCCAACGTGCACCGCGGCGCCCACCAGCTCAGCGCCCGGGCGACGGAACACTTCGAGGCGGCCCGCGAGACCGTGGCCCGCTTCGTGGGGGCGGCGAACGCGCGCGAGATCGTGTTCACGCGCAATGCCAGCGAGGCGATCAATCTGGTGGCCCGCACCTGGGGCGAGTCCAACCTGCACGCCGGCGACGAGGTGCTGCTCTCGGTGATGGAGCACCACAGCAACCTGGTGCCCTGGCAGCTGCTGGCGCAGCGCACCGGCTGCGTGCTGCGCCACGCCGGCGTCACCGAGACCGGCGAGCTCGACCTCGACGACCTCCGGAGCAAGCTCAACGAGCGCACCAAGCTGGTGAGCGTGGTGCAGGTGAGCAACACCCTGGGCTGCCTCAATCCGATTGCCGAGATCGCCGCCCTGGCCCATGCGGCCGGCGCCCTGCTCCTGGTGGATGCCTGCCAGAGCCTGCCGCACATGACAGTCAACGTGGCGCAGCTGGGCTGTGACTTTCTCGTGGGGTCGTCGCACAAGCTCTGCGGCCCCACCGGCATGGGCTTCCTCTGGGCCCGTGAGGCGCTGCTGGAGGAGATGCCCCCCTTCCTGGGGGGCGGTGAGATGATCCAGGACGTCTACCTCGATCGCAGCAGCTGGGCGGACCTGCCCCATAAGTTCGAAGCCGGCACGCCGGCGATCGGCGAGGCGATCGGCATGGGCGCAGCCCTGCACTACCTGGAAGGGCTCGGCATGGACCGCATCCATGCCTGGGAGCAGGGGCTGACGCGGCAGCTGTTCGACCGGCTGCAGGCGATCGAGGGGGTGCACATCCTCGGTCCCACCCCCGCGCGCCAACCCGACCGCGCCGCCCTGGCTGCCTTCCATGTCGACGGGCTGCACGCCAACGACATCGCCGCCCTGCTGGATTCCTCCGGCATCTGCATCCGCAGCGGCCACCACTGCACCCAGCCGCTGCACCGCCACTACGGCCTCTCCGGCTCGGCTCGCGCCAGCCTCGGCTTCACCACCACGCCCGAGGAGATCGACCGCTTCGCCGAAGAACTGCAGAGCACGATCGGCTTCCTGCGCGAACACAGCTGAGCCCGCGAGGGCTGGATCCCGGTTCACTCGCGGTGGTAGGCGCCGCCCCGCTGAATCGAGAGGGCGCGGTAGAGCTGCTCGAGCAGCAGCAGCCGCGCCAGCTCGTGGGGGAAGGTGAGCGGCGAAAGGCTGAGCCGCCAGTGGGCGCGCGCCTTGAGGACCGGATCGAGGCCATCGGCGCCGCCGATCACGAAGGCCAGGCGCTCCGAACCGCTGCCCTGCAGTCGGGTGGCCAGGGCCGCCGATCCGAGCGGCTCGCCCTCTTCGCTGAGTACCACCAGGCGTTCGTCGGGGCGCAGCTCCGCCTGGATCGCCGCAGCTTCGCGCTCGGGGCTGGAATCCTTGAGGTCCAGCACCTCCAGGCCGGGCAGGCGTTTGAGGTACATGGCCAGTCCCTCCTGGATCCAGCGCTTGCGCACCTTGCCCACCGCCAGCACCCGGATTCGGCTGGGATTGAGCACGGCGAAGCGCGGCGGCGGGCGGGCATGCGGCCATCGTCCCGCAGCGCCTGCAGCAGACTGGCCTGGCAGTCATGCGCGGGATGCGCCCTGTTGTGGATCATGCGGTTGCCTGGAGCCCTGGTGGCGCATCTACCGCTCCTGCTGCTGGGGGGCTGCGGGCAGCGGCCGCCGTTTGCGGTGCAGCCGCTGCCGCCGTCGGGGATTGCGCCGTTGCCCGCCGAGGCGGTGGCGGCCTGTGCTGCGAAGCTCCAGCTGCCGGGCGAGCTGGCGCGGCCCGCCGATGCCAGCAACTTCGGGCTGCGACAGCCCCGCGACCACTGGGGCCGGCAGGTGCCGCACCAGCCGGCGCTGATCGTGCTGCACGAAACCGTGATCCCGGCGGAGGACACGGTGAAGCTGTTCCAGACCCCCCATCCCAACGACGACGACCAGGCCAGCTATCACCTGCTGGTCGATCGGGCGGGACAGCGGCTGCGCCTGGTGCCGGACGGGCAGCGGGCTTTCGGCTCGGGGATGTCGGCTTTCGGTGATGTCACGGTGCGGATCCGGCCCGGCTCGGTGGGCTCGCTCAACAACGTGGCCCTGCACCTCAGCCTCGAGACGCCGCCGGACGGCCGCGGCGATGACGATGCCCACAGCGGCTACAGCCCGGCGCAATACCGCACGGCGGCGGCCCAGGTGCTGCTCTGGCAGGCCCGCCACGGCATTCCGCTGAGCCGGCTCACCACCCATGCTGCGGTAGACCGCAGCCGCTCCCGCTATGACCCGCGCAGTTTCCGCTGGGAGCGTTTCGATGCCGCCTGGCGGGCGGCGGCGGATCGCTGCGGCCTTCGCTCCCTGGACACGGGCCGTGCAACGATTTGACCATCGGCGTCTGATGGCGGCGTTGCCGCTGCCCCCCCTGCTGCTGGGCCTCGCCCTGGTGGCGGGGGCCGCAGCGCCACCGGAGCCGGTGGCGGTCGTGCGCGTTGACCTCTCCGAGCAACAGCTCACCGCTTTCGATGGCGCCGGCAGGATGCTCTACCGCGCCCTGGTGTCGACGGGGCGGCCGGCCACGCCCACACCCGTGGGCCATTTCACGGTGGGTACGAAGTACGAGGAGACCACGATGACCGGCACCGACTACGTGGTGCCCTCGGTGCGGCATGTGATGTGCCTGCTGGGAGACGGTCTGCGACCGGATGCCGTCTGCATCCATCCGGCCCCCTGGCAGGAGAGTGCCGGCGAGCGCTTCGGTGTGCCCCGCAGCCACGGCTGTGTACGCACCAGCAGCGCCACAGCGCGCTGGCTGTTCCTGCGCACGGCGGTGGGCACGCCGGTGCTGGTTGAGCCGTAGCAGGGCTGTTCAGGGGAGGGGATTGTTGAAAAGCATCCTTGTCAACAGACGGCTCAATCGCGTATCTGCGCCTCGCCAGTAGAGGTCAAAAAGCCTCAGCCTCACTTGTTAAAATGATGCTCGGTTTCCGATTCAGAGCCGATGCAATTTTGGAATAGGGCCTAAACTCGAGCTTCTCTCTCTCGATAATGGCTTATGGGAATTATGGCCCCGGGGAGCCATGGTTACTTCAGTCCACGTAAAAGATTGAGAATCTCAGCCACTGTGAACGCGCCTGGGCCGCCGGCTATTCCCTCTGGTCGAGGCAGTCCAGGGACCAATAGAAATTGCCCAGCGGGAACTGTCACGTCCATTGCCCTGTCGATCCACTTCCCGACCGTATCGAGTCGAGTGCGTTGAACGTCCGTGAGATCTGCTCGTCGAAGATAACGAACGATGGAGTCGGCAAACTCCAGAGAATCGCCGAATAAAGGCATGCCTCGCTTGCATGCAACCTCCAGGGCCGCCACCATCTCCTCAAGGGGATGCTCCACCCCATAGGGCTGGACCTCTTGGCGCGCCAAAGCATCCCGCAAGGACTGGGCCCATAGCACCGCCCCGTCGGGTATCAGAGGGAACCACTCCATCAGGTTGCGCGGCCAATCTCCGACCTTTGCGATGGTTCCAGCCTCGGCAAGCAGGATCATGCCTGCCGTTGCAGCTGTCTCAGCACGCCTCTTCTGCTGAGCAGCTTGCTTCAGCCTGACGGTATCGGCACGTTCAGCTGCCTTCCGAAGGCTACCTAGATCAGCCTCGCGAAAGAGAGTTGCCAGATAGTTGTAATTCTCATTCCAGTCGCATGGGCCAAGACGGCCTTGAATACTCTGCAGCTTAGGACAAGTTCCCGCTTCTAGATTGCCGATCGTGAGCGACAGCCGAATGGGCACTCTCTCCATCGAATCGGTGGGGAGCTGGATCGCCAAGCGCTCACGTTCCACAAAGGGTGAATCCTCAAACACCAGCAAAACGCCGCCAGGACGGGGTTCAAGCGAGAGGTCTACTTGGATGATGGAACTATCTTTGTTCCGCTTTACTCTGAGGATCGTGGCACAATCAGGACAAGGCAATCCGTCTTGAATGGAGTAGAGTGCTGCGCGACCATTCACCCAGTGATTGCTTGCATATTCATGGCCAAAGAGGCGTTGTGCCACCCCAGTGCTTCCATCAGTGACGACAGGCAATGGGATGCGGTCTTGCGTTTCAAGGGCATCATCAAAACGCAATTGCAGTGCTTCGTATAGGCGCGATTGTGAGGGCAGGGATGTTTCTTGAGCCAGGATTTGTGCGTCAGGTTGCTTTCGCAGCATTTCGTTCCCCCTGGTAATCTCAAAGGCGGTGATATCTGGGGTTACTTGAGGCTTGAATTCCGTGACAATCAACTCATCAACACCTTCAAAGGATTTTCGAACTGACTGTTCAATCAGAGCTTGAGAGGTGTGTTGGATTAGGAGCGTGTTGACTCGCTGCTTGACGTCATCGAAGAAATCACTGAACTCAAGGCCAGAGTTTTTGGTATCTGCCGAGCCACCAAGAGCATCCAGCACTGCCTGACCAAAGAAGGTATAGGGAAGGCCTCCAAATTGATAGGCCATTGTATTAGGAGAAGTGGCAAACAATGTTGCAGCGGCCCGCGGACCCTTGGAGGATGAAGGATTTTTTTTGAACGCACCGTCGTAGGCAGTGAGTCCCCTTTGCGCGAGCGGCGACAACTCATTACGGCAGGCATCCAGCAGGGCGATGTGTTCAGCTACCGGGCTTTCCTCCATCCAGTCTTCAAGATTTCTCGCCCCGATACAGTTCTGCATATCAGGATCCCCATTCTTGTTATCTAAATAGTCAGAGGGAAGCAGAACCTGCTTATGGTTGGATTGCACACCATGGCCACTGAAGAAGAAGAACGAACGGCTCCCATCAGAGGCCGGAGGCTGCTTCGGAATCAAGCCAGTCCAAGCCCCGATAACATTGCGGAGGTTGTTGTAAGTGGGTTCGGAGTAATGGGTAAGACCATCCTTTTCAAACGCCTCCCTTTCCTGGGCGGTGGGCGAGAGCATCAGCCAGCACCACACCACCGACAAATCCTTTCGCAGGAATGATGTTCTCAGCCAGTCGAACACCTTGGCTGCGGTGATGGCGGAGGTGACTAGCTGCTCAAGTCCGAAGGAGTCTGGCACTGCAGACTGTCCCCCCTTAAGGAAGGGATAGGCGCTCACGCCTACGACGAGGGCGTAGACGCCAGGCATGCCCTGAGACCAGTTGCTATCACGCCATAGTCCTGGCTGATCGGGGACGATTTCTAGCACCATGGAAATGACTCAGCCCAAAAGCGGTGGAAGTGAAGGTGGCTGGTCAAGGGGCTCAGGGGCCTCTCGCCCAGCACGATGAGACCACTCGATCGGTTTAACCAGAAGGAGTGAGATCGTGGCGCGCTTCTCGATAGAGACTAATTCAAGCCTAAGTTGATAGGGGTTATCAGTTGTCAGCGAAATCGGCCGAACTTCCGAATCCTTGCGCCGCAGTACACCTATTTGGTAGTCTCTAGGTGGCTTAGCCGATGCATTATATCCAGAGATCGGATCCGTTAGCGTAACATTGGCGGGGCCATCGCTATCCTCAAGCCAGACGCCAAGCCATAGGGCCTCTGCCGGAGCCGATGGCACCAGCAAAACGTCTGTTTCCCTGTGGAGCGGAACCCTACCCCAACTGCGCAAGGTTTCCGATGGGTTCCAATGGGAATAAGCGATTCGTTGCACGGCAAGACGAAGTGAGCCGAGGGACACAACATCTTGCTTCAGGTGCCACGAGTCTAAGGACACCTCAAGAGTAAAGGCGTTTAATCGTTTCCGTATCCCCAGCTGACAACTTCCAAGAGGGCATGAAGCTTTTGCCGTCTAGGGTCCAGTTTGATGGAATGGTGTAGATCATGACGGAGGCCTTGTCAAAGTCTGTAATGATTACCTTGGAAAGATCAAACTTGGCGAACACGTTGGCGTCGATCTCTGCGCGGGGCCATTTGTTCGGTGGCCCCTCAAGATCTGCGTAGACAGCTGGTTTGTTCCATTGGATCAGCGCTTCGGGGTGATTGTGTTCATGAAGAAGGCCAAGAGCATGCCCAAACTCATGGATCACCACGCTGGAGAAGTCTTTATCAGGCGTCTCCAGCGTTGCCCAACCAAGGTTCATGGTGGGCTGGGAAGGATGGATGAGGAGGTTGTCTGTACCCACATAGGAGTTAGAGCCACCTTTGGGGTTAAAAGCTATTCGAATTTGCGCTGCCTCGCCCGCAGCTGCAGGAGAAAGATTGAGACGGACTCCATCGACAAGCCATGATCGAGCGGCATTCATCACCCGAGCATGCAGTGCGGGAGTGCCTTCAAGGAAGCGTACTTTTAAGTTTGTTCCTTTATCCCAGAGTTTGTTCTTAGCCGCAACGCCCATTGACACGAGCTGGGTTGGCGATCCAGCGACGCGCTCACCGCCGGGCACATCAAGCGTTGAGCAGATCCATTGCCGTCTGCTTTCTAGTGTCATTTGGAATCCAGGCTAGTTGCATAGTTATCCTATGACCATGCAAAATTGATGTCAAGTGCGATAAAAATCGCGTTACATCGGCTGCTGCAATGCTCTTGCATGGGTGTATCTACTCAGGCGTGACTTTCCATGACACCAGCAATGCTTGCGTCAAGGCCTCTGAGAGGTCAAGAATTAATACGAGCCGAGAGAGGGGATGTGGCCGCTAATTAGCTTTAGGTATTGGCAAGAGTGGTCTGTGAGTATCAACTCTCTCACTAATGCTGCCCTGGCTCGGCGAGCAGATGTAGCCCCAATCAGTCGGGTGCCCTCTGGCGTCAGCGAGATTGCCCATGCTGCAGCGAGCATCCCTCGCGTAGCAAGCGCATCTGCACCAGCTGGGGAGGGCCAGCCGTCTCAGGCGCAAGAATCTGCTGATTCCACCCAAACCGCGTTGCACATGCTCACCGGTTATATCCCTACAGAAGTGATTACACTATATGTTGCGGCTATGACTGCCACCTCAAATCAGTCCACCCAAGCAGCGGGCGCAACGTGGACATGTTTCTGGATCGCTTTGTGCTTGACACCTGCGACGGTGCTCATTGTCTTTGCGGCAAAACTCAGGAATCTAGGCCTCACCCTTCCACAAGCATTCAACCCAAAGACATGGCCTGCATGGGAAATGATCGCGGCAACGATCGCCTTCTCTGCCTGGGCGTTTGGCCTGCCAAAATCTCCTTTCACTGCCCTATCCTGGTATAATTCTGGGATCGCTTCATTGTCCCTGGTGCTGGCATCAACTTTGCTGGGCCTCGTTTCTCCTCTTTTTCAGCAGCCGATCAAGAAGTAGGGGCTAACTCTCAAGATCAGAAGCGGGTCGAGACTTTGGAATTGGCGGTTACCTCCGCTCCCGTCTTCTGATCTTGATGTTAGGCCCCCTTCGCATGGCCAGTGGAGTGAGCTTCAACATAGTCCTTCAGCACAGCATCCATACCATACGAGCTTGCCAACCAGCTCCAGAAGCCCTGAAATAGTCTATAACCTCAGGACTATATCGTATTGAAACCA
>CAIRWM010000074.1 GCA_903882285.1 uncultured cyanobacterium
AAACCCAGCGCTTTCCTGTCAAGCTTCGCCTTGCCAGGCAGTATCTCGAGGCTGATGGAAAACGCTACAGTCTTCAGGCTGGCATGGCTGTCGTAGCCAATCTCAAGCTCGATAAGGCCAGCATCCTCGAACTCTGGTTCAACCAGATCTCGGGTGGAGCAAGAGCTCTGCGCACCATCCGCTGAATCCTTCCGTGCGGGTGCTGCTGCTGCACCAGAATTTCCCTGGTCAGTTCCTCCATCTGGCGCCTGCACTCGTTCAGCGAGGCGACGACGTCGTGGCGGTATCCAGGCGCGTTGGCTCTTACCCAGATCTGCTCGATCCTGCCGCCGCCGCTGCCACGGCCACTTCAGGTCGCTTTCGCTGGCTGTCCAGCGGCGGCAGCGTCGACGACGAGATGCGCCATCCCGATCCTGCCCGGCGTCTCCTGGCCCCCTGGCATCAGGCACGTCGTGTAGTCGCTGCTCTCACTCCCCTCGCGGTGTCGCGTTGGCGGCCTGATGTGGTCCTGGCTCATTGCTTTTGGGGCGATGCCCTGCTCCTCGATGACCTGTTCCCAGGCGTGCCACTGGTGGCCGTGCTGGAGCTGGATCTCGCCTCTCCCCGGTTACACGGCATCGGCGCCTCCTCGGCTGGACGCCAGCTGCAGCAGTGGGCTGATGCCATGGCCATTCGCCGCATGGCGGTGGGGCTCACGGCGAGCCGTTTCCAGCGCGACACTTATCCCGCCTGGCTCCATCCCAGGCTGCGGGTGATCCACGAAGGTGTGGATGTCGAGGCCTGTGGCCCCGATCCCCTGGCTCGTCTTCGACTGGCCAGTGGCTTCACCTTCGGTGCCGAATCCATGGTGCTGACCTTTGCCGCCCGCAGCCTCGAGCCGTTGCGGGGCCTCGATCGCCTCCTCGCCGTTCTGCCGGCCCTGCAACGCCGCCTGCCCCGGCTGCACGTCGTGCTCGCCGGCGCCTGTGATCGGGGCTGCTACGGGCCGCCGCCTCCCCAGGACAAGCCCCAGGCTGACAGCTGGCTGAATCACCTCCTGGCGCGATTCGATGATGACATCGATCGGAGCCGCCTGCACACGCCCGGTTTGCTGCCGCCGGCTCAGCTTCGTGATCTGTTCCGCATCAGCGCTGCCCATGTTTATCTCAGTCGCCCCTATGTCCCCAGTTGGAGCTTGGTGGAGGCGATGGCCTGTGGAGCTCCTGTGGTGGCGACGGCCGATGCCGGGGTCGACGAATGGGTGCTTGACGGAGTCACGGGCAAGGTGGTGCCTGCCGATGATCCCCAGGCCCTGGTTGAGTCGCTGCTGCCGATGCTGGAGAACCCCATGACTGTCGGGCCCTTGCGCCTTGGCGCCCGCCGGCATAGTGCGGCTCACTTCGACCAGCGTCGCAGCGTTAGCGCCCAGATGGCTCTGCTCGATGCCGTGGCTCGCGGCCAGCCCCCTCCTCTCCCATGAGCCCTTCACTTGCCACCTGGAATCTCCTGCTGCGCCGGGCCATCGATGAGCACGATTGGCCGCTGGCGGAGGGAGCTCTGCGGAGGCTGCTGCTGGTTGAGCCGTCCTCAGCCGAGCAACTCGACCTGCTTGCCTATGTGTTGCTGATGCAGGGTCGATTCGAAGACTGCGAAGCGACTTTGGAGCGGGCTTTGGCCTCGGGCAGTCGAAGCTTTTGGACGCCACATAAGCTTGGAGATGCTCGCCGCGGGCGTCATCGCTTTGCATCAGCGATCACCGCCTATGAGCAGGCTTTGGCTTGGGGCAGCGACAGCCCTCTAACGGTGCGTAATTTACTGGAAGTGATGGTGGCCATGGATCCCACGAAGGCTTTGATCCGTGCTCAGCAACTTGCCGCTGACCGCCACCCAGCCTGGCAGGAAGGTGCCTGTGCCGCGGCGGCTTCAGGGTTGGCCCCGCTTCTGGCCGAGTGGTTATGTGACAGCGGTGCCGCAGATGAAGCCATACGTGCTTTGGTTTGTCATCGCCGCCTTTCGCGGCTCGATTTAGAGGGTGCCAAACAACTCCTTCATAACATTGAGACTCCCTGGTCAGCTCCATTGCGCCAGCGACTGGATCGTTTCCGTTTTCCAGATACTCCTGTTCAATCTCATTGAAGTCGACGCAATGGGTGTTCCTCGGGCAGCGCAGCCAGCAATTCAGCCCGTCCACCCCAGCGCAACAGGCAGCCAATACGTTCAGCCACGATGGCTGCAAGAGCATGGGGATGAAGAGCCTGTTCAACAGCTTGTCGTCCAGCTGCGGCCAGCTGTTGTGCCTTGCTGTGATCGCTCGCGAGGCGGCGGAGCGCTGCCGCTGCGCGATCCACATCAGGCTCTGCCCAGCACCAACCCGCGCGGTAGTCCCCCTCAGTGCGGCGAATGGCCACCGTTTGATAGGGCACGAGTTCGGCGCTTCCTGGAGGCATGAAACAGAGGTTGCCTCCGTAGCCGCTGGCGACAACGGGAATGCCGGCTGCCATGGCCTCGGCCATCAGGAGGCCGAAGCCTTCGGCGCGGTGAAGGCTTAATAGAACGTCAGCTGTTGCATAAAGAGCATCGAAGTCGCTCGCTGAAAGATGGCTCGTGATCAGTTCAAGGCGAGAATCGCCAGCGCAGCGATCGGCCAGTTCGGCGGCGGCCTCCGGAAACTGTTCTGCGCTGGCCAGTTTGAGGATCAGTCTGGCCTCTATGTCGCTCCCCCTGGATGGGAACGCAGCGAGGAAGGCATCAATGACGCCATCAGGATTTTTGCGGCCCCGGGTGCTCCAGAAATCGAAAGCGAACAGCACTGTGAAGGGTTGGCCTTTTTGGGCGTACGGGCCTTGACGTTGTTTCGACCGAAGTTGTCTTAGATTGGCTGCTCTCTGCCAGTCAATCAGATGGGGCAGTGCGGTCACGGGGACGGGGCTCCGTTGTCCAAGGGCATGGGCACAGAAGGGTGAGGGGCACCAGAGTTGGTCAAGGCCTCGGAAGCCCGTTTCCCAGCCGTCGGGAAAGGCCTCCAGCTCCCAGGCCCAGTAACCGATCCGCAGTGGAGCTTCCAGTTTCAGTTTTGTTGTCAGCCCATCGCTCTGGCGGAGGACATTTGGATTGGTATGCAGCAGATCAATGGCCGCGGGAGCCTGCCCACTCCCTGGGTCCTGAGCTTCTGCGGAATCGGCACTTGCCACATTGGAATGCGTGGCAAGTGGCAGATTGCGTAGCTGAACCGTAAGGCCGGCGGCCTTCAGGGCTCGAGCTGTGCAGAGAGCTCCTTCTCCTAATCCGAAGCCTCCGCCCAGATGGCCCCATAGATTCACGATGAGGGGCGACACTGGCAACAGGCAACCATGCCAGTCTGGCCTCTATGGCTCCCACTCCGGACGATTGGTATCGCCAGGGCAAGGAGGCGTTGGCCCAGGAGCGTTGGCAGGAGGCTGAAGCTGCGCTCTGGCATTGTCTTGCCGTACAGCCTCGCCATGGTGCAGCTCTGCACCTGTTGGGTCAGCTGCGGCGGCAGCAAGGTCGGATTGAGGATGCGATCCGGTTGCAGGGCCACAGCGTCAGCGGTGATCCGAGGATGGGCTGGAATGCTTTTGCCTTGGCGGAACTGCTGGAAGAGCGGCGTGACTGGCCTGAGGCCGCCTCAGCGATGGCCCTGGCCGCCGAGACTCTGCCCCAGCATTCCTGGATCGCGTCCTATCGCAACCGGCTCCAGGGTCTGGCCGCCCTTGACGGGGAGCGCTTGGCGGCTGGGATGGGGCCGGCCTCCTATCGCTACTGGTGCACGCGGCTGGAGCCTTCTCTGCCCTGGCAGGAGCCTGATGTCTTGCCGCCCGGCTGGTTGCTG
>CAIRWM010000075.1 GCA_903882285.1 uncultured cyanobacterium
GATCCGCTGGCGCTGAACTTTCTGACGCTCCTCCTGCTTCTGCTGCTCTGCTGGCTGGCCTTCTTCCATGGCCTGGGCGCCCTGGGTCTGATGGACAAGACCGAGGCCCTGTTCGTGGAGGTGGGCCATCAGATGCTGCGCCGCGGCGACTGGGTGACCCCCTGGTGGAACGGCGCCACCTTCTTCGACTACCCCGTCTGGGGCTACTGGATGGTGGCCCTGAGCTTCCGCCTCTTCGGCGTCTCGGAGTGGGCGGCGCGTTTGCCGGTGGCTCTGGCGGCTTCAGTGGTGGTGCTGGCGAGCTTCGGTCTCGTCTGGCTCTGGGCACCGCACGGCGAGCGACGGCTCGCCCGTCAGGGACGGGCCCTGCTGGCAGCGGGTGTGCTCGCCACCAGTCCCGGCTGGATCGGCTGGGGCCGCACCTCCACCACCGACATGTTTCTCTCCAGTGCCATCACCTTGGCGCTGTATGGCTTTCTGCTGGCCCATCGCCATCGGACGCGGCCGGCTCTGGCGGCCCTGGGCCGGGTCGGTTTCGCCCTGTTCTGCGGCATCGCCGTGCTGGCCAAGGGGCCAGTGGGGCTGGTGCTGCCGGGCCTGGTGATCGTGCTCTTCCTGAGCCTCACCGGGCAATGGCCTCTCTGGCGCCGGCCGCTGCCGCTGGTCGCCATGGCGGCCCTGTTCCTCGGGGTCTGCCTCCCCTGGTATCTGGCGGCGGCTCAGGCGAGCGGCATGGAGTTCGTGGGCCGCTTCCTCGGCTTCAGCAACCTGCAGCGGTTCACCAGCGTCCTCTACGACCACCCCGGTCCCCCCTGGTTCTATCTGCCCTGGCTGCTGCTGCTGCTGCTGCCCTGGTCCCTGTTCCTGCCGGCCGCGATGGCGGCTCTGCGCTTCTGGCGGCTCGATCGCTGGCGCAGTGCTGCAGGCAATCCGGCCTTGGAGCTGCCCCTGTTCCTGCTGCTCTGGCTGGTGCTGATGGTGGCCTTCTTCTCCGCTGCGGCCACCAAGCTGCCGGGATACATCCTGCCGGTGCTGCCAGCGGCTGCTCTGCTGGTGGCGCTGTGGTGGCGTCCGCTGCCGTCCGCCGCGCCGCGGCAGGGCCCCACCTGGCCGCTGCAGCTCACCGGTTGGATCAATGCCGCTCTACTCGCGGTGCTTGCGGCAGCGGCGGCGATCGCGCCCCGCTGGGCCGCCAGCGATCCGGCCCATCCCGCCCTGGCCGTGGCCCTTGACAGCTCCGGGTTGCCGATCCGGCTGGCCGTGCTGCTCGCTGCGACGGCCCTCGCCCTGGTGGTGCTGCTGCGTCGCCCCGACTCCCTTCCCTGGCTATGGCTTCCCAACCTGGCGGGCTTCCTGTTGATACTCCCCCTGGTGATCGTTCCCCTGGCACCGCTGCTGGATCGCGAACGCCAGCTGCCCCTGCGCCAGCTGGCCCTCGACGCTCGGCGCGCCGCCCTTCCAGGCGAACCGCTCTGGGTGGTGGGCACCAAGCGATACAGCACCCTGTTCTACGGGGGGGAGACCGCCGCGTTCGTCTCTGGCCGGGGACGGATCGAGGAGCGCTGGCGGGAGGATCCTGCCTCCCTTGGGGTGGACCGCTCCGCCAGCACTGTGCGCCTGCTGGGCGACCGCAGCGATCTTGAGGATCTCGAACTGCCGGCCGCAGCGGTGCAGCGCCTGGTCCGTCGCGGCGAACAGGAGCTCTGGCGGGTGCGCCTTGAGGTGCTGGCGCCGTGAGGGGATTCCACCTGCGTCGCGGCGACATCCTTGTGGTGGTGCTCTGCCTGTTGCTGCTGCTGGTGCTCTCGCTGCTGATCGATCCACGCCAGCCGTTTCCCTTCGATGGAGCGGTACTGGACTGGCTGGGCGGGCACCTGCGCGGCCCGATCGGCGATGCCCTGCTGCAGGTGTACCAGCTCAGCGGCGTGCACGTTTCGGCCTTCCTTGTGCTGGCAGCGCTGATCTATGTGGCGGCCCGGCGGTGGTGGAATGACCTGCGTCTGCTGGTGATGGCCACCGGGGGCATCCTGGTGATCATCGATCTGTTGCTCAAGCCCCTGTTTGATCGGGCCAGACCCCAGGACAAGCTGCTCGAGATCGATGGCCGTAGCTTCCCCAGTGGCCATGCGGCCGGGGCCGTCTGTTTCTACGGCGCTATGGTCGTGCTGCTAGCGGCACACTACCCCCACCTGCGTCGCCCCCTGGCGATCGCGGCCGGGCTCTGGGTGGCCTTGGTCTGGCTGAGCACGCTCTATGCGCGTGCCCATTGGCCGACCGATCTCATCGCTGGAGGTGCCGTCGGTCTGGCCTGGCTGATGCTCTGTCTGGCGCTCTGGCGCCAGGGACGTTGCCAGGCAGAGTGAGTTCTGCCATCCCTTTCCCCTTGCTCGATCCCACCTCAACTCCGGATCCAGCCAGCCTGGCGGCACTGGGTGCCCTGCATTCGGCCCCCGTGCTCAGCCAGGAGTCACGGGAGCGCCTAGCTGCAGAGCTTGGGCAGGCGCTTGCTTGCTGCGACTGGTTCACCGTTGGCGTGATGGCCCCCAGCGTTTCCGCCGCCGTGGCGGCCCTGCGCAGTCTCGAGGCGGCCCTCGGCTGGCCCGCCCTGGCGGAGCAGCCGGTCAGCACCGCCTCGCCGGCGGAGCCTGACCCGATGCAGAGCGACACTGTCGCTCCGGTGTTTCTTAAGGGCAACCAGCGCAGCGGTACCTTTTGGCTGCGGCCCGAAAGGGGGTTGGGGGAGGGACTGCTGATCAGTGGTCATCGCAGCGCCGATGGCGATGGCAGCAGAGATGCCGAGGGCACCTGGGGGCCCCTGCCGCTCGATTTCTTTTCCTGAGGGTTTCGGCTGTCCCTGGGAGCCCCAAGGGTCCATAGGCGCCGCGAACCCCTGCGCTTCCCATCAGCTGATCACGGTCCTGGGCGCCGCCGCCAGTTCGGCGCCGGTCGGTACTTAGTCTGGTCCGCTGACGACCGGCAGGCTCCCCTGCTGCCCCATTCCTGATGAGCGCCACCCCGCCCAGCGCCCCCAGCACCGGCTCCGCTCAGAGCACGGGCTCCAGCCTGCGTATCGCCTCCCGCCGCAGCCAGCTGGCCATGGTGCAGACCCACTGGGTGCGCGATGAGCTGAGCCGGGCCCATCCCGACCTGCAGATCAGCATCGAGGCGATGGCCACGCAGGGGGACAAGATTCTCGATGTGGCTCTGGCCAAGATCGGTGACAAGGGCCTGTTCACTAAGGAACTGGAAGCCCAGATGCTGGCGGATCGGGCCGACATCGCCGTCCACAGTCTCAAGGATCTGCCCACCAACCTGCCCGAGGGGCTGATGCTCGGCTGCATTACGGAGCGGGAGGATCCCGCCGATGCTCTGGTGGTGCATGAGAAGCACCAGGACCGCACCCTGGCCACCCTGCCGCAGGGCAGCGTCGTGGGCACCAGCTCGCTGCGTCGGCTGGCCCAGTTGCGTTACCACTTCCCCCAGCTCGTCTTCAAGGATGTGCGGGGCAACGTGATCACCCGACTCGAGAAGCTCGATGCCGGCGAGTACGACTGCCTGATCCTGGCGGCGGCGGGCCTGGGCCGCCTGGGCCTCGGCGCTCGCATCCATGAGCTCATCGATCCCTCCATTTCCCTGCATGCGGTGGGGCAGGGGGCCCTGGGCATCGAATGCCGCCAGGGGGACACGGCGGTGCTGGAGCAGATCCGGGTGCTGGAGCATCGCCCCACCGCCCTGCGCTGTCTGGCCGAACGCGCTTTCCTGAGGCAGCTCGAGGGGGGGTGTCAGGTGCCGATCGGTGTCAACACCCGCTTCAGCGAGCCGGAGACCCAGGGTGATCTGGTGCTCACCGGCATGGTGGCCAGCCTCGACGGTCAGCGGCTGATCCGCGAGGAGGTGAGCGGTCCCCAGGAGGATCCGGAAGCCCTCGGCATCCGCCTGGCCGAAATCCTGCGCAGCCAGGGAGCCGGAGAGATCCTGGAGGAGATCTTTGCAAGCGTCCGGCCCGAAGCCTGATCCGGCCACAGCCGAACCCCGGTCGCTGCCCTTTCAGTGGAACCTGCTGGCCTGGGCAGCCCTGGTGGGAACCCTCACGGGATTGGCCGTGGTGGCCTTCCATGAGCTGCTGGGCTTCATCAACAATTTCCTCTACGGCCCCTTCGTGGAGTGGCTTCTGGCCGTCGGCCGCTCGTCAACGGTCCCCCCGGTAGAGCTGCCGCCGATCGACCTGCCTCCCCTTGCCCAGAACAGCGGCACCCCGCTGAAGGCCCTGCTGGAGCTGGGTCTGGGGGGCATCGGTTTTTTTGCCGCGCCTGCCCCACCGCCGGCGCCGCCACCGATTGAGCTGCCGGCCACCTTTGATCTGCTGGCGCTCTGGCCCGTGGTGGTGGTGCCCACCCTCGGCGGCCTGGCCGTCGGCCTGCTGCGCTGGCTGGGCGGCAGCATCGGCCCTGGTCTCCCCAGCCTGATGGCGATGGCCGACGGCGTGCTGGCCGCTGCCCCCCGGCTGCCACTGCTGCGCCTGGTGGCCGCCTCGCTGAGTCTTGGCAGTGGCGCGTCGCTCGGGCCGGAGGGGCCGAGTGTGGAGAGCGGCGCCAATCTCGGCCTCTGGGTGGGGCTGCGGGCCCGTCTCTCGCCCCAGTCCCAGAAAGCCTTGGTTGCGGCGGGGGTCGCCGCCGGTCTGGCGGCCGGATTCAAGGCCCCGATTGCCGGCGTGTTCTTCGCCTTCGAGGGCAGCTTCAGTGCGATCCCTGGCCGTCCCAACCTGAGGGCGGTGCTGGTGGCGGCCGTCGCCTCCTCGCTGGTCACCCAGCTCTGCCTGGGCGACACCCCGATCCTGCGGCTGCCTGCCTACGAGGTGCGCTCCCTGTTCGAGCTGCCCTTGTATCTGGGTCTGGGGGTGCTGGCCAGTCTGATGTCCTGGGCCCTGGTCAGCCTGATGGCCGCGGGCCGCGATGGGCGCCTGCAGGAGCTGCTGCAGCGCATGCCTCCCGGCCTGCCCACCGCCCTGGGCGGAGCGGCGGTGGGCGGGATGGCTCTGGCCTTCCCCCAGGTGCTCGGTGTCGGCTACGACACGATCGAGGCCTTGCTCGGCAGCGACGGCGGCATCCCGCTGCTCACCCTGCTGGCCCTGTTGTTTGTGAAACTGCTGGCCACGGCGGTGAGCAACGCCACCGGATTCGTGGGGGGTGGGTTTGCACCGTCCCTGTTCCTGGGGGCTGTGCTGGGCAATTGCTATGGCCAGTTGCTGGGGGAGAGTGGGCTGCATCTGCCCGTGGCCGAAGCCCCCGCCTACGCCATGGTGGGTATGGCGGCCGTGCTCGCCGGCAGCGCCCGGGCTCCGCTCACGGCCCTGTTGTTGCTGTTCGAGCTGACCCGTGACATCCGCATCGTGCTGCCGCTGATGGCGGCCGCCGGCCTCAGTGCCGCCCTTGTGGAGCGCTGGCAGGGCTTCCAGGATCCGGGTCTGCTGGGGCCGGATCCGTTGGAGGAACAGCGGCGCTCCCAGCTGGGGCGGATTTCCGTGCTCGAAGCCCTCGAGCCGGAGGCGCCGCTGGTCTTGCCCGCAGACAGCACGGCAGCCGAAGCCCTCGCCTGTCTCATCGATGCCCACGGCCACTGCCTGATCGTGGTGGAGCACGGTTCGGCAGTGGGTCTTGTCACCCTGCCCGATCTGCAGCGGGCGCTCAGTGGCGGCGATCGCGCGATGGGGGCCGTCAGCCTGCTGGAGTGCCGCCGCACGGAACTTGTTTGGCTGCCGGGCTGTGCGCGGTTGGATCGACTCGAGGATCAACTCAACCCGAATGGTTTGAGGCAGTTACCGATCTTCAAGCTGCCGGATGGAGTCGGCGGGCATTTGCCCCACGGTCTGCCTTCGGCGGGCCTGCCAATCAATTCGCTTCAAGGAATCGCCAGCCGCGACGGCATGGCCCGGGCCTTGGCCCGCCGGCTTCAGACGGAGCCGTCGAGTGGTGAAGCCATCAGGGCCTCCGCCACCGGATCGGCCTGAGACAGAAGGCCGAGGATCCGCTGCAGATCAAGATCTGAGAGTTCCCCATCCTCCCCCCACTTCAGCGAGGTGCTGTTGAGTGGGTCGGTGGTGGGACTGGAGAGAGTGGTGGGATGCTCTGACATGAACACAACAACGGCGCCTGGGGCCCTCCGTTGGCAACAATCGCAAGACCTTAAGGGGAAAAAGCCAGAGCAGGCCAGCGTTTGAAGCTGATCTGCAGAAAGTCTTCGGGTCTGCGGGAAGCAACTGTTTCTCCCAGGGGGGTTCAGTTCTTGACGATCACCGGGGTGCCCACGTCGACCTGTTCGAACAGGGCACGGACGTGGGGGGTGAGCATGCGAACGCAGCCGTGGGAGACGGCGGCTCGGGAGTTGACGGTCCAGGCCCAGGCGCTGGGGGTGCCGTGGATGCCGAACTGGTCCTTCGCGGTCGAGTGGAAGCCGATCCAGCGATCACCCAGCGGACCCTGAGGACCGATGGTGGGGTTGTTCTTGCCGCTCTTTGTGCTCTGGTACTGGGGATTGATGACCTTGTTGCGCACCTTGAAGGTCCCGGTGGGGGTGGGAGTGGCGGGATCGCCGATCGCTACGGGCCAGCTGCCCAGCACCTGAGCGCCATCGATCAGGCTGATCTGGCGCTTGCCCAGCTCGAGCACGATCTGCCGGGTGCTGCTGACCGCCACGGTGCCCTGGGGAATGCTCATCGGCCGCAGCGGCCCCGCCGTACCAGTGGTGCTGGTGCCGGTCTGCTTGGCCGAGCTGGTGACGGCCTTGGTGGGCAGGGTGCCGGTAGTGGCGGGGGCCCGGAGGGGAGCACTGACAGGCGGCAGCGGCGGCGGCGCGTCGATGGCCCTTCCAGGCGCCATGAAGGTGACCAGAGGGGCCAGGGCGGCCATGGACAGGACCGTGGGCAGCAGTGTGACGCGACCGGGCTTCAATGGGGCAGGTGTGGGGCGCGGCATCGGGACCAGGAGTAACGAGAAACAGTGGGCCGGTTGTAGCCAAGCTGAGATCAGTTGACCAGTTTGGCCTGGATCGTCTGGAGGTAGCGCTCTTCGCACTCCTTGATGATGCGCACGGCTTCGGCGCTGTTGAAGAAGCCATTGACCCGGCAGGTGCCCGGCTTTTTCAAGTCTTTGTAATGCTCCCAGTAGTACTGGGTTTCCTTGAGCCAGTGCGCGCCCAGCTGCTCGTAGCTGGTGATGTGATCCATGCGCTTGTCGTCTGCGAGTACGGCGATCACCTTGTCGTCGACCTCACCACCATCGTCGAAGGTCATGATGCCGATGATGCGTGCTTCCACCACACTTCCCGGCACCAGAGGCTCGGTGACGCCCACGATCTCAATATCCAGGGGATCGCCGTCTTCGTCCCAGGTGCGGGGGATGCAGCCGTAGGCGAAGGGATAGGAGAGAGAGGAGTAGCCGACGCGGTCGAGCTTGAGGTGACCCGTCTCGGTGATCAGCTCGTACTTGTTGATCGTCATGGAGTTGACCTCCACGATCGTGTTGAGACGCAGTTCGGCCTCATCGGCGAAGGCTGGCAGCACGTGCAGCAAGTTGAGCATCGTGCGGCTGGGGGCGTGATCGATGTTCGCCATGGGGTCTCAAATTGCTGAAATATCCTAGGGAACGCGGGAGGCCGGTCTCCTGCTGGGACAGATGGTTCTCCGGTTGGCACCCGGTGTGACTCCTCTCCGCTCTCACCCCCCATCCCGTCGCTCTCCGCTTGAGGCTCAGGTCGACAGAGGGTTTAGTTTGGCCCTGAAGTAGGTGAGGAGGGGCTCGGCAGACAGGGGCTGACCGCTCACTCGCTCCACCAGTCCCTCAGAGCCTCGCTGTCGCCGCCGGCGATGCGCTGCCCGATCGGCCCCAGGTCCGTCTCCACCGCCTCGGCCTGCTGGGCGCTGATCAGGTGACCGAGGGCATAGGAGGGGAAATAGCCGAACAGCCCCTCAAGTCAGTTGCAACCGACGTAGAAATGGTCTGATCTGCTGCACCGTCTGGGTTCTGAGGTCTGAGACGGCGAAGATAGGACCGGATGAGTAGCGTTAATTCACCTCTTACTGGAGCTCGGCCACCTTCGTCCGGAGGTACGTCAAAAAGGATTGGGCGCTGAGGGGGCGGCCCGTGACTTTCTTGACGAGCTCTTCCGCATTGATCGAGCGGCCGAGCGGCCAGACATTCTGGCCGAGCCAGGCTTGGAGCTGGAATTCGTCTCCGGCGCTGATCATGGCCTGGATTGAACCATTTGTCTGCTCAAACGTCTCCGAAAGCTGGGCGCTAATGAGGTGTCCGAGGGCGTAAGAGGGGAAATAACCCATGAGCCCTTCTGCCCAATGGATATCTTGAAGACACCCCTCAGAGTCAGTCTGGGGCTGGATTCCCAGCAAATCCTGCATCCGTTGGTTCCACTGTTGTGGTAGCTCTTCCACGGGCATCTCCTGTTCGAGCAGGGCCAGCTCCAGCTCAAAGCGCAGCACGATGTGCAAGCAGTAGCTGAGCTCGTCGGCTTCCACCCGGATCAGGCCGGGCCGTAGGGGATTCAGGGCACGCCAGAAGCCGAGGGCGCCGGACCAGGGATCGCTGCCCAGGGCGGAGCAAAAGCGGGGATGCCAGCGCTCAGCGAACGCGCGGCTGCGAGCCACTCGGCACTCCCAGAACAACGACTGCGACTCGTGTACTCCCATGGACGTGGCTTCTCCAAGGGGCCAGGGGAAGTAGTGGTCGTCGGTACGGGGCAATCCCTGCTCGTAGAGCGAGTGGCCCCATTCATGGGCAGTGGCCAGAAACGCCGAGAGGGGCTGGCCCGGCACCACCCGAGTGGTGATGCGGAAGTCCTGGGGACCAACAGTGCAGGAGAAGGGGTGCGCTGAGCGGGAGCGCTGGCATCGCGCGGGGTCGTAGCCCCAGCTGTCGAGCAGATCGCCACAGAGCTGCTCCTGCAGAGCCTCAGGCAGATCGATGGCAGGGGGTTGGGTACTGCCGATGGCCCTCACCTGGTCCAGCATCGCCGGCAACTCATCCTTCAGAGGCCCAAACAGCTCGGCCAACCTTGTTTTGCTGATGTCGGGTTCAAAGGGTTGGGCCAGGATTTCCCAGGAACTGCGCGGCACCGGTTCGGCAGCGGCCAGCTGGCTTGCCTGCTGGCGGCGCAGGGCGATCAGCTCCTGGAGGGCCGGGGCAAAGGCCGAAAAATCGTTCCGCTTGCGGGCGTCCTGCCACACCGCGTTACCGCGCGACTGAGCCTTGGCCAGCGCACTGACAAGGGCCGGATCGAGGCAGCGCTGACGTTCAAGCTCCAGGCGCAGCAGTTGCAGGTTGCGGCGGCGTTCGGGTGAGACTTCCGCGTCGAGCTCGCTCTCCGCTGCCGCCACCAGCTCGGCGTATTCCGCACTGCTCTGCCGTTCGTGGAGCTGGCCGGCCAGTAGAGCCAGCTGCTCGCCGCGCCAGGACGCACCGGCAGCCGGCATCACGGTGTTCTGGTCGTAGTAGAGGGCGCTGCTAATTGAGCCCAGCAGGCGTGTCTGATGCAGGTGCTGGTGAAGCTGGGCGAAAGCAGAGCCTGCGGATGACATGGTCACACGGAACCGATGGGATCAGCATGACGTCGCAGGCGGACCAAGCGCTGCGGCTGCCGATGCCAAACCTGTTAGTCCTTCAGGTGAGCCGGCCAAGCCTGGAACACTGCGCTTGGAGCACCGCAGGGCTCCGGTCGGCAACGGCCGTCCTCCGCTCCGGGGCCGGTGTGGGGGTTGCAGGCATGGCTGTCCTCCCGCGGCTGTACGGCCAGTTGGGCATTCAGCGTTGAATCTGGCGGGTTTGCTTATCAGCCTTCCGATCCATCAGCGCATGGCTTTGCTTTGCGTAGATCCGTTGCTCTACAGCAGCCTGCGGGCTCTCCCCCGGCTTCAGCTGGAAAAGCCTCACCCGGGCCTTCCGCAAGTGATTCCAGGTCCTCGAGGAGGCCGCAACGATCGCCGATCGGATCCTGCAAAAGCGTCAACACGACTTGATCGAAGCGTTTTTAGTGCAGCACCAAGCTGGTCACCAGTCCGTCTGAGGTCATCGGTCGCGACCAGCCTGCAGCCGCATCACGACATCAGCTATGGCTGCGGGGCACACTCCCTTTTCAGATCGGCCAGCCATCCTCAAGGAGGTCAACATCCGGGTCGTTGTATCTCTCGACAGCGCCCAGCCAGTCCGGCAGCTCGTCCTTGATCTGCTGCTTCAGCGTGGCATGCTCCTCAGGCTTGACCAGCCCTCGTTCAGCCATGAAGGCATAGAACTTCTTCAGGCTGGCGGCATTGGCCTTGACCGTTATCTTGTTTGCCTGGTGTCAACTACGTAGGCGGGCGCCTATCTAATTGTCGCCGTGCACCCAATGTCCAGAAGGAGCTGGCACGAGACTTCTTCCGGTTGCGCGGCTGGAGCCGCAAGGAGCTGCTGGAGAAGCTCTTTGCACGTTTCGACCAGCTACGGGAGGAGAACCAGCTCGCTCTGCCATTAAAACGGGTCTGGATGGTGGCTCAGCAGGACGACTGAAATTTAGACGTTGGTCTGGATGTAGTTGACCTCACAGCCCTTCACCATCCGTGCTTCCTGCATAACAGCAGCGGCATTGAAGGGGGAGAACTCGAACCACTGAAATAGATCGAAACCTCTGTCGAGGGTGATCTTCCAGCCGTGGTCAGTGGTGATGCTCCGGGCGTGGAAATTGGGGCTGGCATCAACCTCCCAGGTGAACGGCATGCTGGTTCCGGCGAAGGAGTCCTGCACCTGGCCGAGATTCTCCACCTGTTTTTCGAGCGTCTCCTGATCCGAGCCGGTGATCAGGTGAACGGACACCTCATCGCCGACCGGGGTGATCTCATTCACCATGCGCAGGAACTCCACCAGGTTGCGGACCTGGTGGAAGGCACGGATGTAGGGGTCGCGGATGATGATGCCGCTGCAGCCCTGCAGGTAATCGGCAAAGAGGCGGCGGTAGCTCCAGCCCTTGGCATTTTCCGGCACCACCAGATGCTGTTCCTTCCGCGGAGCACTGGTGGTAGGCGCTACCTCCCTGTGTTCTGCGGTGGCAGAGCCCGGTGCATCGGAGGATGCAGCTGGTGCAGCCTTGGCTCCGGCCGCCTTGGCCTGTGCTTCTGAGGCAGCAGCCTCCGCAGCATGGTCATCAGCTGCTGCCGGAGCAGTTTCGGGGTGAAGGGGCCTGAGCCCAGCAAAGGCCGGATACTGCTGCTCTTCAGGCGTGAGCACCGTGACCGCAACGCCACCGGCCAGAGGCCGGTAGGCGAAGTCGTTGGCCTTGAAGGTGTCGTCGATGCGCAGGATCTGCTCCCGCACCCGCCGGCGACACTCCATGGCGAACTCCAGCAGCTCGGCGATTTCGTCCGGGGTGGCCTTGCCATCGGGGTGGATGATCTTCATCAGCCCGGAGAAGGTCTTCTCGAAGCCGGTCTGGTCGCGGGTGGACATCTCCGAGCTGATCTCAAAGTGAGGCTTGTACAGGCCGGTGTAGTCCTCGGTGCGCAGGTGCTTGAGCACCTCGGCGATGTAATCCACCACAAAGCCGTAGCCGGTGCAGAACAGCTCATGGCGTACCGGCTGCACCTCCCAGCCGGGGTTGAAGGCATGGATGCGATCGAGGAAGGCCGAGTCGATGTATTTGTCGGGCAGCGGCTCGTAGAAGTGGGAGTGCTTGAGCATGTAGGCCACCGA
>CAIRWM010000076.1 GCA_903882285.1 uncultured cyanobacterium
AAGGCGTCGTAGCCGGAGAGCACGAACATCGGGCTGGTCCAACATGCGGCGTAGTCTGGCATCCGCGGCCCGATCCCGTCGGCTTGCCGCGACGCGCCCTGACCGGAAGGCGGCCTCGATAGAGTCCCGGCACCTCCGAACGGCCCTGGGATGAGCACGGAATCCCCGACCGACGCCCCCCAGCCGCCACTACCCGGGGAGGTCGCTGAAACCCTGGAGGCCTCTGAGACGCCGGAGGCCTCCCAAACTCCTGCGGCCCCCAAGGCTCCCGAGACCGATCCGGACACCCACCGCTTCGAGTGCCGCAGCTGCGGCTACGTCTACGACCCAAGCGAGGGCGTGCGCAAACTCGGCATCCCCCCCGAGACCCCCTTCAGCGCGCTCGATCCAGTCGGCTTCCGCTGTCCCGTCTGCCGCAGCCGAGTGGGGGCCTTCAAGGACATCGGCCCCCGCAACAAGCCCAGCGGCTTCGAGGAGAACCTCGACTTCGGTCTCGGCGTCAACCGCCTCACCCCCGGCCAAAAGAATGTGCTGATCTTCGGCGGTTTCGCCCTAGCGATCGCCTTCTTCCTCTCGCTCTACTCCCTGCGCTGAACCCGTGAACCGCCCGACCCCCACCCGTTCCTGGCCCGGAGCTCTCTCCTGGCTGCTCTCCCCGCTGCTCAGCCTCGTTCTGGTGATGGCCGTGGGGCTTGGCCTGGGCGGCTGCGTGACCACCGGACTGCCGATGGCCGCCGCCAGCCCCTGGCAGGCCGTTCTCCTGGAGACCAAGTCCAATCCCCTGGATGTGGCCTTCACCGATGCCCGCCACGGCTTCCTGGTGGGCAGCAACCGGCTGATCATGGAGACCGACGACGGCGGTGCCCACTGGCAGCCCAGGGCGCTCGAGCTGCCCGAGGAGGAAAACTTCCGCCTCATCAGCATCGACTTCCGCGGCGATGAGGGCTGGATCGTGGGCCAGCCCGGCCTGCTGCTGCATAGCACCGACGCTGGCAAGAGTTGGAACCGCCTGTTCCTCGACACCAAGCTGCCCGGCGAGCCCTATCTGGTCACGGCCCTGGGGCCGAAGAGCGCCGAACTGGCCACCAACGTGGGGGCCGTTTACCGCACCGGTGACGCCGGCTCCAGTTGGCAGGCCCTGGTGAGTGACGCCGCCGGCGCCGTGCGCGACCTGCGCCGGGCCGATGACGGCCGCTACGTGAGCGTCAGCGGCCTGGGCAACTTCTTCGCCACCTGGGATCCGGGCCAGGCCACCTGGCAGGTGCACCAGCGGGTCAGCAGCCAGCGGCTGCAGTCGATGGGCTTCCAGCCCGATGGCAATCTCTGGATGGTGGCCCGCGGCGCCCAGCTGCGCTTCAACCCCGATGCCGCCACCCCAGAAATCTGGGGCAAGGCGGTAATCCCGATCACCAACGGCTTCGGCTACCTCGACCTGGCCTGGGATCCCAGCGGCACCCTCTGGACCGGCGGCGGCAGCGGCACGCTGCTGAGCAGTGCCGACGGCGGCAAGACCTGGCAGAAGGATCCCGTGGGCTCTGCCCAGGCCACCAACTTCACCCGCATCGCCTTCGCCGCTCAGGGCAAGGGCTTCGTGCTGGGTGAGCGGGGCGTGCTGCTGCGCTGGCTGGGCTGAGTTGGCCGCCCGCCCCGGCGGCCAACTGCGTCCCTCTGTAACCAAGCCAGCGCCGCACTCCCGGGAGCTGCGGACGGCCCCTTAGGATGGACATGCAGAGTGCTTGTCGCCATGGCTGCCGGCTCCACAGGAGAACGTCCGTTCTTCGAAATCATCACGAGCATCCGCTATTGGGTGATCCATGCGGTCACCCTGCCCGCCATCTTTTTGGCCGGCTTCATGTTCGTTTCCACGGGCCTGGCCTACGACGCTTTCGGCACGCCCCGCCCCGACGCCTACTTCCAGGCCCAAGAGAGCAAGGCTCCGGTCGTGAGCCAGCGCTACGAAGGCAAGTCCCAACTTGATCAGCGCCTGCAATAAACCATGACCCAGTCGTCCTCCCCCACCACGCCTCGCAACTACCCGATCTTTACGGTGCGCTGGCTTTCCGTCCACGCCCTCGGCATCCCCACGGTGTTCTTCCTGGGCGCCCTGGCGGCCATGCAGTTTGTCCGCCGCTGAGTTCCGTCACCCTTCAATCATGGGCCTGCAACGCAACGACAACCCCAACAACCTGCCGGTTGAACTGAACCGCACCAGCCTCTACCTGGGCCTGCTGTTCGTGTTCGTCACCGGCGTGCTTTTCTCCAGCTACTTCTTCAATTGATCCGGAGGACTCCCGATGAGCGGCAAGAAATCCAACCTTCCTGACGGCCGGATCCCTGATCGCCTTCCCGATGGCCGTCCGGCCGTGGCCTGGAAGAGCCGCTGGACCGAGGGCGTCCTGCCCCTGTGGCTCGTAGCCACCGCCGGTGGCATGGCCGTCCTGTTCGTGGTAGGCCTGTTTTTCTACGGCGCCTACGTGGGCGTGGGTTCCGCCTGATTCGCAGATCCTCGCCCCCCATCACCTCACACATTCCCTACCAGCGGGTCCCAACGGACCCGCTTTTTTGTGGGGCCCCGGTTTTTGTTGCCCCCGCCGGCCGGCGCCGGCTGGCTCAGGCCGAACCGGACTCCCGTAGCCAGGCCAGCAGCGCCTCGGCCGTCAGGCGCCGATCGGCCGTGGCCTTGGCCCGCAGGTCCTTAAGCACCACCACCCCCTCGGCGGCCTCGGCCTCGCCGATGACGGCGGCCCAGCGGGCGCCGCAGCGGTCGGCCCGCTTGAACTGCTTGCCGAAGGCGGCCCCGCTGAAATCGAGCTCCACCGCCAGACCGGCCCGGCGGCCGCGGCGCGCCAGGGGCAGCGCCAGGGCCTCGGCCGCCGCACCGCGACTGACCACGTAGAGATCAGGGGCCGGCGCCGCCTGGGACGCAGGGCCGTCGGCCGCCTGGGCCAGCAGCACCAGCCGCTCCATGCCCAGGGCCCAGCCCACCGCCGGCGTGACCGGTCCACCCAGCTGCTGCACTAGGGTGTCATAACGCCCCCCCCCACACACCGTGGCCTGAGCGCCCAGCTGGCTGCTGGTGATCTCAAAGGCGGTGTGGCCGTAGTAGTCGAGACCACGCACCAAGCGGGGGTTGAGCACAAAGGGAATTTCCAGGCGGCTCAGGGCCTCCTGCACCCGCTCGAAACGCTCCCGGCTCTCGGGCGCCAGGGCCGCCGCCAGCGTGGGCGCCTCGGCCAGCAGGGCCTGGGTGGCGGGATTCTTGGAATCGAGAATGCGCAGCGGATTGCTCACCAGCCGCTGCTGCGAATCCGGGTCGAGCTGGTCGCGGCGCTCCTCCAGCCAGCCCACCAGCGCGGCACGGAAGCGCACCCGGTCGTCGTGGCTGCCGAGGGAGTTGAGTTCCAGGGTCAGCCCGGCCAGCCCCACCCCCGCCAGCAGGTCCCAGGCGATGGCGATCGCCTCGGCGTCACTGCGGGGATCGGCAAGGCCGAGAAACTCCAGGCCGATCTGATGAAACTGGCGCTGGCGACCCGCCTGGGGCCGCTCATAGCGGAACATCGGCCCGCCGTACCACAGCCGCTGGGCCCCCTGGCTGAGCAGGCCGTGCTGAATCGCCGCCCGCACCACCGAGGCCGTCCCCTCCGGCCGCAGCGTGCAGTGGCGCTCGCCGCGATCAAGGAAGCTGTACATCTCCTTGCCCACCACGTCGGTGGCCACGCCGATGCCTCGGGCGAAGAGCTCGGTGACCTCCAGCAGCGGGGTGCGGATCTCGGCGATGCCGGCACGGCGGAAATGCTGCCGGGCCGTGGCTTCGATCCGCTGCCAGACGGGGGTCTGCTCCGGCAGCAGGTCGACCATGCCGCGCAGGCTCTGGAGCGGTTCCAAGGACGATCCATCTCGCACTGGCGGCCAGTTTGCCGTGGGGCCCGGCCGCAGAGGCCTGGCGACGCTCAGCCCTCAGCCAGCCGATGGCGGAAGTAGGCGATCGTGGGCTCCAGACCCTGCTCCAGCGGAATGGTGGGCTCCCAGCCCAGTTCCCGCCGTGCAAGGTCGATTACCGGCTGGCGCTGCAGCGGATCATCCTGCGGCAGCGGTTGCTCGAGGAATGGCAGCTCCGGATTGATCCGCTCCCGCACCAGCTCAGCCAGCTGTCGAATCGTGAACTCGCCGGGATTGCCGATGTTGATGGGCCCGACGTGACCGCCGTTCATCAGCCGAATCATGCCCTCGATCAGATCGTCCACATAGCAGAAGCTGCGGGTCTGACTGCCGTCTCCGTAGAGGGTAAGCGGCTCGCTGCGCAGCGCCTGCACAATGAAGTTGCTCACCACCCGCCCGTCATCGGGCAACATGCGTGGCCCGTAGGTGTTGAAGATCCTCATGACTCGGATCTCGGTGCCGTGCATGCGCTGGTAATCGAAGCAGAGCGTCTCGGCGATGCGCTTGCCCTCGTCGTAGCAGGAACGCAGCCCGATCGTGTTGACGCAGCCCCGATAACTCTCGGGCTGGGGGTGCACCTCCGGGTCGCCGTAGACCTCACTGGTGGAGGCCAGCAGCAGCCGGGCACCGACGCGGCGGGCCAGCCCCAGCATGTTGTAAGTGCCGAGGAAGCTGGTCTTGGCGGTCTTGATCGGGTTGAACTGGTAGTGCACCGGCGAGGCTGGGCAGGCCAGGTGCCAGATCCGATCCACCTCCAGGCGGATCGGATCGGTAACGTCATGGCGGATCAGCTCGAAGCTCGGATGGCCGATCCAGTGGGCCACATTGACCTTGCGGCCCGTGAAGTAGTTGTCGAGGCAGATCACCTCCTCGCCGGCGTTCATCAGCCGATCAATGAGGTGGGAGCCGAGGAAGCCGGCACCGCCGGTCACCAGGTTGCGATGCACGGAATGGGGCGCCATCGCTCAGCCCTCCCCCACGCGCCAGACCGTGAGCCCGGCGGCGCGGGCAGCGGCAGCATCGGCGACGGCGCGGGCGTCAAACAGCCAGGCGGGGCGGCGCATCACCGCGGCGAGGGCGCTCCAGTCGAGGTGACGGTAGGCCTGCCACTCGGTGAGAATCAGCACCGCATCGGCGCCACGGGCCGCCTCGAGGGGGGAGGCAGCGGCTGCCCAGGTCCCCTCGCCGACACCGACCAGGCCCGTGGTGGAGCCCAGAGGGCCGGGAGCCTGGCCCAAGTCGGCGGCGATCTGGCCGGCGTCCACCTTGGGATCGACGATCGCCAGCTCGGCTCCCTCCTCGAGCAGGTCGCGGCAGATGCGGATCGCCGGTGATTCGCGCGTGTCGTTGGTGTCCGCCTTGAAGGCGAAGCCAAGCACCGCCAGCCGCTTGCCCGTCAAGGTGCCAAACAGGCTCAGTACCACCTTGCGGGCGATGCGCTGCTGCTGCCAGGTGTTGAGATCGACTACCTGCTCCCAGTAGCGGGCCACCTCCTCGAGACCGTAGTGGCGGCATAGGTAGACGAGATTGAGGATGTCTTTCTGGAAGCAGCTACCGCCGAAACCGGGGCCGGCCTGCAGGAACTTCGGGCCGAGGCGAGAATCGCTGCCGATTGCCCGGGCCACCTCGCGCACGTCGGCGCCGGTGGCTTCACACAAGGCCGCAATGCTGTTGATCGAGGAGATGCGCTGGGCCAGAAAGGCATTGGCCGTGAGCTTGCTGAGCTCGCTGCTCCAGAGGTTGGTGCGCAGGATCCGCTCCCCCGACACCCAATGTCCATAGATGGCCGCCAGGGCCTCGATCGCCTGGTCGTCCTCGCCGCCGATCAACACGCGGTCGGGGGCCTCGAGATCGGCGATCGCCGTGCCCTCGGCCAGGAACTCAGGGTTGGAGAGCACCGAGAACGTCTTACTGCCGCCGGCATCGCCCTGGGCCGCCGCCAGGATCGCCTTGACTGCCTCGGCGGTACGCACCGGCAGGGTGCTCTTCTCCACCACAATCGTATGGCCGCTGGCCGCCGCCGCCACCTGGCGCGCCGAGGCCTCGATCCAGCGCAGGTCGCTGGCCTGGCCGGCGCCCACACCACGGCTCTTGGTGGGGGTATTCACCGACAGGAACACCATGTCGGCGGCGGCGATGGCGTCGTCGACTGCGGTGCTGAAGTGCAGATTGCGGCCCCGGGCCCGGCCCACCACCGCATCCAGTCCGGGCTCATACACCGGTAGCCGACCCAGATCGTCGTGGTTCCAGGCTGCAATGCGCTCGGCATTGAGATCTACCACCGTCACCTGAAGCTGGGGGCAGCGGTCGGCAATCACCGCCATCGTGGGCCCGCCCACATAGCCCGCGCCAATACAGCAAATCGAGCGGATGTCCGCGACGGCGGGGGTCATCCTTGGGGCGCGGGTAGGCCGAGACTATCGCGCATGGACCGGACACCGTTCACCAGGGTGGCGGAGACGCAAGCGGAGGCCGTGGGGGTGGGAGGGGCTGGCGACGCCGGAAGACCTTCACCTCCCCAGTGCGCAGGTCCAGCTGGTCGCTGATCTCCTCCCAGCCATCGACGTCGGCCGCCAGACAGGCCCGGAGGAAGGCCTCGGTGTTAGGCCCGTCCGGATCGGTGCGCAGCCAGACCAGATGCCGGGTGGGCCGGGCCGTGAGCTGGCGGCAGACCTGGTCGCGGCCGCTGGGCAGGCCGAGGCGGCGGGTCGCCCAGCTGGGGGCCAGCTGTTGCTGATCGAGACTCCAGCGCGGGCCCACGCCGACGGTGCCCGCCGGTTGATTGAGCTCGCGGTGCAGCCCTGTGTCCTGGGGAGCGGTGAAGGAGCGCTCCACCGCAGGCAGGGAGCGGACATAGCGGCGCACCGCCGCCCGGTCGCGCTCCAGAGCCAGCACGGACTCCCGCGGGCCACGCGGTGGGTGCAGCAGCGGCGAGACCAGCACGTTGTTGGCCAGGATCAGGGAAAGCAGCAGGACGGTGGCCAGGGCCAGCCCCCGCCGCCAGCGCCTGGGGCTGCTCTCAAGCGAGGCCAGGCCGGTGCAGATCAGCAGGACCAGGGGCACCACCAGCAGCTGTTGGTCCTCCCGGCCGGAGAAGCCCCGCTGCAGGCAGAGCAGGCCGTCGAGCAGGAAGAGGAGGGCCGCCGCCGGCAGCAGCAACGGCCGCGGATCGGGGGCGACGCTTCCAGCCGCCCCGGCGCCGAGGCCCCGGGCAGCACGACGCAGCAGTTCCAAACCCGGCACCAGCAGGTACAGCGCCACCGGCAGGCCGGCCACGTTGATGCGCAGCAGTCGCTCCAGCTGCTCAGCCAGCCCTCCCCCCTCGGGCTCCAGCTCCCGGATCCGCTCAAGGGGCAGCTGGACGGCGCCGGTCCAGGCGTGGGCCAGCCCATCCGGCACCGCCAGGTAGGGCAGCAGGAGCAGCCCCTCGGCGATGAGCGCACCGGCCGAGAGGGGGACCAACCAGGCCAGCGGCCGCCGCAACTGCCCCAGCGCCAGCAGCAAAACCCCTACCAGCAGCAGGGAGGAGAGCAGATCGGGCTGCGCGTGCACCAACAGCAACAGGGCGGCCCCGGCCAGGGACAGCTCCAGACGCGATCGGCGCCCCAGGCCGGCTGGGCGGCCAACAGCCCGCAGCATCAGGGTCAGGGCCAGCAGCAGCAGGGCGTTGGCGAACCCACCCAGCAGACCGGAGAGGCCGGCCGGAAACAGCGCCACAAACAGCACATAGAGCAGGCCGCCGAACAGGGGCAGCAGAGAGCCGGGCCGCAGGGTCAGGCAGCCCAGCCGCGCAAGCTGACGCAGGCTGGCGGCCAGAAGCCCCCCGCCCAGCAGGCTGAGGGCGAGCATCAGCAGCCGATGGGGCCGCAGGCTGCCCACCTCGCTCACCAGCCAAGCCGAGGGGGCATAAAGGAGCTGGGCAACGGCCGGGGTGCCGTTAACGAAGTCATGATGGGTCAGGTCACCGGCCAGGCGGCGCTGACCGGCGTAGAGCAGATCGTCGAGGCCGGCGTCATAGCTGCCGTGCAGAGAGGCGGCGCCCCAGGCCCGCAACAGCAGCCCCACCAGCACCAACAGCCAGAGACCCAGGAACAGAGCCCGTGGCGGGGCCGGCAACCGCTGGACGGAAGGCAAAGGCGACCTGAAAAGCGGTTAACAGGCTATCGACGGCCGCTCAGGCGTCCGGCAGGACCGCCTGCAGCCGCTGGCGGAAATCGCCCTTGGGCATACCGCCCTTCACCTCGCCGTGAATCACAAACTCCTGGACGACCGCCGCCGCACCCTCCACCTCGACGTTGCTGACCACCAGATAGGTGGGCCAGCCCATGCCCTCCTTGTTGGGGTACTGGGCCAGCAGTACCCGGCGGTAGCGGCGGTAAGTGTCGGTGTCCTGCAGCATCACGCTCACGAAAGCCAGGCCAAGCTCCTCGGCCACCTTGGAGTCGTAGTTGCTCATGCGATGGCAGGTGCCGCAGTCCTCCGAGCTGAACTTCAGAACGGTGAGGCTGGCCATGGCATCGAAGGCGCGACTGCGGCCGGATCGTAGACAGGGCAGGATCAGAACAGGACAACGCCGCTGAGGGTGCCTCAACGGCGTTCGCGGTCGAGGCGCTCGGCCCGCAGCTGCCGGAGACGCTGGCCAAGGGCCGGGCCGGGCGCCATCCCCGCCGCCATCAGCTCGGCGGCGCTGCAGCCGGCGCCGAGCTGGCGCCAGCGCAGCCACCAGCGCAGCAGGGGTCGCCGCGGCCCAAAGCCGGACGCCAAAGCCAGAGCCACCGCCTCGACGGAGAGGCCGGGCGCCTCCAGCAGGGCGGACCAGCGCGAGGGTGACCAACCGAGGTCGAAGCCGGGCTCGGCGGCGGCCGTCGCCAGGCGGCGCCGCAGCTCCAGGCCCTGGGCCAGCAAGCGGTGCTGGCGATGGGGCAGCTGCAGCCGCTCGGCCACCGCCAGGGGCTCCGCCGCCGCCATCAGCAGGGCCGGCAGCAGGGGCAGGCCGAGCCGCCCGGCCCAGCGCAGCCGCCGGCTCCAGCTGCGGTCGTGCTGCAGGGCCGCATCCAGCAGCGGCAAGGCACCCCAGCGCTGCAACGCCGTCAGCGCCAGGGGCCAGGCCTCGCGCTCCAGTAACAGCTCCAGTTCCATGCGCAGGCGCGTGCCAAGGGCGGAGGGGGCCCGCTGAGGCGGGTCCCCCGGACGCCAGGACCAGGGCCAGGCCGCCAGGGTGGCGCGCAGCTGCTCCTGGCTCTCCGCCGCCAGATCGAAGCCCAGCCGCGCGGCGTAGCGGGCTCCACGCACGATGCGGGTGGGGTCATCGCGCAGGCTGGCCGCGTGGAGCAGCCGCAGCTGACGCGTCTCCAGATCCGCCTGGCCGCCATGGGGGTCGAGCAGGCCGGGATCCGGCCCGCTGAGCAGCAGGGCCATGGCATTGATGCTGAAGTCGCGGCGGGCCAGATCGTCCTCCAGGCCGCCGAAACTCACCACGGGGTTCTCGCCGGCCTCGGGGTAGCGCTCGCGGCGGGCGCTGGCCACATCGAGCAGCAGCGGCCCCTGCTCAAGCACCAGCTCCAGTTCGACGGTGCCATAAGCCCCGTGCTCCTGATAAAAGCTGACGCCCCCGGCACCGAGTGCCTGCTGCAGCCGCCGCGCCAACCGGTGGGCAGGTGCCGAAGCGGGCTCCGCCAGCGGCCCCGGCCCCGGAGCCGCCGCCTCCACCACCAGGTCGAGGTCGGGCACGCCGCGCCAGGGGTCGTTGTGGACGCGATGCAGCAGCAGATCCCGCACCGCTCCTCCCACCAGAGCGAGCCGATCCCCTGTCGCGGCCTTGGCCAGCAGCGCCGGCAGGGTCGGCGGCAGTCCCGGCATCGCAAGGGCGGACTGGGGGGACACGGACGCGGGGCGGTGAGAATGGCCGCATCATCCCGGACTTGCTCCTTGTCTGCCCTCACCCGCTGCCTGATCGAGGAGGCGGCCGCGATCGCGGCCAGCGCCCAGCGACTGGACACGGCTCAGGTGGAAGGGGCCCTGGAGCTGCTGGAGACCTGCGCCGACCGGCGGGCCAAGCTGGTGATCACCGGCGTGGGCAAGAGCGGCATCGTCGCCCGCAAGATCGCCGCCACCTTCTCCTCGATTGGCCTGATGGCCATCTACCTCAATCCCCTCGACGCCCTGCACGGCGACCTGGGCGTGGTGGCCCCCGACGACGTCACCCTGCTGCTCTCCAACAGCGGCGAGACCCAGGAATTGCTGGAGATCCTGCCCCACCTGAAGCGCCGCGGCACGGCCCGCATCGCCCTGGTGGGCCGGGTGGAGTCGCGCCTGGCGCGCGGCTGCGACGTGGTGCTCGACGGCTCGGTGGACCGGGAGGTATGCCCGCTCAACCTCGCCCCCACCGCCAGCACCGCCGTAGCGATGGCGATCGGGGATGCCCTGGCGGCGGTCTGGATGGAGCGCCGCGGCATCTCCCCCCAGGACTTCGCCATCAACCATCCAGCCGGCGCCCTCGGCAAACAGCTGACCCTCACCGCTGCCGACCTGATGGTGCCCGTGGCCCGGCTGGCGCCGATCCACCCCAGCACCTCCCTGCCGGAGGTGATCGCCCACCTCACCGCCGACGGGGTGGGGGCCTGCTGGGTGGCCCATCAGGAGAGGCAGGAACGCATCTGGGGCCTGATCACCGACGGCGATCTGCGCCGCGCTCTGCAGCATCACGGGCCGGAGCAATGGAGCCGCCTGACCGCCGCCGATCTGATGACCGCCGACCCGATCACCGTGGGCGGCGAGACCCTGGCGGTCAGCGCGATCGAACGGATGGAGCGAAACCGCCGCAAGGCGATCGGCGTGCTGCCGGTGATCGACGCGGCCGAGCGCATGCTGGGCCTGCTGCGCCTGCACGACCTGGTGCAGGCCGGCCTGACGAAGGGCTGAGGCTTAGCTCCACAGGCGCATCGCCGCCTCACGGGCGGCCAGCCATTCGGCCGCCAGCACGCCGCCGGCCAGGCGGGTCTCCTGAAACCAGGGGCCGCCGAGGGTCCAGTGCACCAGGGCCGGACCGCCCTGCGCGTCGGGCCCGCGGCCGGAGCCTGCACATCGATCAGATGGTTCCAGCGGTCCATCGGCAGGGCGCCGATCTCGTGGTCACCGGCGAGCCACTTGAAGCGGTGCAACTGCAGGCCCGTGGCGCCGTTGACGAACTCCGGCGTGAGGGCCGTGCAGCGCTCGCACTGAAACAGTATCAGCGAGCTCCAGTTCTTTTTGGCGTAGCGGGTCTGCTCGGCCCCAAGAAATTTCACCGTCTCGCCGGGCAGGTGCTCGTGCTTCACGACCATCAGCGCGTGGCGCTCATCGCGCAGCTGCCAGAGCTCGGCGATATCGCCGCGAGCGAGCATGTCGCAGTCCATGAAGATCGCCCAGCCGCGGTGCTCCTGCAGGCAGGGCACCAGGAAGCGGGAGAAGGAGAACTCGGTGCTCTGACTGGGATGGCGCTCGCGGTCCAGGACACCCGGCAACTGAGCGGCCACAATCGGCGTGATCGCCAGGGGCCGGCTGCTGTGCTGCACCAGGCTGTCGGCGAGCACGTTCACGGCGGCGCGCTCGTGCGGGTCGCAGCCGATGTACCCCGGGATGGGAAGTGCCATGGCCAAAAGCGTGGGTCGACGGGCGGCCGACCGCCAACGCGCACAGCCAAAATAAAGCTGATACTACGATATCATTATAGCTTGACCGATCCCCAATTTGGTGCGAAACCCCATTCCGAATCGGTCTCTGGCAGCTGCGACCGGGACGCCTCAGTCCCCGGTCGAGGCGGCGATCGCCCGGGCCTGCTCCAGCTGCTCGGCGGTGTCCACCGACAGGGACTCCCCCTCCACCGCAAAGGTGCCGATGCCGATGCCCGCCTCCAGCAGCCGCAGCTGCTCCAGCTTCTCGATCCCCTCCAGGGGCGAAGCCGGCAGGCTGTTCCAGCGGGCCAGCACCTCGGCGCGGTAGCCATAGATGCCCACATGGCCCCAGAAGGGCACATGGGCGTGCCAGTCGGACGGATCGACGCCGCGCACATGGGGAATGGCGGAGCGGGAGAAGTAGAGCGCCCGACCGTCGGCGGAGACGAGCGTCTTGACGACGTTGGGGTTGTGCACCTTGTCGGCCCCCATGCGGTAAACCGGCGTCAGCACCTCGGCGGCGGGTCCGCGCCGCTCGAATTCGTCGGCCATCGCGTCAATCACACCGGCATCGATGAACGGCTGGTCGCCCTGCACGTTGAGGATCACCGTGCGCTCGACCGGCACGCCGGCCAGGTCGACCATCTGCTCCACCACCGAAGCGATGCGCTCACTGCCGGAGCAGCAGGCGGGGCTGGTGGCGATCGCCGGAAAGCCCCAGGACTCAGCGGCGGCGATCAGCTCCTCGCTGTCGGTGCAGAGCACCACCGCCTGCGGGGCGCGGGCCTGGCCGCAGCGATCCAGCACCCGGCGCAGCATCGGCTTGCCGCCGATGTCAGCCATCACCTTGCCCGGCAGCCGCGACGACTCCAACCGGGCCGGCACCGCCACCACGTAGCGCATCCCGTCGCCCATCGGCTCCTCCCCAGGGTCAGCGGTTAAGCCTAAAGCCGTCCCTCAGCCGCAAGCTGCCGGGCGTGGCCCACCAGCGCGGCCACGCGGGCCGGCTCGGCGGGCGGCCGGTCGCCGGCCACCATCGCCCGGTAAAGGTCAGCGACGCGCCAGCTCTCGCTGGCCGGATCGGCCCCATGGCGCGGGATCAGGTGCAGATGGAAATGGCGGGCACCCTCGCCGAAGGTGATCGCATAGACGCGGTCGCAGCCGGTGAGCTCCCGCACCAGCTCCGACGTGCGACGCAGCAGGGGTCCGAGAGCGGCACACTCGCTGTCATTGAAATCGGCCGGACCACCCACGTGCCGGTCGGTGTCGAGCACCAGCCAGCCCGGTAGCGGCGCCGGCAGCGGATGGTGGCGCAACAGGAAGGGACCGAAGCGGCCGATCAGCAGCCCCGCGGGTCCGTCGGGAGAGCCCGGCTCCGCAGCCACGGCGGCGAGCTCGGCATGGAGTCGGCAGACGCCGCAGCTGGAGAGATCGGTCATACGTTGAACAAGCTGCGACACTCGGGCCAGAGCAACGCCGCACCCATCGCCACTCTCCCCCAGCACGGCACCCAGGCGGCCCCCCAGCCCGGGCCGCTAGCCGCCAGCGAGCAGCTGGTCGTCGTGACGGTGTCTTACCACAGCGGGGCCGTGCTGGCGGCCCTGGCAGCTGATCTGTCGGCCCAGAGCGAGCCGGCCGAGGCCTGGCTGGTGGTGGACAACAGCCCCGTGTCAGCCCGGCTCGATCCGGTGCCGCTGGCGGCGGCCGCCAGCGGTGGGGCACCCCTACCCGTGCGCCGCCTCGAGGGCCGCGAGGGCGACGGCTTCGGGGCGGGCTGCAACCGGGCACTGGAGGCGCTGGAGCAGGAGAGCTGGCAGGGCTGGGTGTGGCTGCTCAACCCCGATGCGGCCCTGCCCCGCGGCGATGAGCTGGCCCAGCTGCGCCAGCGGCTGCGCCAGCTGCCCCAGCGGGCCCTGGTGGGCACCGCCGTGGCCGACGGCCGCGGCGACTACGAGGCCAGCGGCGGCTGGTTTGATCGCGGCTTCAACTTCCGTGGCCGCCGCCTCGAGCCGGCGAGCGCCATCGCGGCAGACCCGGAGCAGCCCGTGGCGGTCGACTGGCTGAGCGGCTGCAGCCTGGCGCTGCGCCCCGCCGCCCACCGGTCGGCGCCCCGCTTCGACGCGGGCTTCCCCCTCTACTACGAGGACATGGACCTCTGCCTGCGCCTGGGCCGCCAGGGGGCGCCGGTGCTGTGGCTGAGCGCACCGGCGATCGTGCACCGCAAGGGCACCGGCAGCGCCGCCCCCGGGCCGCGGCGGCTGCAGCTCTCGAGCCTCAGCTACCTGCGCTTCCTGCGGCGTCACTGCCCGGGCTGGGTGGTGGCGGTGCGGGTCCTGAGGCTGCTGCTGCTCACCCTGCTGCGGCTGCCGCTGCACCCCCAGCGCAGCCTGGCGGTGCTAGGGGCGATGCTGACGGTGCTGCGGGAACCCGCCTGAACCGATGTCCCACGCCCCGCTCGCCCTGTTCAACGGCAGCTACCTGAGCCGCCGGCCCACCGGCATCGGCGTGGTGGCCCGCGACCTGGTGGCCGCCCTCGATCCCGACCTGGTGCCCCTGCTGGATCCCCTGGGCGACGTCCGTCCCGGCAGCCGAGCGATTCCGGCCGGCCTGTCGCCGGAGCACGGTCGCCGCGGCCACCTCGCCCGGCTGCGCTGGACCCAGAACGAACTGCCGCGGCTGCTGCGGGCCAGCGGCGCCCCCCTGCTGCTCTCGCCCCTGCCAGAGGCACCGCTGCTGCGGGGGGTGCGCTCCGTGGTGCTCGCCCACGACCTGCTGCCCCTGCGCTATCCACAGCTCAGACCACTGCTGGCCTACCACCTGGCCTACGTGCCCCTGGTGCTGCACCGGGCGGTACGGGTGCTGTGCAACTCCGAGGCCACCGCCCGCGAGGTGCATGGCCGGCTTGGGGTGCCGGCGCGGCGCCTGGTACCGATCCGCCTGGGTTTCGACCCGGGGCGGCTGCGACCCCTGGGGCTGGAGCGGGAGCCGTTTGTCCTGGTGCTCGGCCGCCACGATCCCCACAAGAACCTGGCCCGGGTGCTGCGGGCCTTCGCCGCCGTACCGGATCCGGGCCGGGAGCTGCGGCTGAAGCTGGTCGGCCCCCACGACCACCGCTACACCCCCGCCCTGCAGCGGTTGGCGGTGGAGCTGGGCATCGCCGCCCGCTGCGACTGGCTGCCCTGGGTGAGCGACCTGGAGCGGCTCGACCTGCTCAACCGCTGCCGGGCCCTGCTGCTGATCAGCCTCTGGGAGGGGTTCGGCCTGCCGGCGCTGGAGGCCATGGCCTGCGGCGCACCGGTGATCGCGGCCCGGGCCGGCGCCCTGCCCGAGGTGGTGGGGGACGCGGGCCTGCTGGTGGATCCCCGCGCGCCGCTGGAGATCGCCGATGCGATCAGCCAGCTCGGCCGCGACCCCGGCCTGGCCCGCACCCTGGCCGCCGCGGGGCCGGCGAGAGCGGCCAGCTTCCGCTGGGACGCTACCGCCGCGCACGTCAGCGCGGTGCTGCGGGAGTTCGCCTGAACCACCTCAGATCAGCTGCACCGCCGGATCGAGGGCCGCCCGAGCCGCCACCAGGCGGCGCAGGTTGGCGTCGCTGTCGCGGGGAAGCACCACCAGCAACGGCGAGCCCTGCGGCCGCAGGCGCAGGGCCGCCAGCAGGGTCATGCTCTCCCCCACCACCACCAGGGCAGTAAAGGTGGCGATCAGCGGTTCGGGCGGTCTCGCCAGCTCCCGGTCCCCAGGCCCTGGCGGCAGCGGCCAGCACCGCTTGGCCCGCACCGGATGGGGCACCAGCAGCCGCGGTCCTGGCGGCAGCAGGCCACAGCGCTCAGACCCCGCCTCCGCCAGGCGTTCCAAGCCGGGGGCATCAATGACCAGGGCGCTCCACGGGCCCTCGGCCGGCGGCGGCGGCAGCCCGGGGCCAGGGGCGAAGTCCTCCGGCGTGTAGAGCGGCCCCAGGTCGCCCAGGGAAAACCGGCGGCACCAGGCGGCGCGGCCATCGACGGCGTCGGAGAACAGCCAACAGGGGGTGCCGGCGGCAAAGGCCAGGGGCTCCACCGCCCGGGGCTGCGCACGGTACTGGTCGAGGCCGTCATCGATCAGACAGAGCCTCCGGGCCCGGCGGGCGAGCAGCCGCAGGGCCCGGCCCACCCGGCGCAGGTGGGGCAGCCGCAGCTCCTCCACCAGGCCCAGCAGTGCCAGGGGCAGCAGGGCGAGCATCACCGACCGCCGCACCGCCAGCCGCAGCGGCCAGAGCCGCCGGTCCTCAGAGCTGAGCTGCAGGCGCCGGGGCTCATGGATCAACAGGTCGCGCCAGGCCGCCCGCCGGGGAGCCTGCCGATGTTGGGCCGCGTCCGCCTCCCGCCGCCGCAGCCGCCGGGCCGCCTCCAGGTGGATGGCATTGGAGACGATTGTGACGCGGAACACGGCAAGCACCGGTGGGCGGATCAGGGCGGAGCGAGCCGGCGGCGGCCCGGCTCAGGAATCAGCGGGGCGCCGCAGGCCCTCAAGCCGGCCCCGCCCCAGCGACAGCAGCCAGACCGGCAGCTGCAGAACCCGCCGACCGCTGTGCCACCAGAGCCGGTGCCACCAGCGCACGTCCCAGCGGCCCTGACGGGAGTGGGGAACGAGCTTGATGGGCAGCTCCTCGAGGAACACCTCAGGGATCGCCAGAAAGCAGCTCCAGAAGGCCATACGACGGGCATGGTCGATCTCGTCGGCGGTCTCGGCGGCGGGCCGGGGCAGGCTGCCGGGCTCGAGCCGCCAGCGATCGGGGGCCTCCTGCCGGTACCGGCTGACGGAGCTGAGCGCGCCCCAGGGGCAGTGGGCCGCCAGCAGACGGTTGCCCAGGCGGGAGGAGCGCATCGTCGCCAGGCCGAGGTTGCGGCGCAGGGCCTGCCCCGCCCCGGCCCGGACCTGGCCCATGCGCTCCTCGTCGGAGTGCTCGATCACGCCGATCGCCGCCGCTGGCAGCAGTCCCAGGGGCACCCCCGCCTGGATCTCCAGGCGAGCGCGCAGGTCCTTGTCCTCGAAGCCCCAGCCACGCATGACCTCGTTGAAGCCGCCGATGGCCGCGAAGCGCTCCCGGGCCATCAGGAACTGGCCGTAGCGCCCCTCACCGCCCGTACCCACCCAGACCGCTGCCCCCGCCAGCAGAGTCGGCGGATCGAAGGCGGCAGTGGGCCAGCAGTCGGCGTCCATGCGGATCAGCCAGTCGCCGGTCGCCTGGGCCAGGGCGAAGTTGTACGCCCGCGACGGGTTCCAGCGCCGCTCCCCCTCCACCCGCAGCAGCCGCAGGCGGGGATCGGCGGGCAGATCGTCGCGCCGCAGGGGTTCGGCACTGCTCCAGTCGACGACCAGGTGCTCGTCATGCCAGGGCCAGGCGGCCACCGCTGCGGCGGAAGGCAGCAGGTGCTCGCGGCGGTTCATGCAGACCGTGACCACACTCAGGCCCCTCATCGACCGGTCTCCGACAGGGCCTCGCGGCCCGCCACCAGCAACCCCACCGGCAGGGCCAGCAGGCGCCGGCCGCTGTGCCACCAGAGCCGGTGCCACCAGCGCACCGGCCAGCGGCCCGCCCGGGCGGGGGGGAACAGGCTGAAGGGCAGCACCTCCAGGAACACCTCGGGGATGGCCAGGAAAAAGCCCCAGAAGGTCATGCGGCGGGCGTGGGCCGCCTCCTCCGCTACCTCCCGGGGCGGCTGGGGCAGGGAAGCGGGCTCGAGCCGCCAGAGCGCCTCCCCCTCCTGCCGATAGCTGGAGCGGGGCGACGCCGGCCCCCAGGGGCAGTGGGCCGCCAGGAGGCGGTTGGCCAGCCGCGTCGCCCGCATCGCCGCCAGCCCCTGGCTGACCGCCAGGCCCCCGCGGCCCGCCCCGTGCTCGGCCCGCTCCTCATCAGAGTGGGGAATCACGGCGATCCAGTCGGGCGGCCGCGCCGCCGCCCCATGGCCACAGCGCTGGCGCAGCCGGGCCAGCAGATCCTTGTCATCGAAGCCGTAGCCCACCAGCAGCTCGTTGAAGCCCCCCACGGCCTCAAACAGGGCGCGATCGATCAGGAACTGACCCTTGCGGCCGTCAGGTCCCGAACCGAAGGCGCACAGAGGGCCGACAGCCGGGGGCCCGGCGATGGCTCCGCCACCGGCCGCGCCACCGGGAAGCCGCAGCGCCGGATCCTCCGGGTCGAAGGCCGCGGTGGGCCAGGCGTCGGCATCCAGCTTGAGCAGGCGGGCGCCGCGGCTGCAGGCCACGGCGAAGTTGTAGGCGCGGCAGAGGTTCCAGCGCTCCTCCCCCTCCACCCGCAGCAGCCGCAGGCGGGGGTCGGCGGGCAGGTCCTCGCGGCGCAGCGGCACAGCACTGCTCCAGTCGAGCACCAAGTGCTCGTCATGCCAGGGCCCGGCGGCCACCGCCGCAGCCGAGCGCAGCAGGTGCTGGCGGCGGTTCATGCAGACGGTGACGACGCTGAGGCCAGCGCGGTCGGCAGCCCCGTTCAGTCCCACAGCCGCACGGCTTCGTCGCGGGCGCTGAACCACTCGGCCGCCAGCGGCCCACCCATCGTGCGCTGCTCGCGGAACCAGGGCCCCCCGAGGGTCCAGTGCAGCAGGCTCGGTCCGCCGTCCGCCGCCGCCGCGCCGGGCGCGCTCTGGACATCGACCAGATGGTTCCAGCGGTCGGCCAGGGCGCCGATCTCGTGGTCGCCGGCGAGCCAGTGGAAGCGATGCAGCTCCAGGCCGCTGGCGCTGTTCACGTAATCGGGCGTTAGCGCCGTGCAGCGGGCGCAGTTGAGCAACATCAACGAGCTCCAGTTCTTCTTCGGATAGGCGCTCTGCACCTCGCCGAGGAATTTCACCGTCTCGCCGGGCACATGCTCGTGCTGCACGCACATCACGGCAAAGTCGTCATGGCGCTGGTTCCAGAGCTCGGCGATGTCGCCGCGGCAGAGCATGTCGCAGTCCATGAAGATCGCCCAGCCCTCGTAGCCCATCAGCCAGGGCACCAGGAAGCGGGTGAAGGAGAAGGCGGTGCTCTGTTTCGGATCCCGCTCGCGCGAAAAGACCCCCGCCAGCTGCTCGGTAACGATCGGCGTGATGGCCAGGGGCTGGCTGGTGTGCTGATAGAGGCTGTCGATCAGCACGTTGGTGGCCGCCCGTTCGCGCGGGTCGTAGCCGATGAAGATCGGGATCGGCCGGACGGGATTCGGCATCGGCAGCTCTCAAGACCGAGGTCTGGACGGCAATCTAGGCCTGGCCCTCCAGGCCGTTTCGAAGGAGGTGCCTAGGCTCGGACGATGGCTGCTGCCCCCTCCCCCGCGACCGGCCCCGGCGCGCCCAGCTCGGCGTTCCTGGCCGGCCTCAACGACGCCCAGCGCCGGGCGGTGGATCACCACACCGGACCGCTGCTGGTGGTGGCCGGGGCCGGCAGCGGCAAGACCCGGGCCCTGACGCACCGCATCGCCCACCTGATCGGCCACCACGGCGTCGATCCGGCCGATCTGCTGGCCGTCACCTTCACCAACAAGGCGGCGCGGGAGATGAAGGAGCGGCTGGAGCTGCTGCTGGCCCAGAAGCTGGCCCAGAGCCAGTTCGGCCAGCCCTGGAGCACCCTGGCGCCGATCGAGCAGAAGCAGCTGCGCAGCCGCATCTACCGCGAGGTGATCAAGGAACTCTGGATCGGCACCTTCCACGCCCTGTTCGCGCGGCTGCTGCGCTTCGACATCGACAAATTCAAGGACCCTGACGGGCTCAGCTGGACGCGCCAGTTCTCGATCTACGACGAGAACGACGCCCAGAGCCTGGTCAAGGAGATCGTCACCCAGGACCTGCAGCTCGACCCGAAGCGCTTCGAGCCCAAGAAGGTGCGCTGGGCGATCAGCAACGCCAAGAACCAGGGCTGGCTGCCCGAACAGATGGAGGCCAACGCCGAGGGGCTGCGGGACCGCAAGATGGCCGAGGCCTATCGCCTCTACCGCCGCGCCCTGGCGGCCAACAACGCCCTCGACTTCGACGATCTGCTGCTGTTGCCGGTGCAGCTGCTGCGCCAGAACGAGCAGGTGCGCGGCTACTGGCACCGCCGCTTCCGCCACGTGCTGGTGGATGAATATCAGGACACCAACCGCACCCAGTACGACCTGATCAAGCTGCTGGTCACCGATGGCCAGGATCCGGAGACGTTCGACGCCTGGGACGGGCGCTCGGTGTTTGTGGTGGGCGACGCCGACCAGAGCATCTACAGCTTCCGGGCGGCAGACTTCACGATCCTGATGGGCTTCCAGGACGACTTCGGCGACGGCGCCCCCGACCCGTCCACCCGCACGATGGTGAAGCTGGAGGAGAACTACCGCTCCACCGCCACGATCCTGGAGGCGGCCAACGCCCTGATCGCCAACAACGCGGAACGGATCGACAAGGTGCTGCGTCCCACCCGGGGCGAGGGGGAACCAATCAGCCTCACCCGCTGCGACGACGAGATCGCCGAAGCCGAGGCGGTGGTGCACCGCATGCGCATGCTCGACGCCGCCCACCCGGAGCTGCGCTGGGGCGACATGGCGGTGCTATACCGCACCAACGCCCAGTCACGGGCGATGGAGGAGTCGCTGGTGCGCTGGGGCATCCCGTACCTAGTGGTGGGCGGCCTGCGCTTCTACGACCGGCGCGAGATCAAGGACATGCTCGCCTACCTGAAGCTGCTGGTTAACCCGGCTGATACGGTCAGCCTGTTGCGGGTGCTGAACGTGCCGCGGCGCGGCATCGGCAAGACCACGATCGAGCGGCTCACCGACGCCGCCGCCCAACTGGGCATCCCCCTCTGGGATGTGGTCAGCGACGCCGAGGCGGTGCGCTCCCTGGGGGGCCGCTCGGCCCGGGGGCTGCTGCAGTTCTGCGAGCTCATCAACGACCTGCAGCGCCGTCTCCAGGACGCGCCGCCTTCGGAGCTGGTGCAGCGGGTGATGGAGCAGAGCGGCTACGTGGCCGAACTGCTCGCCGACGGCACGGACGAGGCGGAGGACCGGCGCCGCAACCTCAACGAGCTGGTCAACGCGGCCCTGCAATACCAGGAGGAGAACGACGAGGGCAACCTGGAAGACTTCCTCGCTTCGGCGGCCCTGGCCAGCGACGCCGACAGCAAGGACACCGACCAGGACCGGGTGACACTGATGACCCTGCACGCCAGCAAGGGGCTGGAGTTTCCGGTGGTGTTCCTGGTGGGACTGGAGCAGGGGCTGTTCCCCAGTTACCGCTCCCTCGACGATCCCGCCTCCCTCGAGGAGGAGCGCCGCCTCTGCTATGTGGGCCTGACGCGCGCCAAGGAGCGCCTGTTCCTCAGCCATGCCAGCGAGCGGCGCCTCTGGGGCGGCATGCGGGAGCCGGCCGTGCCCTCTGTGTTTCTCTCGGAGCTGCCCGCCGAACTACTGCAGGGGGACATCCCCCACAGCGGCGGCGCGGCGATCCGCCGCGAGCAGCGGCTCGAGCGCCTCACCCGCGTCGACCGCGAGGAGAGCCGGCGCGTGGCCGCCGGCGGCGAAGGGGGCCAGCCGGCCAATGCCGTGCGCCGCCGCCCGGGGGCGAGCGCCGGCCGCAGCTGGGCCGTGGGCGACCGCCTGCGCCATGCCGCCTTCGGCGAAGGCCACATCACCCACCTGTTCGGCAGCGGCGAAAAGGTCTCGATCGCCGTCAAGTTCGAGGGCATGGGGCCAAAGATCCTCGATCCGCGCCTGGCACCGATCGAACCGCTGGGCGCCGACACGCCGTGAGCGCGGCAGCCACTGATTCTCGCCAGCTGGTACTGACCGGCGGCCTGATCCATCTGGTGCATCAGCTGGCGGTGCTCACCGACCTGCCCGAAAACAGCGAGCGCCGGGGTGCATCCCCCCGGATCGCCGTGCTGATCACCGGGGTGCTCACCCGGGATGCGGTGGCCCTGGGCGGCCTGCACCAGGCGATGGAGGCCTGGTTCGCCCTGCTGCGCCAGCGAGATCCCGGCCAGTTCGGGGGGCTCCAGCTGATCCGCCGCGAGGCCGACCTGCCAGCGGGCCCGTGGGACCTGGCCCTGCTCAACAACCAGTGGGTGAGCGGCCAGCGCTCGGTGGTGGAGCGGCTCGGCATCGGGGAGTTGGTGGTCTGCGGCGACGGCCTCGGCCTCTACTACCGCTGCGCCCGCGAACTGCGGGCCCTGCTGCCCAGCCTGTTGAACCGGCCGATCCCGGAGCCTGGGCGCCGCGTGCGCTATGTGCTCAGCGGCCGGCAGCCCGCCTGGCATCGCCCCCCTCAGGCCGCTGCCACGGCGCCCTCAGCGGAGCGGGCCCGCCTGTTCGCCCTGCTGGTGGAAAGTCAGCGCCCGCAGGCCGCCGCGGCGGTGGTCCTCGCCCTCGACGCCAGCGCCCCCGAGCGGCCGCTTTGGCTGTGCTCCGTGCCCAACCTGGCCCATCAGTTCCCGGGGCGCCACATTCCCCAGGCGGTGCTGGAGGACTGGCGGCGGCGGCTGGAGCGTCGGCACGGCTTCGATCCAGGCCGTGACCGTCTGCTGCTGATCGACCATCCCAAGGCCCCCCCGAACGGCAGCTTCGGGCCGCTGCAGCGCCCCTGGCTGGCCGGACCGCTGCGCTCGGCGGTGGCCCTGGAGGTGCTGGTGCAGCTGCTGCGGGAGCGCTGTGGCGAGCGGCGGATCGTGGTGGCCGGCCTCACCTCCGCCCTCTACGGGGTGCGGCAACTCACCGGCGCCGAGGTGGCCTGGTTGCACTTAGCACCGCTCTGGCACGGCAACCCCCTTTACCGGCGCCGCCCTCTGGAGTTCCTGCATCGCTGGCTACGGGTGGCGCGCATGGCCCGGCTCACCGGCCCCTAAGAGCCAGGCTGGACCGCTACCTCAGTAGCGCACCTGCCAGGGCCAGCGATCCGGCAGGCAAAGGAAGTCGTCATTGAGGCCGCAGCGCAGCTGGCCGGAAGAGAGCAGGCGCACCTCCAGCCAGTACTGCAGCGTGACGTAGAGCACCGGAAACAAGCACCAGTGGGCCCGGTAACGATCCAGCCAGGCCAGGTAGAGGATCAGCAGGAAGAAGGCGACACCATCGGCCAGGCGGCTGGTGATCTGGGGAAGCCAGAGATGGGCGATCGACTGCTGGATGCAGATGTAGAGCAGGCCGAACAGCAGCAGCAGCTGGGTGAGAGGGCAGCGCAACAGCAGGCGGGGATCGAGCCGCCGCTGCAGGCAAGCCAGCACCAGACCGATGGCCAGGGCCCACTGCAGTCGGCCGACGCTGCGGCGCAGGGGGTAGCGGTTGAAGTAGTCGTCATGGGCGTAGTCCAGCAGGCGGCCCAGGGCGATCGGCGCCACCGTGAGGAAGAGCACGAGCACCACCGCCGCAGCCAGCAGCTGGGGCCAGTAGCGGCGCCCCACCTGCCGCCACTCCTGCCAGCGCCAGCCGGCCAGGCGCCGCGGCAGTCCGCGCCCCAGGCGGGAGAGCTGCCCGGGAAGCCGCAGCAGCCAGGGCGTGAGGCTGAGCGGCAGATTGAGCACAAAGGTGTTGTGGGCCAGCGCCGAGACCACCACGCCGGCCCCGAGCCAGCGCCGCTGGAGCCGCAGCAGCCGCGCCGCCTGCAGAAACAGCGGCAGCAGCAGCAGCACCGCCAGGGCCTGGCGGGAATGGGCGTTCTGCAGGAAGCCACGCAGCATCGGGCTGCAGGTGATCACCAGCGCCCACCAGCCACCCCAGGCCGGTGCCCCCCAGACCCGGGCAAGCAGGATCGGCGCGGCGGCGTACCCCGTCGCCACCAAGCCATGCAACGCCGCCATGCGATAAGGCAGCAGCAGGATCACGGGCCGCAGCAACCGCCAGAGAAGCTCGGGTGGCGCCCGATCCGGATCCCACTCCAGGTAATGGGAGAAGCGGGTCGTATCGCTGGTGCCCCAGCTGGCAAGGGTGAACACGACGAGCGTGCTCAGCAGCAGCGCCGTCACCGCCGGCCACCACAGGCGGCGCCGCTCCGTTCCCGGCGGCGCCAGCCCGGCCAGCTGAATCAACAGGGCCAGCAGCACCTGCACCAGAAACACACTGGCCATCGCCAGCGGCGCCACCGTGAATTGATCGATCCGGTAGGGAGCGGTGAGCGGAAAGTCTGGGGTGATCATCCTGGGGTCAATCAGTACCTCACCTGCCAGGGCCAGCGGTCGGGGATGCAGAGGAAATCATCGTTGAGCCCGCAGGCCAGGGTGAGCGAGCTCAGCAGACGACCCTGCAGCCAGTAGTCGAGGGTGATCGCCAGGGCGGGCAGTGCCGCCCAATAGCAGCGGTAGCGGTCGAGCCAGGCCAGCCAGAGGATCAGCAGGTAGAAGCCCAGCACATCGGCCAGCCGGCTGGTGATCGGCCCCATCCAGCCCGTGGCGAGCAAACTCTGCAGCACCCAGAACAGCAGTGCGAACAGAGCCAGCTGGCGACTGCGGTCACAGGCCAGCAGCAGCCGCCAGCCCAGGCGGCGGCGCCAGCAGCCCAGCAGCCCCCCCAGGCCCAGGCTCAGCTGCAGCCGCGCCACATCCAGGCCAAGGGCATAGCCGTTGAAGTAGCTCTCCCGCTCGCTGTAGACGCGCAACTTCTCGAGAGCGTTCGGGGCCACCAGGGCCAGCAGTAGCAGCCCAGCCAGCAGCGGCAACACCAGCCGCCAGCGGAACAGGGAGCGGAGCCGCCCGAACGAGCCCCCGGCGGCCAGCCTGGGCAGCAGGGCGAGCAGCAGGGTGAGCGGGAAACTGGTGTGGACCGTCGCCGCGCCGATGGTGGAGGCCACCAGGGGCCACCGGGCCAGCCGTACCAGGCGACCGGCCCAGAGCAGCAGGGGCAGCAGCAGCAGCGTCAGCAGGGCCTGGCGGCTGACGCCGTTCTGCAGGAAGTTACGCAGCAGCGGGCTGCAGACCACCAGGAGGCTCCACCAGCCGGCCCAGGCCCGCACTCCCCAGGCCCGAGCCAGCAGCAGCGGTGCGGCGGCGTAACCCGCCGCCACCAGGCCGTGCACCAGGGCCATCCGATAGGGCAGACGCACCACCACGGGGGCCAGCAGCGCCCAGAAGGGCTCCCACCGCACCCGGGCCAGGTCCAGGGCCAGAAAGTGACTGAGCTTGGTGGTGTCGCTGTTGCCCCAGCTGGCCAGGGTGAAGAACAGGGCCACGAGCAGCAACAGCGCCGCTGCAGCGGCGCGCCACAGCCCTAGCCGGCCCCGCGGCGCCGCCCAGCTCATCAGCCCCGCCAAGGCCAGCTGGGCCAGGGCTAGCAGCGCCATCCCCAGCGGCGCCGCCATGACCTGATCGATCCGGAAGGGGGCGACGCTGGGGAAGGGCGGCAACGGGGTCATCAAGGGCGCACCAGCAGCAGGCGCCTAAGCTCGGCTTCTGAGCGGACGGAGTCGAAGCCCCAGTAGGGCGTGAGCAGGTCGCGCACGGCGGCGGTGACCGCCGCCGGATCCGGCAGAGCCAGCCGAGCCGTCAGTTCGGCGCTGAGTCGCTCGCGCTCGGCCCACTCGGTCGCCTCCTCCTCCAGCTTGGCGCCGCTGAGGTGGGAGAGATCCTGCTCCGCCTGCACCGGCAGCCAGTGCAGGCGCTTCTCCAGGGCCACGCCATAGCCCAGATGAGTGCCGAAGGCGTTGCTCACTAGGCCGTCGCTGAGCTCCAGCAAGGTGCGCAGAGCGTCCAGAAACCATGGATTGGAACGGTGGCCGTTACAGGCCACGATCCACGACGGCGGTAGGCCGTCGAGCTGCGGATCCTTCCAGTGCCGCAGCCAGATCACCGAGCGGTAGCCGCCGACCTCCGCCTGGCGCGCCACGGCGTCGATGCAGGCGCCGCGATCCATTCGGCGCTCCACCCGGTCCCAACTGTGGGCCAGCACCACCAGCAAGGTGGGACCGAGCTGCTGCCGCAGCTCGCGGATCGCCGCCGCCTCCAGCAGGGGGCGAGCGTAGGCGATCCAGGGGCCGATCGCCTCGGCGGGCGCCCCGAAGCGCTCCCGCAACCAGCTGGCCCGCCGCGGGCCCATGCAGAGGTAGCCGCGACTCCAGCCGCGGGGGCTCTCGAAGCTGGCGGTGCGACTCACCTTGAGGCCGTGCTCCAGAAGCCAGGGCAGCGGCACGCCGATCAGCGGCAGGCCGGCATAGCGCTTGATCTGAATGTCATGGCCATAGTGATGGGAAGAGTCCTCCAGCTCCCGCCGGGCCGGACTGAAGAACGGCCGGCAGCCCGTGGACGGGTGGAAGGCGCCCTCGTCCCAGAGGGCGGCGCTCACGCGCGGCGCCAGGGGCCGGAGATCGAAGGCCTGATGCACCAGGCCGCGATAGGCGGCCAACGCCATCCACTGATCTCGGTCAAGGGCCCGCAGCCGGGAGAAGGGCAGCATCCGCTGGCCGCGGCGCAGTCCCACGAGAACCGTCAGGCGCAGCCTGGCTTTGAGGCCGATGCGTCGGTTCATCATGACGATTCGTCCTGGCAGTCAGTCATTGCGGTCGCGCCATCCCTCGCCGGCCAGCCGCCGCCATTCTCCCCGGGCGCGCAGGATCTCCTCCGCCAGGCGCCGCACGGCGCCATCGCCGCCCTTGCGGTCGAGCACCCAGTCGGCCCGCCGCCGCAGCGGCTGCACCGCATCGGCGGTGGCGATCAGCAGACCCACGGCAGGGCGCACGGCCAGGTCATTGAGATCGTCACCGACGAAGGCGCACTGGGCGGCGCTCACCCCCAGGGACTGCTGCAGCGCCGCCAGGGCCGCCGGCTTGTCCTTCACGGCGGTGAGCACGTGAGTGATGCCCAGGTAGCGGGCCCGCTGCTCGGTGGCGCCGCTCTTGCCACCACTCAACCAGGCCACCTCCAGACCGGCCTGTTGCAGCAGTCGAATCCCCAGACCGTCGCGCACATCGAAGCGCTTGATCACCTCGCCGCTCTCGCTGGTCCAGAGACCGCCGTCGGTGAGCACACCATCGACATCGAGCACCAGCAGCCGCAGCGCTCGTAGCTGAGGCCGCACGCGCCGCAGGCCGCTGGCGTGGCACCAGAAGCGGTGGAGCTGCTGGATCACGGAGGGGGACGCCAGGAGGGGGAAACCGGGGGGCGGGGGGGTCAGAGGCTGCTGACGGCCAGCCCCTGCTGCAGGGGTTCCCGGATCGCCAGCAGCTGCTCCAGCAGCGGCTCCAGACGATGCAGCGGCACCATGTTGGGCCCATCGCTGAGGGCGCGATCGGGATCGGGGTGAACCTCCATGAACAGGCCGTCCACACCCACCGCCACGGCGGCGCGGGCCAGGGGAGCCACGAACTCGCGCTGACCGCCCGTGGCGGTGCCCAGGCCGCCGGGCTGCTGCACCGAATGAGTGGCATCAAAGATCACCGGACAGCCGAGGTCGCGAAGTTGCGGCAGGCTGCGGTAATCGACGATGAGGGTGTTGTAGCCGAAGCTGTTGCCCCGCTCGGTGAGCCAGATGGTCTCAGCACCGGCATCGCGCAGCTTCTTCACCACCTGGGCCATGTCCCAGGGGGCCAGAAACTGACCTTTCTTGACGTTGATCACCTTGTCCGTGCCGGCCGCAGCGGCGGCGGCGGCCAGCAGCAGATCGCTCTGGCGGCAGAGGAAAGCAGGGATCTGCAGCACGTCCACCACCTCGGCCACCGGGGCCGCCTGCTGGCTCTCGTGGATGTCGGTGAGCACCCGCAGGCCTGTGCGGCGCTTGACTTCGGCCAGCACCTCCAGTCCCTCGCTGACACCGGGGCCGCGGAACGAACCACCGGAACTGCGATTCGCCTTGTCGAAGCTGGCCTTGAAGATGTAGTCGATGCCGAGCCGGTCAGTGATCTGCTTGACCCTTTCGGCGATCTCGAAGACCAGATCCGCGCTCTCGATCACGCAGGGGCCGGCCAGCAGGATCAAGGACATGATTGCCGGGAACGCCACAACATCAAAACCAGCATAGGAGAGCGGCTTCAGCTCACCAGGCGACGCTCTAGGGAGGCGAGATCGCGGAAACTATCAGAGCGCTGCTGCAATTCCTCGAATGTGCCGAAAGCCTTGATGCGACCCCGCTCAAATTCATAAATGCGATCGCAGCGCATCACCGTGGACAGGCGATGGGCGATCACCACGGTGGTGCAGCGGCGGCCGATCACCTCCAGGGCCTGAATAATTTCATTTTCCGTGCGATTGTCGAGGGCACTGGTGGCTTCATCCAGCAACAGGAACTGGGCGCGGCGATAGAACGATCGGGCCAGGGCCAGCCGCTGCCGCTGACCGCCTGAGAGTTGCAGGCCGTTCTCCCCGATCGGGGTGTGCAGGCCATAGGGCAGTTCGCTGACGAATTCATCGAGCTGGGCCGCCTCCAAGGCCCCCCAGACCTCGTCCTGATCGACCTCCTCCTCGTTGCGGCCGAAGGCCACGTTCTCCACAACACTGGCATCCAGCAAATTGATGAATTGGGGCACCTGGGAGCAGCAGGCCTGCCACGCCGGAACGTCCTGAGGGGAGACGGGAATGCCATCAAGGGTGAGCGCACCACGACCAGAATCGAGCAGGGAGAGCAGGATCTGGGCCGTGGTGGTCTTACCGCTGCCGGTGGAGCCCACGAAGGCGACGCGCGACCCCACCGGAATCGAGAGGTCGATCCCGCGCAACACCCAGTCCTTGGAACCCGGATAGGCATACCAGACATCCTGCAGGCCGATCGTGCGGTTGGGAAAGACGCCCTGGGGGCTGGACACGCCTGGATCCCCCAACACGGGCTTACCCGTGGGAAGCCGTAGGTACTCCAGGGTGCTGTCGATCACGGGCAGGCCGCCGCGCAGCTGGTTCATCGAGGCGAAGAAATCCTGCAGGGGTGGCGTCAGGCGCAGGGCGGCCACCGCCAGCGAAGCAAGGAAGGGCAGGATGGAACGGATGTCGGAGCGATCGCCGCTGAGCAGGGGCGGCACAGCTCCCACAGCGAAAATCAGAGTGATGCCCAGGGGTTCGATCAGGGCCCGGGGAATCGTGGGCAGGAGTTCAGTGGTCCAGGCATAACTCTTGGCTTTCTCGCCGGTGCGCACGAAGGCCTGACGGAAGTGATTTTCCGAGGCGGTGAGCTTGATGTCGCGGATCGAGCCAAGGGATTCCAGTAGGATGTGGGCCGTGCGCGACTCCAGCCGAAGCTTTTGATTGGTGGCGTGGCGCAGATAAGGGGTGATCAGCTGGGAAATGACGAGGTACGCTCCGACCAGGCAGCTGATCAGCACTACCGCCGACCAGCGTCCGATCACAAGAATGCCGAACGAGAGCAGCAGGATCGAGAAGATGCTGCCGACCATCTTCAAGAGTGGATTCACCACTGCGTTTGATGTCTTTTTGATGTGGCTCAGCACCATGGTCGAGAGCTTGGCCGTGCTCTTCGACAGGTGGTATTCATACCCCTGCGCCAACACATTGGCGTGGATCTGATTGGAGAGATCGATCCACACCCGCGCCGTGAGGCGCTGCTGTAAGTACTGCAACCCGAACTTGCCGAAGGAGGCGATCCAGGAAAGCAACGCGAACAGGGCGATCAGCCAGAGGCTCTGATCGATGGAATCTCCGCCGAACACCTTCACGCCCGGCAGTCGGTCTTCCATGTCACTCCCCACCAGGGCGCCCATCAGGCGGGCGATCACCGCCACCGAGGCCAGATCCACGAAGCCCGGGATCACCGAAAAAGCCACCACCCGTCTGAGCTGGCGCAGGCGCTCCGGCGGCAGGTAGGCCATCAGGGCCCGCAGCTGCCGGTAAGTTCGGCTCCGGGAGAGCAGATTCAAGCGCTGAGCGAGCTGTTCACATCGGGCTAACGCTATGGGGGCAGTCCCCGGAATCCGCCCCTGGCGGGCCAGCGCCGCAGCCGACCTCCTAGAAACGCCGCCAGTGTGATGCCAGGCGGGAGCGCAGCTGCCGGGCCCGCAGACGCCAGGGCGGCGCGCTCTGCAAGGGCTGACACCCGGCCCGCAGGAGTCGATCCCAGTGGTGATCAATCATCTCCAGGCCCCGATGCCAGCGGGCCTGCAGCGCTGACTCCGAACAGCTTTCCAGCAGGGCCACCAGCCTCGAGGGATCCGGCCGCCAGGCCCGCGGATCAGACGCGGCGGCGGCGATCCGCTCCAGATCGGCCTCAAGGGTGCCGCAGCCGATCTGATGGCCGAGCAGGCCGGGATCGAGGGCGTCGGCCAGGGCGTGATTGAGGCTGCTGAACACGACGCAGCCGCAGGCCATGGCCTCGATCGGCGGCAGGCCGAAACCCTCACTGACGCCCCGCCCCCGCCAGTAGTCGGCCGAGTCGTAGAGGTAGACGGAGGCGCTGTTGAACAGAGCAACCAGGTCGTCGACCCAGCCACTCTGCACCTCCACCGTCAGCCCCCGCTGGCGCAGGGCCGGCACCAGCTGCTCCAGCACATAGCGGCTGCTCTTGCGCTCCTGCACCAGCACGTCGATCGGCCGCCTGTGCCCCTGCGCCCCCTGCGGCTGGCAGTCGCCGCGCGCCAGCCACATCGGCTCGAGGGCGTTGGGAACAAGCAAGAGGGGATGGCGCGGCGCCCGGTCGCCCCAGTAGCCGAGGGTGTTGCGGCTGACCGCCAGCACCGGCACCCCGGCAGGCAGGGAGAAGCCATAGCCACTGCTGTGGGCGTGATATGCCACCGGACGCCCCTGCAGGCGCCGCAGCAGCCGGGGCACATCAAAGCCCCAGCTGACGATCCAGAGGGCCGGCCCCGGGGCCGGCTCGGCGGCGAGCAGGTCGTCGAGGAAGGCGTGGCCCTCCTCCCGCTGCCGGTAGGTGACCACCTCCACCGGGCGGTCAGAGGCAGCGGCAAGCAGACGCGCGGTCTGGAGCTCCACCAGGAGGCCGCCACAGCGGAATCGCCCCGTGGTGCCGGGGAGCAGGAAGCGAAGGGGGCGCAAGCGAAGACGGCGATCGCCCGGAGAGTCTGAGTCAGCCAGCGACGGCTTCAGGCCGCAACCGCTTCGGTACTGCCGGAACGCTGCCGGCGGGTCAGAAAGCCGAACAACACCTTGCCGATGGCGGCCACCAGATTGCCCTCCAACTCCTGGAACATCTTCATGTTGCAGTGGAAGGCGTGGTTGGCCTCCTCGACGATGCGATCGGCCGTGGCCTGATCAATTGGCAGGCTGTCGAGGGTGGCGCGGTACTGGGTCTTGAAGGCCTTCTCATCAGGGATGGCGTCGAATTCGTAGAAGCGCAGGCCGTCGTGTTCGCCCAGGCTCATCGCTTTCTGGGCGATGTTCTTGAGGATCTGGCCACCGGAGAGGTCGCCGATGTAGCGGGTGTAGTGATGGCCCACCAGCAGTTCGGGCGACTCCTGGGCCACCTGGTGCAGCCGGGCCACGTACTCCTGGGCGCCGGGGGTGGCACTGATCTGCTGGCGCCAGTCGGCCCCGAAGTAGAAGGCGAGGTCCTGCTCGATGGACTCGCGGCGATTGAGCTCGCGGTACACGATCGGACCGACCACGGGATGGTCGCGCAGGCGGCCCATCTCCTCTTCCATGGCGCTGTACACGAACCAGAGATCGGCCACCAAGGTGCGATAGCTGGCCTTGTCGACGACGCCCTTGAGGAAACAGCTCACGAAGCCGGTGTTCTCGGCCATTGTGTGAGCTTTTTTCGTTCCCTCTCGCAGCTGGGAAGCAAGGGCGACGGGCATCGGTTCAGATGGGTCTCGGGCAGCGTTCCACCGTAGGGGGGGTCTACGCCGCGCTGGCGACAAGGTTGCAAAGGATTACTCAGGCCGCCCGCTCCTCGCCCCCCACCGCCGGCTCCGGGGTGCCGAACAGCAGGAACAGCTCCCGGCAGATCTCGCGCAGACGCTCACTCACCTCGGGCTGGGGCAGATAGGAGCCGGAGGGCCGCCAGTCCCCCAGGGTCGCCAGGCGCCAGCGCTCGGCGTCGTAGGTGAGACCGCGGATCAGCACGCCCAGCAGCCGAGGCGGCGGCGCCCCAGGATTAGCTGCCCGCTCGAGCCGCAACTGCACCAGCAGCGAGCGGCACTGCAGCCGCGGGCTCCAGCCGGGGAAATGGAAGGAGAGGTCGAGGGTCTCCTGCTCCCGATAGGCCCGGGTCAGGGGGTCGTCGCGCCAAGGGTTGAGGTTGGCGCGGGCATCGGGGAAGCGCTCGCGAAACAGGGCGGCCGCCGAGGCGATGGCCTGGGCCAGTTCCAGGGATCGGGCCTGCTCGGCAGCATTCATGCACCCCATCCTGAAGCCAGCACTACGGCGCCGTCGCGCCGATTGGCAGTTCCAGACAGGGGCGGGGCGCCCCCCGCGGCGCTCCCAGCACAGGGGGCCGCCGTGGCGCCGATCACCACCAACCTTTCAGCACCCACTCCAGGCATAGGCTCGCAGCCAGCGACCACGCCCCGATGGCCAGTTACGAGAAGCTCACACCGCCGACCCGCGGCACGGCGATCCGCTTCGAGGACGGTCAGCCGATCGTCCCGCACGATCCGATCATCCCCTTCATCCGCGGCGACGGGACCGGGGTCGACATCTGGCCTGCCACCCAGCGCGTGCTGGATGCCGCTGTAACCAAAGCTTATGGCGGCGAGCGCCGCATCGAGTGGTTCAAGGTGTTCGCCGGCGACGAAGCCTGCGAGCTCTACGGCACCTACCAGTACCTGCCGGAAGACACCCTCGAAGCCATCCGCACCTACGGCGTGGCGATCAAGGGACCCCTCACCACCCCGGTGGGCGGTGGCATCCGCTCGCTGAACGTGGCGCTGCGCCAGATCTTCGACCTCTACTGCTGCGTGCGGCCCTGCCGTTACTACGAGGGCACCCCCAGCCCCCACAAGCGGCCCCAAGACCTCGACGTGATCGTCTACCGGGAAAACACCGAAGACATCTATATGGGGATCGAGTGGGAGGCCAGCGATCCGGTCTGCCTCAAGCTGATCCAGCATCTCAATGAGGTGGTGATCCCGGCCAACGGCAAGCTCGGCCAGCGCCGCATCCCCGAGGGGTCCGGCATCGGCATCAAACCCGTGAGCAAGCACGGCAGCCAGCGCCACATCCGCAAGGCGATCCAGCACGCCCTGCGCCTCGAGGGCGCCAAGCGCCACGTGACGCTGGTGCACAAGGGCAACATCATGAAGTTCACCGAGGGCGCGTTCCGCGACTGGGGCTACGAGCTGGCCACCAGCGAATTCCGCGACGTCTGCGTCACCGAGCGCGAGAGCTGGATCCTCGACAACCTCGATCGCGATCCGGCGCTGAGCATCGAGGCCAACGCCCGCATGATCGACCCCGGCTACGACGCCCTCACCCCGGAGAAGCAGGCGGCGGTCTGCAACGAGGTAAAGGACGTGCTCGACAGCATCGGCATCAGCCACGGCGGCGGCCTCTGGAAGGCGATGGTGATGGTCGACGACCGCATCGCCGACAGCATCTTCCAGCAGATCCAGACCCGGCCGGCCGACTATTCGATCCTGGCCACCCTCAACCTCAACGGCGACTACATCTCCGATGCCGCCGCCGCCGTGGTGGGCGGGCTGGGCATGGCCCCCGGTGCCAACATCGGCGATACGGCCGCCATCTTTGAGGCCACCCACGGCACCGCGCCGAAACACGCCGGCCTCGACCGCATCAACCCCGGCTCGGTGATCCTCAGCGGCGTGATGATGCTCGAGTTCATGGGCTGGCAGGAGGCCGCCGACCTGATCACCGTCGGCATCAGCTCCGCCATCGCCGCCCAGGAGGTCACCTACGACCTGGCCCGCCTGATGGAGCCGCCCGTGGAGCCGGTGAGCTGCAGCGGCTTCGCAGAGGCGGTGGTGGCCCACTTCGGCGGCTGAAGGGTCCGGGCGGCCGCCGCTGGGCGCCGGTTGGGTGAGCGATCCGGGCAGACTGCCTGCCATGAGCCTCCCCGCTACCGATCCCTGCGTGCACTGCGGCTTTTGCCTGCCCACCTGCGCCAGCTATCGCGTGCTGGCCACGGAGATGGATTCTCCGCGGGGCCGCATCCACACCCTGAAGGCAATCGCCGCCGGTGAGCTCGAACTCGACGCCACGGTGGCCAGCCATTTCGACAGCTGCCTGGGCTGTTTCGCCTGTGTCAGCGCCTGCCCCTCCGGCGTGCGCTACGACGAACTGATTGAGGCCACCCGGCCGAAGCTCAACGCGCCGGAGCTGCGCACTCCCGCCCAGCGGGCCTTCCGGCGGCTGCTCTTCTCCCTGCTGCCCTACCCGCAACGGCTGCGCGCCCTGCTGACACCGCTGCGGGCCTACGCCGGCACACCGCTGCAGGCCCTGGCCCGCCGCATCGGCCTCACCCGCCTGTTCGGGCCGGGCGTGGAGGCGATGGAGCGGCTGCTGCCGCCCCTGGAACCGGAGGCCTTCCGCGACGATGCGCCCGTGCTGGTGCCGGCCGAGGGAACGCGCCGCTACCGGGTGGGGCTGGTGCTCGGATGCGTGCAGCGCCTGTTCGATCCGGCAGTCAACAGCGCCGCCCTGCAGGTGCTGAGCGCCAACGGCATCGAGGTGGTGATTCCTCCGGCCCAGGGCTGCTGCGGGGCCGTCACCCACCACCAGGGCGAACTCGAGCAGACCCGAGAACTGGCCAGCGATCTGCTGCAGTGCTTCGACGCCGTGATCGGCCCGGGCCAGCCGGCCGGGCCCGAACCGCTCGATGCGGTGCTGGTGGCCGCCTCCGGCTGCGGCCACACCCTCAAGGCCTACAGCTCCCTGCTGGCCAGCGCCGGCAGCGAAGAGGCTGCCGCCAGCCCGGAAGCCGCCCTCGCCTTCGCCGGCCGCGTCGCCGACATCCAGGAGTTCCTCGAACGGGTGGGGCTGGCCGAGGCCTTCGCCGCGGCGCTGCAGCCGCTGCGGCACGGCGACGGCACCCCGGCCACGGCGGAGAGACCGCTCCAGGTGGCCTACCACGACGCCTGCCACATGCTCCACGGCCAGGGCCTGCGCAACGAACCGCGCCAACTGCTGCGCCGCATTCCCCACCTGCGCATCATCGAAGCCACGGAGGCGGGCGTCTGCTGCGGCAGCGCCGGCATCTACAACCTGGTACAGCCCGAGGAGGCGGCCGAACTGGGGCGCATCAAGGCCGCCGATCTCAGCGGCAGCGGCGCCGACCTGGCTGCCAGCGCGAACATCGGCTGCAGCTTGCAGATCCGCCGTCATATGGAGGAGGCGCCCCGGCCGATCCCAGTGCTGCACCCGATCCAACTGCTGGCCCGCAGCCACGCGGGCGGCTAGACAGCGGGACCCGGACCCTCCATACGGCGCCAGGCCTCAGCCAGGGTGTCGGCCTCGCCGAGGTTGCCGGGAAAGGTGAGCACGGGCAGCGCCGGCGGGGCACCACCCGCCAGCACGAGGGACAGGCCGGGCAGCAGCTGGCCCTGCAGGCGCACCACCGAACAACCCAGGCCGTCGGCCAGCAACGTGTGGGTGGTAATGCCCCCCTTGCAGACCAGGTAGCCCAGCCGGGGGGCCAGGGCCGCGGCCAGCCGCGCCATGGTGGTGGCCAGCACCAGGCCCAGGGTGCGGCGTTCCGCCGCATGGCGACAGCGCAGCTCGCCCCGGCTGGTGAACAGCACCGGCGTGCGACCGCGCTGCAGGGCCTGATGCAACCGCTCCAGCCACTCCGTCTCGAGCGAAGCCAGCAGCCGATCCGGCAGGGGACCCTCCAGCACCCGATGCAGGCGAGCCACCTGGAGTTCCACACCCTCACAGCCCGGCTCGGCCAGCAGCCACTCCAGCTGCCGGTCCGCCAGCGGCACGTGCGAGCCCACCAGCACCAGCCCCGGCCATGGCCCCTCGGCACCACCGCGGCGCAGCCCGGCCAGCCCTAAGGCATCCAGCGGCTGGGGCGGCAGAGCGGCGAGGGCGCCCAGCAGGCTGGCGGCGCTCTGGATCAGAAGGCGCCGCGGCCGCAGACCCGCCTCCAGGCCCCCCTCCAGCTGCGCCGGCGCCTGCAGGCGTCGCACCGCCGCCGCCAGGGCCCGCAGATGGCGGGGTTCGCTGGCATCCACCGCCACAATCCCGTTGCCTTCCAGGGCCGCGAGGCGCCGACACAGGGCCGGCAGCGGCTCCTCCAGCTCCGCCAAGGACAGGCGCTGCACCGCCGTCGCCGCTACACGGCCGCCGCTCTTCTCCTCCACCCAGTCGGGCAGATGGCTGCTGGAGTAGCCGAACAGGCCGTCGCGGGCGAAAGCGGTCTCATGCACCGGCTGGCCGTACAGGCGGTGAATCCCGGCCACGGTGGTGCGCCCCCCCTCCAGGAAGGCCGGCACCAACAGGGTGGCGTCGAAGGGGCCTAGCTCGGCGCTGATCGTCTCCACCTCAAGCGGGAAATGACCGCGCAGGGTGGAATCGCCGCGGCTCACCAGCAGCCAGCGGTCGAGCACCCCCTCGGCGCGCGCCGCCGCCAGAGCGGGCCGCAGGGCCCGGCAGATCCGCCGCAGCCGCTGCGCCGCAGCCTCCGGGTCGAGGGCACGCACATTGGCGAGCACGAACAGCAGCGGCGAGGGATCCCGCAGGCCCGCCGCCAGGGTCGCCGCATCCCAGCGCAACAGCAGCGGTGCGCCATGCACGGTCTGGGAACCGGTGGGGTCGTCATCGATCACGACGACCTTCAAGCCCTGAGGCACCTGCTGCATGGCACCATCGTGCCGTGATGCGCCCCGAGTCCAACGAGCTGGATGCGCTGGTGCGCGAGCTGCACCGGCAGGGCACGGCGTGGCTGCCCAGCGGGCTCGGCAGCCGCCTCGACTGGGGGGCACCGCTGCGTCAACGCTGCGAGCCCCTGAGCTGCGCTGAGCTGCGCGGCATCGTCGAACACAACCCGGGCGACTTCACCATCAGCGTCCGCGCCGGCACACCACTGGTGGAGGTCCAGGAGGCCCTGGCCCACCACCGGCAGTGGCTGGCCCTCGATCTGCCCTGGGGCAGTGCCACGACCGCAACCAGCACCGGCAGCATCGGCGGCCTGGTGGCCCGGGGGCTCTCCGGCGGCTACCGCCAGCGCCATCTGGGGGTGCGCGACCAGCTGATCGGGCTGCAGCTGCTGCGCGCCGATGGCGTCCGGGCCCGCGCCGGCGGCCGGGTGGTGAAGAACGTGGCCGGCTACGACCTGATGCGGTTGTTCTGCGGCAGCTGGGGGTCCCTCGGGCTGATCACGGAGGTCACCCTGCGCACCCAGCCCCTGCCCCCCGTCCGCCGCGGCCTGCTGTTGCAGGGGTCGCTGGCGGAGCTGGCCGCCCTGAGCCGCTGGCTGCTGCACTCCTGCCTCACCCCCGAACGGATCGATCTCTGGAGCGCAGCGCTGGCGGCTGCCGCCGGCCTGGAGGCCCAGGCCCTGCTGCTGATCGGCCTGGCCAGCGTGGAGGCCGGCAGCCTGGCCGACCAGATCGCCACCATCCGCCAGCGCTGGCCGGGAGCCAGCCAGGAGCTAGAGGCCGAGGCGATGGCGCCGCTGCTGGCCAGGTCCCGGGGCGAAGGCGGCAGCGCGGAGAGCACGGACTGGCTGCTGCGGCTGGGTGTGCCGGCCGACCGGGCCTGGGACCTGCTGGCCGGCCGCGACCTCGAGGGGCTGGCACTCGACCTGTCGGCAGGCAGCGGCATCGGCCTGGCCTGGCCCCTGCCCGCCGGGCCGGTAGCCAGCGCCTGCCTGGACGCCGGGCGCATCGCGGCCCTGCGGGAGCACTGCCGCCAGCTGGGCGGCTGGCTCACCCTGCTGCGCCAACCCGCCGGCAGCAACCTGCCCGCCTGGCAGGACGTCCCCTCAAGGCCGCTGATCGAGGCCGTAAAGCGACAGTTCGACCCGAAGCTGCAGCTGGCGCCAGGGCGCCTGCCCGGCGTAGCCGCCGGGCTTCAGGCCAACGGCTCGACGCGGTAGCGGCGGCACCAAAGGGGCCAGGGCTCAGGGACGCGCCGTCGCCGGCAGGGTGGCCAGCCACTCGAGCAGGGCCGCGTTCACCGGCGCGGGCACCTCGTCATGAGGACAGTGGCCCGCCTCCAGCACCAGCTCGCGGGTGGCGGCCGGGGCATGGCGCTGGAACTGAGCCCGCCGACCGGCCGCGTTGATCCAGGGGTCGCGGATGCCCCAGAGCAGCAGCAGCGGCGCCGTCAGCCCGGCGAAGAGCTCATCAAGCGGCTGGCCGCTGGGAATGTCGAAAACGGTGCGGAACACCCCGAATGCACCTGGATCCAGGGAAGGACGCCGGATCGACTCCACCAGGGCGTCATCAACATTGGTGCGATCGATGTACACCTGGTTGAGGGTGCGCCGGATCGTGGCCGGACGGCGCAGATTCTCGAACAGCAGCCGCTGCAGCACCGGACTCTTGAGCAGCGCCGCCCCGATCGTGCGGCGGCTGATCGCCCCCCAGCCCTGCGGCGTCGCCTGCTCCTCGCGGAATGGCCCCGCCGCGTTCACCAGCACCACCCCGGCCGCCCGCTCCCCCAGCGCGGCGCCGGCCGCCAGAGCCGCATAACCGCCGAGGGAGTTGCCCACGAGCACCGTGGGGCGGCCGATGCGCTCCTCGACGTAGGCCATCAGCTGGTCGCGCCAGAGGGCGCCGCCGTAGGCAAGACCCTGGGGCTTGGCACTGCGGCCGAAGCCGAGCAGGTCGAGGGCATGCACCTCGTGACTGCGGCTGAGCTCCGGGATGTTGTGGCGCCAGTGGTCGGTGGAGGCGCCGAAGCCGTGCACCAGCAGGATCGCCGGGCCTTCGGGCCGCTCCGGCGCCTGGCGCAGGCTGTGCACCGGGTGACCCGAGAACGTCCAGCCGGACCCTGGGGCTTCAGGTGCCGGCGGGTTGGGGGCCGGCGCTGATCCTGCCTGCGGGGACGAAGCGGGGGGCATCGGGTCGCGGCGGCGGGGGCGGTGGCCGATGCTAGGGAGCCCAGCCTTGTGGCGATGCCGCCGGATCTGACCTTCGCCGACTGGAGTCCGCTGCTGCCGGGTATCGCCCTCTGGGCACTGGCGCTCTACCTGCCGCTGAGCCTGCCGATCGGCCGCTTCGAGGAAACCCTCGCCGCCGGGCCGCTCGACACCGGCACCCAACAGCTGCTGCTGGTGCTCAGCAGCCTGGCCCTGGCCCTAGGGGTGGGGGTGGTGACCGAGCTGCTGCTCTGCTGGACCCTGGGGCCAGGCTGGGCCTCCAGCCTGGGTCTGATGGCGGTGCTCTCGGGGCTGTTCTGGGCCGTCGCCAGCCGCCGCGATAGCGGAGGCTGAAACTCCCAACGCCTCAGCGCCAGTCGAGGCCGGGCAGCCAGGGCACGATCGCCGGCGTGACGGCCCGGTAGGCGGGATAGTCGGGATGGGAGCGGCAGAGGGCCCGCTCCTCGCGGCGGGCCTTACCGGCGAGCACGGCCGCCAGGGCCAGCAGCAGCAGGTGCAGCGGGCTGCCGAGGCGCAGCGCCTGACCCAGGGCCGCCAGCAGCAGAGCCTGGTAGAGCGGGTGGCGGCAGCGGCCATAGACCCCCTGCGTCACCAGGGCCGCACCGGGCATCGGCTCCGGCAGGGGGCTGAGGCTCGGGCCAAGGCGCCAGAAGGCCTGGGCCGCCAGCACCAGTCCCGCGAGCAGCAGCAGCCAGCCCAGCGCCACGAGCCAGGCCGGCCAGGCCAGGCCGAGGGCAACCGGTGCGGGCCAGGCGGGCAGCAGCAGATCGGCGGCGATCAGCGCCAGTTGCGCCATCAGCCACCACTCGCCGTGGCGGTTGTCGCGCCAGCCGGCCCAGGTGAAGCCCCAGCGGCCCAGCAGGCCGAAGGAGCGCTCAACGTCAGAGAGGTTGTTCGACAACGGTCGCGGGAGCCGAGAGCACCACTCTGAGCAGGATCGGCGCCAGGAAGGTGGTGCCGATCACCATCAGCAGGATGGCGGCCTCCAGGGCGGGAGTGAGCAGCCTCGCCTGAGTTCCGAGCCCCAAGAAGATCAGGCCCACCTCGCCGCGCGGCAACATGCCCAGTCCCACCACCAGCCGCCGGGTGGGCTCCTTGCTCCAGTAGCTCCAGCCCGTGGCCAGCTTGCCGACGATGGCAACCGCCAGAAGGAACAGCGCCACGACCAGGCCCTCCCGGTTGGCCGGATCGAAGGGGTTGAGCACCGAGAGATCCATGCCGGTGCCGATCAGCACGAAGAAGACGGTGGCGAACAGCGCCACCAGAGGCTTGACCGTCTCCTGAATCGCCTCAGTGTGCTTCGAACGGCTGAGGATCAGCCCGCCGGCAAAGGCCCCGAGGGCCGCCTCCAGGCCGATGGCCTGGGCGGCGAAGCAGCAGAGGCTCAGCACCACGAAACCGGCCACCACCACCTCGCCGGGGGCCTTGAGGCGATCGAGCAGCCAGTCGAAGGCCGGGGCAGCCGTGCGGCTGAGGTAGAGGGCCGCCGCCACGAACACCGCCGCCGCCACCACCAGCTTGATGATCGGGCCGGCGGAGAGGCCATCGCCGCCGGCGAGAGCCACCACCACCGCCAGGATCACGATGCCGAGGATGTCATCGAGCACGGCGGCACCGATCACGATCTGCCCCTCCCGGCTGCGCAGAAAGCCCAGTTCGCCGAAGACGCTGGCCGTGATGCCGATGCTGGTGGCCGTCATCGCGGCGCCGGCGAAGATCGACAGGATCAGCGAGACATGGAACAGGTAGTACAGGCCGGCGGTGCCGAGCACAAAGGGCAGAACCACCCCGGTCACGGCCACCGTGGTGGCCTGCAGCCCCACCGCCATCAGTTCATCGAGCTCACTTTCGAGGCCGGTGAGGAACAGCAGGGCGTAGAGGCCGAGCACCGACACCTGCTGCAGGCCGGGGAAGCTCTCGACGTAGAGCTGCTGCACCATGTCGGGGGTGACGCCGGAGAGGGAGGCCACCAGATCGAGCAGCCACTGGTTGATCGCCACGCCCGTCTCGGGGGGCAGCAGTAGATGGGCTCCGGAGACTCCGATTAGCACCCCGGCGACCAGCTCGCCGAGGATCGTCGGCAGCGACAGCCGCACCATCAGCTCCGCCATGGCGCGGGCGGCGATGAAAATCACCAGGAAGCGCCCCACCTGGATGAGGGTTTCGGCCACTTCCACCTGATGGTTGCCGAGCTCCAGGAACAGGGTGGGCAGGATCATGCGGGCACAGGCCGACGGGGCCGAGCGTCTGGCGCGACCCTAAGCCGTGACGGCGGGGTGTTCGGTTGCTGATCTCACCGTCACGGGCGGGGGTGAAAACAGCAACCACCGCTACGGTCGGGTGGAGAGATCTGTGGCAGGGAGGCACATCTCATGACTGACCATCAACCCCTCAACCTGCGTCTCCCCACCCCGGGCTGCCACGCCGACCCCGATCGCAGCGGCCTCACCGCTGACGATGTGTTCGAAGGGATGACCAAACATCTCTTCTACACGTTGGGCAAACTCGCCCCCACGGCCAGCCGTCACGACCTCTACATGGCGCTGAGCTATGCGGTGCGCGACCGCCTGATGACCCGCTACCTGGCCGGGATCGAGGCGATCAGTGCCTCTCCCACTCGGGTGGTGGCCTACCTCTCGGCTGAATTCCTGATCGGCCCCCAGCTGGGGAACAACCTGCTGATGCTGGGCATCCAGCAGGAGGTGGCCGAGGCGCTGCGTCGCTTCGGCATCAACGACATCGAGGAGATTCTCGATGTGGAGGAGGAGCCGGGCCTCGGCAACGGCGGCCTTGGCCGCCTGGCCGCCTGCTTCCTGGAATCCCTGGCCTCCCTGCAGATCCCGGCGACCGGCTACGGCATCCGCTACGAGTTCGGCATCTTCGACCAGCTGATCCGCGACGGCTGGCAGGTGGAGATCACCGACAAGTGGCTCAAGAGCGGCTGGCCCTGGGAGATCCCCCACCCCGACCAGGCCTGCTTCGTTGGCTTCGGCGGCCGCACCGAGAGCTACCGCGACGAGCACGGCTCCTACCGGGTGCGCTGGATCCCCGAGGAGCATGCCATCGGGGTGCCCCACGACGTGCCGGTGCTCGGCTACCGGGTCAACACGTGCGATCGGCTGCGCCTCTGGCGGGCGGATGCCACCGAATCGTTCGACTTTTACGCCTTCAACATCGGCGATTACTACGGCGCCGTCGAGGAGAAGGTGGGTTCCGAAACCCTCTCCAAGGTGCTCTACCCCAACGACGGCACCGACGAGGGCCGCCGCCTGCGCCTGAAGCAACAGCACTTCTTCGTGAGCTGCTCGCTGCAGGACATGATCCGCAACCTGGACATGCGCGGCATCCCGATCGCCGAGTTCCCGGATCACTGGGCCGTGCAGCTCAATGACACCCACCCGGCGATCGCCGTGGCCGAGCTAATGCGGCTGCTGCTCGACGACAAGCACCTGGAGTGGGAGGCGGCCTGGGACATCACCAGCCGCTCAGTGGCGTACACCAACCACACCCTGCTGCCCGAGGCACTGGAGAAGTGGGGGCTCGATCTGTTCGGCTCGCTGCTGCCCCGCCACCTGGAGCTGATCTACGAAATCAACCGTCGCTTCCTGCAGCAGGTGCGGCTCAAGTATCCGGGCAACGACCAGATCCTGCGCAAGGTGTCGATCATCGACGACGAGGGCAGCAAGGCGGTTCGCATGGCTCACCTGGCCACGGTGGCCGCCCACCACGTCAACGGCGTGGCGGCCCTGCACAGCGATCTGGTCCAGAAGGATCTCTTCCCCGAATTCGCCGCCCTCTGGCCGGAGAAGTTCACCAATGTCACCAATGGCGTCACGCCACGCCGCTGGGTGGCGCTTGCCAATCCCCAGCTCTCCACCCTGCTGAATGAGGCGGTGGGCGAGGGCTGGGTGAAGGACATGGACCGGCTGCGTCAGCTGGAGCGGTTTGCCGACGACGGCAGCTTCCTGGAGCGCTGGGAGGCCACGAAGCTGTCGGTGAAGCGCCATCTCACCCAGTACATCCATCGCCACACAGGCGTGCTGGTGGATCCGGCCTCAATCTTCGACGTCCAGGTGAAGCGCATCCACGAGTACAAGCGGCAGCACCTCAATGCACTGCAGGTGGTGGCCCGCTATTTGCGCATCAAGAACGGCCAGACCGACGGCATGGCGCCGCGCACGGTGATCTTCGGCGGCAAGGCGGCCCCGGGCTATTACATGGCCAAGCTGATCATCCGCTTCATCAACGGCATCGCCGAAACGATCAATGCCGATCCCGACATGGAGGGCCGACTGCGGGTGGTGTTCCTGCCCGACTACAACGTGAAACTGGGTGAACGCGTCTATCCGGCCGCCGATCTCTCCGAGCAGATCTCCACCGCCGGCCTGGAGGCCTCGGGCACCGGCAACATGAAATTCGCCATGAACGGCGCGCTCACGATCGGCACCCTTGACGGCGCCAACGTCGAGATCCGCGAGCAGGTGGGCGCCGAAAACTTCTTCCTGTTCGGCAAGAGCACCGAGGAGATCTCCGCCCTGCGCCACGGCTATCGCCCCTGGGAACTGATCGCCACCATGCCGGAGCTGTCCCAGGTGCTGCGCCTGATTGAGCAGGGCCACTTCAGCAACGGCGATGGCGACCTGTTCCGGCCCCTGCTGGAAAACCTCACGGGCCGCGACCCCTTCTTCGTGTTAGCCGACTTCCAGTCCTACCTCGACACCCAGGACACAGTGGACCGCACCTGGGCCGATCGCGGCCGCTGGAACCGGATGTCACTACTGAACACAGCCCGAACCGGGTTCTTCTCCTCCGACCGCTCGATCCGCGACTACGCCAAGCGGATCTGGCAGGCCGAGGAATTCCCGGTCACGATCACCTGCGAACTCGACTGACCACACGCGGCGCATGGAGCTTCACGGTGGAAGGAGCTCCGCGCCGATTGGGCCTCAGCGGCGGTCGGGCAAGTCCGGTGTCTGGTGCAGAAGGCGGTTGAGCCGCAGCCGGTCGGCGTTGAGCGGATCGGGTGCCAGTTCGCCGGAAACCTCGCGGAACTTCTTCTCCACCTCGTCCGGCACACGCACATCAAAGATTCGTTCCATCAAAGCTTCGATCGAGAACAGGTGGGCGTTGATGTTCTCCAGATCGGCCATCGCCTGCTGGAGGCCATCGCTATCGCCGTCGGCCTCATCTGCGCTAGCCGCCTCGGGGGTGGCGCTGACAGGGGCGGGGGTGGCCGGCTGGACCGGCTCGGCATCGCCGTGCTGCTTCTGAAGCTCTTCCAGCACCCGACCAGCCAGGGTGCGGAACGACTGCAGGGCAGCCCAGTTTAGCTCCTGCTGCTGACGCAGGCTGGGATTTTCACGGATCAACCGGTCGTGTTCCCGATAGAACCGCTGGCAATCAGGGCATTGGCAGGGCTCTTCCGGCACCGTATCCCTTGTACTCATTGACATCCATCATGCCACCGACCGCGCCCGCTCACGCGGCCAGAGGGCCCCGACTGGAATCGTCCGCGCCGCTGCCGCGCTCGGGCGGCTCCAGGCAGGCCGAGAGGGGAATCTCGATCGAGCTGACCACGTTGATCACGTCCCGCAGCCGCATCGAATCGGCGAACCAGCCCATCGCCTGCTCCACATCGCCGCGACGCTCCGCGTCGCTGGCCTGATCCTCGTGGGCCTCGGCCAGCAGGGCCAGCCAGCAAAGACAGCGGGCCTGCACCACCGAGAGGTCGAGGTCGTCGGGCTGACTGGCGGCGATGCGCTCGCTCTCCTGTTGCACCAGGAGCCTCAGACGCAGGTCGTGAAGTTGGGTCATCCGTGCTCGGGCGACTGGCGCCACGCTAGCTGCGGTGGCCGGAATGGGAAGGGCGCCATCGGTAGCGCCTGCGACCGCCGCCCCAGCGGCTGCCGATCGCCGGGCGGCAGGCCGGGTCCAACAGCCGCAGATTGGAGTCAGCGGGCCTGAGTGCCCACCCTCTGAGCCGTAGCGATGGACTCCCCCCTGACGATCCGCCTGTTCCGTCAGGAGGACATCCCCGTGATCACGAGCTGGGCTCGGGACGAGGGCTTTGCGCCCGGCGTGGGGGATGTGGCGATCTATCACCACTCCGACCGGCAGGGGCTGTGGGTGGGCTGGCTGGGGACGACGCCAGTGGGCTGCATCGCCGGGGTTCGCTACAACGACGCCTACGGCTTCATCGGCCTGTTTCTGGTGGCCCCGGACCAGCGCGGCAAAGGCTATGGCGTGCAGCTCTGGCAGCGGGCGCTGCAGCACCTAGCCAATCTGCCCTGCATCGGCCTGGAGGCCGCACCCGATCGCATCCACGACTACGCCGGCTGGGGCTTCCAGCCGGCCTCCACCACCACCCGCTGGCGGCGGATCGGCGACAGCGCCGCGCGCGCTGGCAGCAGCGGCAGCGACAGGTCTGGACCCGTGAGCATTGCGACGGAAGGGCAGCGACTGCTGTTGCTTCAGGGCGCGGACATTCCCCAAACAGCGGTCCAGATCTTTGACGCCAGCCGGGAAGCCTCGCCGCGCCCCCACTTCCTCTCCCAGTGGCTGGGCCACCCGAGCGGCACAGTGGTGGCCCTGGTGGATCCGGCCGGCACCTGCCACGGCTTCGGGCGCATCCGGCCCTGCCTGCTGAAGAACGGTGAGGGCTGGCGCATCGGTCCACTGCTGGCCGACCGACCGGAACTGGCGCAGCGGCTGCTGGAGGCCCTGATCGATCGCCATCCCGGCGTGGTGCTGATCGATGCCCCTGGGGCGAACCCCAACGCCGCCCTGCTGCTGGAGCGGCTGGGCTTTCAGTCCAGCTCCCAGACCCTGCGGATGTACCGCGGCACCCCCCCCTCGGTTGGCCTGCACGACGTCTACGGCCTCGCCTGCCTGGAACTGGGATGAGCGGAGCAGCCGTCCTCCACATCACGGGGCTGGCGGGACTCGAACCCACGACCTACGGTTTAGGAAACCGTCGCTCTATCCGGCTGAGCTACAGCCCCAAGGCCACGCCCGCAGGACGCGATCCGAGTGAACCTTAGGCCGCAGGTTGGGCTGCCGCCACGCTGGCCGGTGCCGCTCCAACTGGCCGTTTAGGCTCAGAGCGAAAGCAGGCGAGGTGATCGCAATCGAGGTGGGGTCTGGCCTTTGGCCCGATCTTGGGCTCGGTTGAGGAAAGTCCGGGCTCCCCAATGGCCAGGCTTGCTGGGTAACGCCCAGTGCGGGTGACCGTGAGGAGAGTGCCACAGAAACACACCGCCGATGGCCGGCCCGGAGCGATCCGGTCCGTGCACAGGCAAGGGTGCAAAGGTGCGGTAAGAGCGCACCAGCAGCATTGAGAGATGCTGGCTCGGTAAACCCCGGCTGGGAGCAAGGCCCAGGGACAACGGTTGGCCAACTTCCCCGTCCCGTTTCAAGTGTGCCGCTCGAGGCCGCCGGCAACGGCGGTCCCAGACAGATGATCGCCCCCGCTTCCCCCGGCACCACGGCTGCCCCGGCAGTCCAGGTGACGAGCGCGGCGGGAACAGAACCCGGCTTACGTCCTGCTTTCACCCCCCTTCGATCCTCCTCTTCCATCACCCCGGCCCGATGACCCCGGCCCGTCGCCAGCAGCTGCTCGCCTTCCTGCGCCAGCTCGGCCTTGATCCCCGGCCTCTGGACAGCGGTGAACCCGCTGCCCTGGGCCCGATCGAGGAGGCCCTCAGCCACAGCTCCGCCGGCCTGGGGCGCAACCACGAGCGGCTGGAATTCCTCGGCGACGCCGTGCTGCGGCTGGCGGCGGCAGAATTCCTCCAACGCCAGGCACCGGCGCTGAGTGTGGGCCAGTGCTCGGCCCTGCGGGCCCAGCTGGTCAGCGACCGCTGGCTGGCGGAGCTCGGCGACCGCATCAACCTGGCAGCGGTGCTGCACCTCGGATCGATGGCCGCCAGCGACCGGGCCGGCCGGGCCACCGTGCTTGCCGAGACCTGCGAGGCCCTGGTGGGCGGTTTGTATGAGGCCTGGGGCGGCGATCGGGGCGGCCTTGCCCCCGTGCACACCTGGCTCGACCCCTACTGGCAGCAGGCCACGGCCGAACTGCTCGCCGATCCGCACCGCCACAACTGGAAGTCGGCGCTGCAGGAATGGAGCCAGGGCGCTGGGCGCGGTCTGCCCCTGTACCGGTGTGAGGAGCGCAGCCGCAGCCACGGCGATCCCCGCCGCTTTCACTGCCGCGTCAGCCTGGGCGCCCACGATCTGGGCGAGGGCTGGGGGGGATCGCGCCGCGAGGCCGAACAGGAAGCTGCCCGCCAGGCCCTGGCGACACTGCCCAAGCAGACGCCCTAGCCCAGAGCAGGTCCGGCTCAGACGGACTCGAGGGTGGTGAGGGGCAGGGTGACGAGCTTGTCCCAGTTTCCGCCCTCAAACAGCACCGCCGCCATGCGGCCGCTGATGCGCTGCACGAAGCCCTTGTAACCGTTGTAGATGGAGCGCTCATCACGCACCACCACGGTGGCGCCGGGCAGGATCGGCAGAGTGACCATCGGGATGGGCCGCGAAGGAAGAAGCTGGGGGCATTATCGGAGACAGAACCCCCACCCGACGGCCCCGCGTTGCACCCATGAGCCAGGCACCACCGCTGGAGGAACTGATGGAGGAACTGATGCCCGTGGGCCGGCTGGTGGCCGCCCAGGGTCTGCGCGGCGAGCTGCGCCTGCTGCCGCTGAGCGACTTCCCGGAGCGCTTCACGCGGCCGGGGCCCCGCTGGCTGGAAGGCCGCCGGGCGGAGCCGCCCCAGCAGGTGGAGCTGCTCAGCGGCCGCCAGCTGCCCGGCAAGGAGCTGTTCGTGGTGCGGCTGGGCGGCATCGACGACCGGGACGGCGCCGAGGCCTTGGTGGGCCGCCATCTGCTCGTCCCCGCGGGCGACCGGCCGGCCCTACAGCCGGGCGAATTCCACCTGCTCGATCTGATGGGGCTGGAGGTGCGCCTGCTGCCGCAGGGCCAGCGCCTCGGCCACGTCACCGACCTCATCCATGCCGGCAATGACCTGCTGGAGATCGAGCTCGACGGCGACTGGGACGGCGGGGGCAACGGGGATGGGGATGGCCCAGCCCGTCGCCTGCTGATCCCCTTCGTGGAACCGATCGTGCCGGAGGTGCACATCGCGGCGGGCTGGGTGGGGCTCACGCCACCGCCCGGGCTGCTGGACCTCTGAACCTCGCGGCACGGCGGGGTTCCGGTTGAATGTCCCCATTCCAAGGCTCTTAGCCCGACGGCGTCAGCGGCGATGACACAGCACACCTCGGCCCCCCCCAAGCTCGTTCCGGTGATTCTCTGCGGCGGCACCGGCACCCGCCTCTGGCCCCTGTCGCGGGCCAGCTATCCCAAACAGTATTGGGCCCTGGCCGGCAAGGGCGACGAAACCCTGCTGCAGCAGACCCAGCAGCGGCTCGTGGGCCTGGCCGGCCTGGCGCCGCCGCTGCTGATCTGCAACGAGGAGCACCGCTTCATCGTCGCCGAACAGATGCGCCAGATCGGCGTCGATCCGGCGGCGATTCTGCTGGAGCCCATGGGCCGCAACACGGCCCCGGCCGTCGCCGTCGCCGCCCTGCAGGCAAGTGCCCGCGGTGAGGATCCTCTTCTGCTCATCCTGGCGGCCGATCACGTCATCCGCGATGCCGCCCGCTTCCGCACCACGGTGGAGGCCGGCATGGACGCCGCCCGCGAGGGGCAGCTGGTGACCTTCGGTATCGTGCCCACCGCCGCGGAGACGGGCTATGGCTACATCGAGGCGGCCGAACCCCTGGCAGGGGTGCCGGTGCCCATCGCCCGCTTCGTCGAGAAGCCCGATCGCGCCACCGCCGAGGCCTTCCTGGCCACCGGTCGCTTCACCTGGAACAGCGGCATGTTCCTGTTCCGTGCCAGCGCCATCCTGGCGGAGCTGAAACGTCTGGCGCCCGAGCTGCTGGCGGCCTGCCGCAGCGCCCTGGAACACGACAGCGCCGACCTCGACTTCCTGCGGCTGGAGCGGGAGGCCTTCGCCAACTGCCCGAATGTGGCCATTGACGTGGCGGTGATGGAGCGGACCGACCGCGGCACCGTGCTGCCCCTGGAAGCCGGTTGGAGCGACGTGGGCAGCTGGAGTGCCCTGTGGGAAACCACCGACCACGACGCCCAGGGCAACGTGCTGCGCGGCAGGGTGATCAGCGAGGACGTGCGCAACTGCTACCTGCGCAGCGAGCACCGCCTGGTGGTTGGACTGGGCGTAGAGGATCTGGTGGTCGTCGAAACCGACGATGTGGTGCTCGTCGCTCACCGCGACCGCGCCCAGGACGTCAAGACGGTGGTGGGGCTGCTGGAGAGTGCCGGGGCCTCCGAGAGCAAGGCGCACCGCCGCATCTACCGGCCCTGGGGCTCCTACGACGGCATCACCGAGGGCGATCGCTGGCAGGTAAAGAAGATCGTGGTCAACCCCGGGGCCTGCCTGTCGCTGCAGAAGCACCACCACCGCGCTGAACACTGGATCGTGGTGAAGGGCACCGCCGTTGTTGAGAAGGACGGCGTCGAGGAGCTGGTTGGGGAGAACCAGAGCACCTACATCCCCCTGGGCGCGCGGCACCGCCTCAGCAACCCCGGCAAGATCCCTGTGGAGATGATCGAGGTGCAGAGCGGCCCCTACCTCGGAGAAGACGACATCGTCCGCTACGACGACCTCTACGGCCGCAGCGACCAGCCCCGCAGCGACCAGCCACTGGGAGTCCAGGTCTGAGCCCTACTCGACCGTGACGCTTTTGGCGAGATTGCGGGGCTGATCGACGTCGAGGCCGCGGTGCGCGGCGATGTGGTAGCTGAGCAGCTGCATCGGAATCACTGTCAGCAGCGGGCTTAGCAGCTCGTCCACCTCCGGCAGCGGCAGCAGCAGATCGAAGAGCTGCTCGGTGTCGGGGCAGGCGGGTGCCACGCCGATCAACTGGGCATCGCGGGCCTTGGCCTCCTGGGCGTTGGAGAGCACCTTCTCGAAGACCGTGCCCGGCACCGCGATCGACACCACCGGCACCCGGGCATCAAGCAGGGCGATAGGCCCGTGCTTCATCTCCCCAGCGGGATAGCCCTCGGCATGGATGTAGCTGATCTCCTTGAGCTTCAGCGCCCCCTCCATGGCGATCGGGTAGTTGATACCCCGGCCCAGGAAGATCACGTCCTGGGTCTCGGCGAACAGGTGGGCTAGGTCGGCGCAGCGCTGATCGTGGCTCTCAACCAGCTGCTGCAGCAGGGCGGGCAGGCCGCGCAGCTCCGCCACCAGGGCCCGGAGCCGCTGCGGATCCGGGCCGCCGCTGCCGTGGCCGCGGCGCTCGGCGAAGGCCACCGCCAGGCCGTAGAAGGCCAGAAGCTGGCCCAGGAAGGTCTTGGTGGCCGCCACGCCCACCTCGATGCCGGCACCGATGTCGAGGAGGTGAGGCACTAGGCGGCCTAGGGAACTCTCAGGGCGGTTGGTGATACCGAGCAGCTTCGGCGCGAAGGCGGGGTCAGCCATCAGCTGGCGCCTCTCCTGCTCCATCGCGAGGGCCGCCAGCGTGTCGGCCGTCTCGCCCGACTGGGTGACCCCGATCGTGAGCATGTGGGGCACCAACGGCGGCGGCGAGTAGCGGAATTCACTCGCGTAGTAGACCGACGTGGGGATGCCCGCCAGCTGCTCCAGCAGATGGGCCCCCACCTGGGCGGCATGGCGGCTGGTGCCACAGGCCAAGATCTGGATCCGCTCCACGTTCTCGTAGACCTCCTCGTCCAGCGGCAGCGCCACCAAAGACAGGCCTTCGGGCGAGGGCAGGGGGCCATCCTCGGGCAGATGACGCGCCACCCACAGCGCCGCAGTCTCGGGCTGCTCATGGATCTCCTTGAGCATGAAGTGGCGGAAGCTGCGCTTATCCGCCACGTGCTCAGTGCCGCTGAGTAGACTAGGGGAGCGCTGGACCCGCGCCCCTTGCGCGTCGTAGAGCTCGATGCCCAGCGGCGTGAGCAGGGCCACCTCGCCGTCCTCCATGGGCAGGATCGTGCGGGTGAAGCCGGCCAGGGCAGGCGTGTCACTGGCGCAGAGGAATTCCCCCTCCCCCAGACCGATCAGCAGCGGCGCCTGCTTGCGCGCCACCACCAGGCCGCTGGGCACCTCGGCCCAGACCACCGCCAGGGCATAGGCCCCCTGCAGCAGGGGCAGCACGTCCTGCACCGCCCGCAGCAGCAGGGCGGCATCGGTGGCCTGATCCGCCGCCTGCAGCAGGCCGAGCCGCCGGGCGATCAGGTGCGGGATCACCTCCGTATCGGTATCGGAGAGGAAGGTCACCCCCTCGGCCTGCAGCTCCTCGCGCAGGCTGCGGTGATTCTCAATGATGCCGTTCTGCACCACCGCCAGCCTGCCACTGCCGTCGAGGTGGGGGTGGGCGTTGCGCTCCTCGGGCTTGCCGTGGGTGGCCCAGCGGGTATGGCCGATGCCGCACTGGCCTGGGGCTCCGAGTGCCTCATAGCGGGCCGTGAGATTGATCAGCTTACCCTCGGCCTTGAGGCAATGCAGCTGGCCGCCCCCCGTGGCGCCGGCGGCAAGGGCCACGGTGGCGATGCCGGCGGAGTCGTAGCCGCGATATTCCAGATGGCGCAGCCCTTCGAGAAGCTGGGGTGCCGCTTCACGTGAACCGATCAGGGCAACGATGCCGCACATAGAAGAAGTGTCGCGGGAGGGAAGCCACAAAAAAGCCCGGCGTAGGGCCGGGCCTGAGCTTATGGGCAACGGGCCCACGGGCAAGCGTGGCCGGTCTTCAGTACGACAGGCCCATCGAGCGGCTGGTCTCGTCGCCGAGATAGACGCGAATGCTCAGGAAATCGGTGGGGCAGGCGGTCTCGCAGCGCTTGCAGCCGACG
>CAIRWM010000077.1 GCA_903882285.1 uncultured cyanobacterium
CCCCTCGAATGCGTCTTTTGAGTGTCAACCCTGAGGCCAGGTTTTGTCATCGATGGTGCATGTGCCGCCCCTACCAGAGGTCAGGCTCGCTTCTCTGACTCACCGCTCCATGGTCAAGGATTCATGGTTATGGATCTTGGTTGGGAATCCTTGGCCCTTTGGCTGAGACCTCGTCAGATTAGCTGGGCCACTGATGCCGCCCGCCCCTATGCCCGTTCTGATCACCGGGGCCGCCGGTTTCATCGGTTATCACCTTGGCCTTCGGCTGCTGCAGCGGGGCACGCCGGTGCTCGGTCTCGACAACCTCAACCCCTACTACGACCCGGCCCTCAAGCGGGCCCGCCTGGCCCGCCTTGAGGCCGCCGCCGCCGCCAGCGGCACCCCCTTTCACCTGATCGAGGCCGACCTTGCCGATGGCGCCGCCGTGGCGGCCACCTTCGCCGCTCACCGCCCCAGCCGCGTCGTCAACCTCGCTGCCCAGGCCGGCGTGCGCTATTCGATCGAGAACCCTGCCGCTTACATCCAGTCCAATCTGGTGGGCTTCGGCCATGTGCTCGAGGGCTGCCGCCAGTACGGCATCGAGCATCTGGTGTACGCCTCCAGCAGTTCGGTCTACGGCGGCAACACCAACCTGCCCTTCAGCGAGCACCAGGGCGTTGACCACCCGGTGAGCCTCTACGCCGCCAGCAAGAAGGCCAACGAGCTGATGGCCCACACCACCAGCCATCTGCACGGGCTGCCGGCCACGGGTCTGCGCTTCTTCACCGTCTACGGCCCCTGGGGCCGGCCGGACATGGCCCTGTTCCTGTTCACCCGGGCGATGCTGGCCGGCGAGCCGATCCAGGTGTTCAACCACGGCCGCATGGTGCGCGATTTCACCTACATCGACGACATCGTCGAGAGCCTGATCCGCGTGCTCGACAAGCCCGCCACGCCCGATCCCGCCTTCAACCCCGCCGCCCCCGACCCCGCCACCAGCTGGGCTCCGCATCGCGTTTTCAACATCGGCAACGCCAACCCCACCCCCCTGCTCGATTACATCGATGCCCTCGAAGCCGCCCTCGGCCTCACCGCCGAGAAGCACTTCCTGCCCCTCCAGCCCGGCGACGTTCCCGCCACCGCCGCCGACACCAGCGCCCTCGAAGCCTGGATCGGCTTCCGCCCCGCCACTCCCGTGCGCGAGGGCGTGGCCCGCTTCGTGGCCTGGTACCGGGAGTTCTATGGGGTGTGAGCCCCGCCATCCCCCATGTACTGGCTGAGCAAACTGCTGCCCCAGCTGCTGCTGCCCCTGGGGCTTGCCCTGGTGCTGCTGTTCGCCGCGGTGCTCAGCGGCCGCCGCTGGCCTGCGCTGGCGGCGTTGTTGCTGCTGCTGATCGCCTCGCTGCCGCTCAGCGCCGAGCTGCTCTGGCGCTGGCTGGAGCGCCCCTGGCAGCACCGCCCGGCCGCAGCGTTGCCCCGGGCCAGCGCCATCGTGGTGCTCGGCGGCGGCCGCCATGCTGCCCCCGGTCTGAGTCGCCGCAGCGAGTGGATCGACGCTGACCGCTTCTTCGGCGGCATCGAGCTCTTCCAGGCTGGCCGCGCCCCGCGGCTGATCTTTGCCGGCGGCTGGTCGCCCGCCACCCCCCAGGCACCGCCGGAGGGGGACGTGCTGCGCCGCCAGGCGATCGCCCTCGGTCTGCCCGCCGCCGCGATCAGCAGCACCGTCCGCGTGGTCAACACCGCCGAGGAGGCCAGCGCCATCGCTGCCATGCTGCCGGCGCGGGCGCCGCTGATCCTGGTCACCTCCGCCTTTCACATGAAGCGCGCCCAGCGCCTGTTTGAGCGCCGTGGCCTCCGCGTCATCCCCTACCCCGTCGACTTCCAGGCCAGCGGCACCTGGGCCGGCCACCCCCTCGCCGATCCGCTCAGCTACCTGCCCACCGCCTCCGGTCTCGACAGCACCAGCCGCGCCCTGCGCGAGGCCCTCGGCCGCACCTTCTACCGGGCCTGGTGAACCACACCACATCTGGTGTGCCCCGATCGCCCCGGAAGGAGACTCCCGTGCCAGCTCAACCCACCAGCTGTGCCAGGGCCCCCCGCCGCATCGCCGCCACCGGCACCTCCGCCAGGTCGCTCCAGAGCCGCAGGCTGGCGGCCCCCTGCTGCACCAGCATCTCCAGCCCGTCGACGGTGCGGCAGCCCCGCGCCGCCGCCTGGCGCAGCAGCGCAGTGGGCCGTGGCACGTAGATCAGGTCATACACCGTGGCGCCGGCGGCCAGCCGCTCCAGTTCGGCGGCCGTGAGCGGGCAGGCATCGCTGGCGCCTGGATCGCCGCCGCGTGCCATGCCCACCGGCGTGGTGTTGACCACCAGATCACTGGCCGCCACCGCCGTTTCCAGCGCCGTCCCCAGCACGCCGGCCACCCCGTCCTCGCCCCAGGCCACCGCCTCCAGCTCCGGCGCCCATTCGCGGCAGCTCTCCAGGAAGGCCGCCAGCGCCGCCTCGCGCCGCCCCGCCACCTGGATGCGCTCCAGGCCCAGCTCCACCAGCCCCGCCACCACCGCCCGGGCACTGCCGCCACAGCCCAGCACCAGCGCCGTGCGGCCCTGCCAGCCCTCTGCGCCGGCCCCCTCTTCCCGCAGCGGCGCCAGGAAGCCCTCCATGTCGGTGTTGGTGCCGAGCCAGCCCCCCTCGGGCCGCCGCACCAGGGTGTTGACGGCGCCGATCCGCCGCGCCAGCGGTGTCAGCTCTGCCGCCAGCGCCGCTACCGCATGCTTGTGCGGCAGGGTCACGCTCAGGCCGCGGCAGTCGAGCGCCTCCAGGGCCCGCACCACCGTGGCCAGATCGGCCGGGGCCACGGGCAGCGCCAGGTAGGCCCAGTCGAGTCCCAGCTCCGCCAGGGCCGCGTTGTGCATCGCCGGTGAAAGTGAGTGGCGCACCGGATCGCCCAGCACCCCGGCCAGCGCCGTACTCCCCGAAATCCCCTGGATCATGGCCCTGCGGCGCCGCTTTCGATGCCCCAGACCCTAGGTGGCGACAGGCCTCTCGCCCTCCGCCCGCCCTGCACCGGTTCGGGAACCACCCCTCGCCTGCGGGCGGGGCCGCTGCTGAAGATGATCCCAGTCCGATTTCATCCACTCCAGGAGGTGGTAACCCATGGGCAAGGTCGTCGGTATTGACCTCGGCACCACGAACAGCTGCGTCGCCGTGATGGAGGGCGGCAAGCCCACGGTGATCGCCAACGCCGAAGGGTTCCGCACGACCCCCTCGGTGGTGGCTTATACCAAGAACCAGGACAAGCTGGTTGGGCAGATCGCCAAGCGTCAGGCGGTCATGAACCCCGAGAACACTTTTTATTCTGTCAAGCGCTTCATCGGTCGGCGTGTCGATGAGGTCAATGAGGAGTCGAAGGAGGTGAGCTACACCGTCGAGAAGGCGGGCTCCAACCTCAAGATCAAGTGCCCTGTACTCAACAAGCAGTTCGCCCCCGAGGAGATATCGGCCGAGGTGCTGCGCAAGCTCGCCGAAGACGCCGGTAAGTATCTCGGTGAAACCGTCACCCAGGCCGTGATCACGGTTCCGGCCTACTTCAACGACTCCCAGCGTCAGGCCACCAAGGACGCCGGCAAGATCGCTGGTCTTGAGGTACTGCGCATCATCAACGAGCCCACTGCGGCCGCCCTGGCTTATGGCCTCGACAAGAAGAGCAACGAGCGGATCCTCGTCTTCGACCTCGGCGGCGGTACCTTCGACGTCTCCGTGCTCGAAGTGGGCGATGGCGTCTTCGAGGTGCTCTCCACCAGCGGTGACACCCACCTCGGCGGCGACGACTTCGACAAGGTGATCGTCGATTACCTCGCCGACAGCTTCAAGGCCAACGAAGGTATCGATCTGCGCCAGGACAAGCAGGCCCTGCAGCGTCTCACCGAAGCGGCCGAGAAGGCCAAGATCGAGCTCTCCAGCGCCACCCAGTCCGAGATCAACCTGCCCTTCATCACGGCCACGCCGGAGGGCCCCAAGCACCTCGACCTCACCCTCACCCGGGCCAAGTTCGAGGAGCTGGCTTCCAAGCTGATCGACCGCTGCCGTGTACCGGTGGAGCAGGCCCTCAAGGACGCCAAGCTCTCCACCTCCGAACTCGACGAGATCGTGATGGTGGGGGGCTCCACCCGAATCCCTGCCGTGCTCGAGCTGGTCAAGCGCGTCACCGGCAAGGACCCCAACCAGACCGTCAACCCCGATGAGGTGGTGGCCGTCGGTGCCGCGATCCAGGGCGGAGTGCTCGCCGGTGAAGTGAAGGACATCCTGCTGCTGGATGTCACGCCGCTGTCCCTCGGCGTCGAGACCCTCGGCGGGGTGATGACCAAGATGATCACCCGCAACACCACGATCCCCACCAAGAAGACGGAGGTGTACTCCACCGCCGTCGACGGTCAGACCAACGTGGAGATCCATGTGCTCCAGGGCGAGCGCGAGATGGCCAGCGACAACAAGTCGCTCGGCACCTTCCGCCTCGATGGCATCCCGCCATCACCCCGTGGCGTGCCCCAGATCGAGGTCACCTTCGACATCGATGCCAACGGCATCCTCAGCGTCACCGCCAAGGACAAGGGCAGCGGCAAGGAGCAGAGCATCTCGATCACCGGCGCCTCCACCCTCAGCGACAACGAAGTCGACCGGATGGTGAAGGACGCCGAGGCCAACGCCAGCGCCGACAAGGAGAAGCGCGAGCGGATCGACCTCAAGAACCAGGCCGAAACCCTCGTCTATCAGGCCGAGAAGCAACTCGGTGAGCTCGGCGACAAGGTGGGTGCCGAGGACAAGAGCAAGGTGGAGACCTCCGCCACCAAGCTCAAGGAGGCGATCGAGAAGGATGACGCGGCCACCATGAAGTCGGAGCTCGAGGTGCTGCAACAGGCCCTCTACGCCGCCGGTGCCGCCGTGTACCAGAACGCCGGTGCCGAGGCCGGTGGTGCCGCCCCCGGCGGCAATGGCAACGGCAGTGGCCCCTCCACCTCCGGCAGCGCCACCGACGACGTCATCGACGCCGAGTTCACCGAGTCGAAGTGAGCCCCGGCCGGCCGGCTTCCAAGGCTCCCTGGTCGCCCCGGTGATCTCCCCGCCCCCCTCCAAGGAGGGGGGCATTTTCATGGGCTCAGGCGCTGGCGCCCTCCACCTGCTCCGCCACCCAGGCGGCGGAGGCCGGCGCCAGCAGCACGCCGTTGCGGTAGTGGCCGCCGGCCAGCAGCAGCCCCGGTGCCAGCGCCTCCAGCAGCGGTGCCGGCCGGCCCACCGGCCTCGGCCGCAGGCCCTGCCAGCGCCGCACCTCCCGCGCCTGCCGCAACCACTCCGGGGCGGCGCCCTCCAGCTGGCGCAGGCCCTCAAGCGCTGCCGCGGTGGCGCTGGTGCCCGGCTCCAGCGTCGCGCCCAGCCAGAAGCGGCGGCCGTTGGCCAGGTCGGGGCGGGGCACCAGGTTGATGCCGCGCCAGCTCACCGCCCCGGGCCAGGTCCAGGCGGCCGCAGCCTGCGGCCCTGCTTCCGCGTCACGGGCGCGCTCTAATTCCAACGCCTGGCCGAGCACCGGCTCCACCCGCCAGGGGCTCGCCCCGGCCAGGCCCAGCGGCTCCAGCAGCCGGTTGCCGCCCAGTCCGGCGCTCAGCACCACCCAGTCGGCCTCCAGGCCGCCGCCGGCCTCCAGCGCCAGCCACCAGCGACCACCAGGGGCCCGGGCCCGGCTCTCCAGGGCAGCGACGCGCTCCCTGTGCGTGATCAGCCCCGCCGCTGCCGCATCGGCCGCAAGGGCTGCCATCGCCGCCTGGGCGTCCAGCTGGCCGTCGGCGGCGGAATAGAGGCCGCCGAGTGCGGCGGCCGGCACGGCCGGCTGCAGGGCTTCCAGTCGCTCCCGCCCCCAGAGCTGCAGCGCCAGCTGGCGCCGGGCGGGGTCGGCCAGCAGCCGCTGCTGGCGCTGCAGCTCCTCGGGGTCGGCGGCCAGCAGCAGCAGACCCGGCCGCCAGGGAATCGACTGGCCCCGCTCGGCCAGCTCATGCCGCCACTGGCTCCAGAGCGCCAGGCTCTGCTGGCGCAGCCGCCAGGCACGGCCGCTGGAGCGGTGAAACACCTGGGCCATCAGTAGCCCGAGCGCCGCCCGGCTGCCTCTGAGCGCCGTCGGGCAGCCGCCGAGTTCTTCGGGGGCGTCAGGCGCCTCGATCAGCTGCACCTGGTGGCCGCGGCGCTGCAGCCGCCAGGCCGTGGCGAGGCCCACCAGGCCGCCCCCCACCACCGCGACCGCCACGGAGCGGCCCAGGCGTGTGGGCAGAGCCGGCGTCAGACCTGCTTCAGGTCGATTTTCACCTGTTCGGGCAGCACCTGGGCGTAGAGCCCGAAGCCGCTCGCCACCTTGATATAGGACTTGCGCAGCGCTTCGCTGTCCTGCAGGCGGGCGGCCTCATCCAGCTGGGCGAGGGCGGTCTTGAGGGTGGTGGCGCGGGCCTCGGCCTCGGGACGGTCGGCGGGCAGGAGGCGCTTGTTGATGTAGAGCATCTCGCGGCTCACTTCCTGCATCGGCCCGTGGATCAGGTTGCGGGTGAACACCCAGTTGCGCTCGTTCACCAGGGTGGCCAGTTCCGGCAGGCGGTCGCGGGCGGCGAGGAAGCCTTCGGCCTGACGGGTGATCAGCGCCATGTCCTCGGGGCTGATCGTGGGGGCCGCCTTCGCCTTGCCCTCGCAGGCCACCAGCGAGATGCTCAGCACCAGCGCCAGGGCCACCACCACCAGCTGGCGCAGGCCGTTGCGCAGCTGCTGCCAGACCTGCTGCCAGCGGCTGGTGGCGGTGGGGCAGGGCAGCGGGCTGGCCAGGAACGTGGCGTCGGCCATGGTGACGGGCGAGACAGGCATTGCGGCTGACTTTACCGAGGTCGCCGGGGCCGGCGGCCTGCTCTGTAGCCCCTCGCAACAGGCTCCGCCCTGTGCCCCGTTGCCGGACCGTGCGGGCTCACAATGGCGGGATCCTCAGGCCTCCATGCGCTCCGCCACCGCGATCCTGCAGCTGATCTGCCCTGATCGGCCCGCTCTGGTGAGCGAGCTCTCCGGCTGGGTCGCCGCCAACGGCGGCAATATCGTCCACGCCGACCACCACACCGACGCCGGCGCCGGCCTCTTCCTCAGCCGCATCGAGTGGGAGCTTGAGGGCTTCGGGCTGCCGCGCCAGGCGATCCCCGCCGCCGTGGAGGCCCTGGCCCGCCGGGTGGGCGGCGACTGCCAGGTGCACTTCTCCGACGTGCTGCCGCGGGTGGCGATCTTCGTTAGCCGTCAGGAGCACTGCCTGCTCGACCTGCTCTGGCGCACCCGGGCGGGCGAGCTACCGATGCAGGTGCCGCTGGTGGTCTCCAACCACACCAGCCTGCAGGGCCTCGTCGAAGACTTCGGTGCCCGCTTCGTGCACCTGCCGTTGACCAGCAGCGACGACAAGGCCGCCGTGGAGCAGGCCCAGCTCGACCTGCTGGCCGAGCACGCCATCGAACTGGTGGTGCTGGCCAAGTACATGCAGGTGCTCAGTCCGGCGTTCCTGCAGCGCTTCGACGCGGTGATCAACATCCACCACTCCTTCCTGCCGGCCTTCATGGGCGCCCAGCCCTATCACCGGGCCTGGGAGCGGGGCGTGAAGCTGATCGGCGCCACCGCCCACTTCGTCACCGAGGAGCTCGACGGCGGGCCGATCATCGAGCAGGCCACCGTCCACGTGAGCCACCGCGACGAGGTCGAAGACCTGATCCGCAAGGGGCGCGAC
>CAIRWM010000078.1 GCA_903882285.1 uncultured cyanobacterium
CGGCGGCGGCTGCAGCGCCGGCGATTGAGGCGTAACTCAGGGCCGTGGCCGCCTCCGGCACCAGGTCCGATGGATCGGCACTGGAGGGAGGCGCCACCAGGGTGATCTCAGCCGCCTCAGCGATGGCACCAGCCGAATGCGGGCCGGCCGAACGCCGCTCGGCCAGCTCCAGGCTCAGCAGGCTGCCCGAGAGACCGCCACCGATGACGACGATGGGCAAGGATCAGATCTGCAGGGTGAAGGAACCGATCACCCGTTCGAACAGCTCCTTCACCTTGGGCCAGCGTGCCTCGTTGGTGCTGGCGGCCAAGGTATAGAGGCGGCCGCGGTCGACCACGACGGTGGCCAGCTCGTGGCGATCGCGATCCGTCAGGTGCACGGCGTATTCGAGGTCGTAAAAGGTGTGACCAGAGATCTCCCGTTCCCGGGCCTCCACCAGTTCGGCCTGACGGCCGCTGCCCTCCGGGGCGATCACGGTGCGGCGCAGCTTCTCCCCTACCGCCACGGCGCTGCCAAGGGCCTCCAGATCGCGGTCGGGGGTGACGTCTGAGATCACCAGGCTCAGGGTCTCGTCGCTGTTGATCAGGTCGTGAAAAACCACCTGGGGCCCGTTGCTCACCTGTACCCGGCTCCAGCCGGTGGGATAGAGAAAGGCGTAGCGGCCATCGGGGCTGACGAAGGAGTTGAGACCGGCGGCGGCAGCACTGCAGCCCACCAGGGCGCAGAGGAGCACAAAAGCCAGCACGGGCCGCAGCAGCCGGCCGCCCAGGCGCAGCAGCAGGGGGGGAAGGAAGGCCATGGCAGGCGCGGCGGTGAACGTGCGCCCCATTCTCAGCCGCCGCCGGCCCCGACGGGGCGCGACGATGACCTGATCCGGATCGCGCCGGCATCTCTGCCATGCCCCCCCTGCAGCGCCCCAGACTCGTGGCAGTTCCGGGCCCAGGCCCGCCGGCGGGGTGCACCGCTGGCTGGAGATCGAGCGCCGCCGCCGGGCCTGGGCCTCGTACCGGCTGATCGACCGATCGTTCGGCTTTCGGCTGGTCATGGCCAGCGTGGCAGCCCTGGCTGTGCTAAGCCTCGCGATGCTCGGCCTGGTGAATCGCTTCGAGAACTGCAACCGCAAGCCCTACGCCGCCGAGCGCCTTTCCAGAAATTACTGGAAGTGATCAGCATCGGCAACGTCGAATCGCTAAGCATCGTCACGGCAGCCTTCCCATACATCCTCGAGAGCCGCAAGCGCAAACGCCAGGACCACCGCGAGGCCATGGAGCTGGTGATGGCCTGCCAGCAGGCCGGGGTGGTGATGAGCCTCGACCGGGTCTAAACCCTCGAAACCCTCAACATCGCAGGCCTCTGGCTCGATGGCCTCGACCTGCACGGCACCTACCTCGAGGGCCTGCGGGCCGAACGGGGCCGCTGGCGGGGCGTGAATCTCAGCGGCTCGGTGCTGCAGGGATCGAGCTTCGCCGGCAGAGATCTGAGCGGCGCCCGCCTGGGCCCCGACCCCGAGACCGGCACCAGCCCGGCGCCGGATCAAGCCGCCTAAATTCGTGCCACCTGCGGCGGATCGCTGAGCGGCTTCACCCGTCCCCTGGCCCGGCTGATCGATCAATTCGAACGCCTGCCCGGCATCGGACCGCGCACGGCCCAGCGGCTTGCCCTGCACCTGCTGCGCCAGCCGGAAGAACAGATCCGCGCCTTCGCTGATGCCCTGCTTGCGGCGCGCAGCCAGGTGGGGCAATGCCAGCGCTGCTTCCACCTCTCGGCCGATACCCTTTGCGAGATCTGCCGGAACGAGGAGCGCCGTAACGGTCAACTCTGTGTGGTGGCCGACTCCCGCGACCTGCTGGCCATGGAGCGCACCCGCGAGTTCCGTGGCAGTTACCACGTGCTCGGAGGCCTGATTTCGCCGATGGATGGGGTGGGGCCGGAGCTGCTGCACATCCAGCCTCTGGTGGAGCGGGTCGACCGCGAGGACACCACGGAAGTGATCCTGGCCCTCACCCCCAGCGTTGAAGGCGACACCACCAGCCTCTACCTGGCACGGCTGCTCAAGCCCTTCACCGCCGTGACCCGCATCGCCTACGGCCTGCCGGTGGGCAGCGAACTGGAGTACGCCGATGAGGTAACCCTGGCGCGCGCCTTCGAGGGCCGCCGCCGCATGGAGTGAACGTCCCTGCCATGAGCACCAGTCGCCCCAGCCGCTACAGCGCCACGCCACCAGCCGAGCGCTTGCCAGCATGGCTGCGCTCCCCGATCGGCAACGCCTCGGACCTGGAGGCGGTGCAGGGGGTGGTGAAGCAGCAGCGGCTGCACACCATCTGCGAAGAGGGGCGCTGCCCCAACCGGGCCGAGTGCTACGCCGCAGGCACCGCCACTTTCCTGCTGGGCGGGCCGATCTGCACCCGCAGCTGCGCCTTCTGCCAGGTGGAGAAGGGCCAGGCCCCGGTGCCGCTCGATGCCGCCGAAGCCGATCGGGTGGCGGAAGCCGTGGCCAGCCTCGGCCTGAACTACGTGGTGCTCACCGCCGTCGCCCGTGACGACCTGGCCGACCACGGCGCCTGCCTGTTCACCGGCACAATGGCCGCCATCCGGCGCCGCCAGCCGCAGGTGGCGATCGAAGTGCTCACCCCCGACTTCTGGGGCGGCCATGCCGACCCGAAGGAGGCGATCGCCGCCCAACGCCAACGCCTCGGCGCCGTACTAGCCGCCGAGCCGGTCTGTTTCAACCACAACCTGGAAACCGTGGAGCGGCTGCAGGGGGAGGTGCGCCGCGGCGCTACCTACCGGCGCTCCCTGGGGCTGCTGACGGCGGCACGTGAGCTGGCGCCGGTGATTCCCACCAAGAGCGGCCTGATGCTGGGGCTGGGCGAGAGCTTCGACGAGGTGGTCCAGACCATGCACGACCTGCGGTCGGTGGATTGCCAGCGCCTCACCCTGGGCCAATACCTGCGCCCCTCGCTGGCCCACATCCCCGTGGTCCGCTACTGGAGCCCTGGCGAGTTCGAGCGCCTCGGCTCGCTCGCGCGGGAGCTGGGCTTCCGCGACGTGCGGAGCGGTCCGCTGGTGCGCAGCAGTTACCACGCCGCCGACGCGACCGGGCCCCACAGCGGCGGCTGAACCGCCTGCATCGCTCAGGCTCGATGCTCAGCCTTTGACGCTCAGCCTGCTGCTGTGAGCGTTGTCTCGTGAGCTTCCGATGACGGAGTGGCTCACTCCAAGAGTCTGGCGAGGCCAAAGCCGTCGAACATGGCGTCTGCCGAGATGAGCAGCAGCTTCTCCTGACGGGCGACCACGGCGATCATGCGGTCGAACGGGTCCCAGTGCTCCCAGCGAGGAAGGAAGCCTGCAGCGCAGCGGACGGCGAAAGAGACAGGAGATTGAAGCCATCAGCATCGGCACGATCCAACAGGCCGGCAACAAAGAGAACCATCTCCGGCCATTTGCCCAGTCGCCCATGCTGGCCGCCTTCATACAGCCAGATCACGCTCAACACCGCACGATCGGCAGCAGCGATCCGCTCACGCGCCGAACGGGGCAGGCGGGGATCATCCGTGAGCACCGTCGCAAAGGCATTGGTGTCCAGCAGAACCGCGCTCACGATGAGCTCCAGTCCTCCAGTTCCTGCGGTGAGAGGGGGGAGAGGAACGCATCGGGAGGGAGAGGAGCTGTCCTTTCAGGCTTCCGATCCTCACAGCGGTTGGCCGAGCCGGCACCAGTTCCGCCGCCGGAACTCAATGGCGGGTGACTAAATGACGCTCCCCCCTTGCCACCGCATTCAGTTTGACAATGGTTTAGTCAGAATTCATACATTCCAGACCAACCAAGCGCCGAGTGCTGCGCAGCAGCCCATTGGCGCAGTCGCCGCGCATCAGTAGGCCGGAGCCGCCCCAGAGCAGGCGGGGCGCCAGATCAGCAGGGCCCGCGCCCAACTCCCGCAGCGGCTCGAAGCCCAGCTGGCGGAAGTAGCGCACCAGCCGCCGGTGCTGCTTCTCCTCATCGCGGATCGCCAGCAGGGTGGCGCGGCGGCAGGGCGTGGCCTCCAGGGCCCAGGCAAAGACGGCCGCCCAGATCAACAGACCGACAGCGGCGGTGGCATCGCCCTGCACCCGCATCGTGTCGAGGCGCAGGCCGTCGGCGACGGGCAGGGCCCATCCCTTGAGCTCGCCCAGCAGCAGCAGGGGGGAGGCGGCATCGGCCGGATTGCGGCGCCGGGCCACCCCCACCCGCAGCAGCCGCAGCGCCGGAGCAGGACGGCGATCCTGCAGGCGCAGCAGCAGGCCGAGGCGGCCGGCCGCCGTCTCAAGCTGCCCCAGGCTGGGATCGATCAACTGAGCATCAGGGTGAGACCGGCCCCCCATGCTGCCGGCCGATAAGGCTCAAGGAACAGGCACCGCCACAGGCACCACCCAATGCAGGTTTTGTCGTTCGTTCAATGCAGGTTTTATCGGCCATTCGATACGGGACAGAACGGCTCAGCCAGCAGCACCGCCTCCACCGGCAGGGCGCCATACAGGTGGGGAAACAGCTCACCGCTGCCGGGTGCCGGCTCCCAGCGCAGCGCAAGCCCGGCGGCGGCCAGGCGGTGCGGATCCAGCGTGAGCAGCAGCACCGCGCCCGCAGGCAGATCGGCATAGAAGCGCTGGGCAGTGGCCTCCACCTGGTGGGCGGCGCTGAGGTGAACGAAGCCCACCGCCTCCAGCGAACGACCACGGGTTGAGCGGCGGTAGACACCCTCATCGCCGGCCCGGGCGGCCTGCCAGTCCTCGCGCAGGGCCAGGTGATACAGCCAGCGGGGGGATCGCCAGGGGCGGCGTTCGGCCCATGGCGGCGCCATCACCGCCGCCAGTTCCGGACCTTCAAGAAACCGGGCCAGCCAGCGCTGCAGCGGCTCCAGCCCGGGCTCGGCGGCAAAGCCACCGGGATCCGCCTGGCGGAACTGGCGCACGAACGGCAGCAGGGCCCAGTCGGCCAGCGAGGGCCGCGGCCCCAGCAGCCAGCCACCGGGCGCGAGCTGGCGGCTCCAGCGCCGCAGGATCACCAGGGCGTCAGCGCCATGGGACGCGGCAGCCTGGGGCTGGGCGTAGCGGACGGCATCGAGGTGTCGCTTGAAGGCCCCATCGTTCTCGAGGATCAGGGCCTGCATGGCCTCGATCCCGCCAGCGTTCCAGCCCGCCAGCCAGCCGTGCGGATCCTGACGTTCGAGGGCCCAGGCCATGATCTCCAGGCTTTCCTCGATCACCCGCCCCGGCAACAATCCGCTGGCCCCGACCAGCACCGGTACCGTGCCCTTGGACGAGGCCTCCAGCAGCTCCGGCGGCTTAGCCCGCAACGCCACCTCGCGCAACTCCAGATCGACGCCCGGCTGCAGACCAGCGGCGGCAAGGGCCAGCCGGGCGCGGATCGCGAAGGGGCAGCGGCGGAAGCTGTAGAGGGTGATCACCCCGAGATCCAGGCCAGGGCGGCCGCCAGAACGAAACCCACCAGGCCCAGCATCTGGAACCAGCGGTCGGCACGCTCCACCCTGCGCGTCAGCTGGTCGCGCTGATCATCCAGAGCGGAGCTGTGCACGTTGGATCCCCAGACGAACAGCACGAAGAGGGCGATCGAAACGAGATAGGAGTAAAGGTAGAGCTTGTCGAGGAACGTGAGATAGGCCAGCGGCGGCAGCTCCGCCTGATAGGTCTGCTGCATCACCACCAGCGTGAGCAGGGCGGTGGAGGGGATGGCGATGCGCAGATCCCCCAGGGAGCTCTCCAGGCTCGGCGCAATGAACACGATCGCCATCACGATCAGCAGCGGCAGCACCCAGAGCGCAAAGCTGGCCCAGGGCGGGGTGCGGTAGAAGACCCGCAGGACCGCCTGGGCGTACTCCTGCCGCGGCGTCTCCTCCCCGAAGTTGGTGGTGTAGCGGTGCAGCATCGGCTCAAAACTGGCGCCGATCGTCTGAAATCCCTTGATCGAGGCGTAGGCCCCCACCAGACCCTGCTTATGCGCCTCGGGAAGCAGCAGCACCGGCGTAGAGCCATCCACGGCGAATGCGGTGGGCCGGGTTTCGAAGATCAGCGGCAGCGAGAGCAGGTTAAAGGGGGAATCGCGCAGATCGAGATCATCGACGTAGAAGTGGCCTGAGAAGCGGAACAACTGATGACGCCAGCCATCTGCTCGCAGAGTTGGCTCGTCCGTCTCGGGCGCCACCTCAAAGTCGTAACCGACGATGTTGTTGACGATCTCCACCAACCCCTCCATCTTGAGCTTGTTGGCCTCAATCAGGGCCTGCACCGCCGGCGGCCAGTCGATCCAGTACCAACCGTCAGCCATGAAGGTCTGGTCGGGAATGGAGAGGTTGTAGGCGTTCTCCATCTGCACCCCTACCCGCAGGCGCGGAGCGGCCGCCAGCCCAGGCGCGTCGGGATTGACGGCCACCACCTGATCACGCTGGCTGATCGGCACCATGTCCGGGTGCTGGTGCAGGGCAGATGGTCGCTGCAGGCTGATCAGCATCAGCACGGCCGCCCCCAAGAGCGCAAGCAAGACCCCCAGGTGCCGTTTCCGCCGAATCTGAACCTCCACCATCACCGTGCCGCATTGCGCCAACGGTATCGGCAATCACCGATACTGACAGGGGACGACGGCACGACAGAGACAGGCTCGACAGGGGCATGAGCCCCAGTCAACCTTCATCCATGGCCTCTCAAGGCAGAGGCTTTGGCTCAGGGATAATCTTCTAGCATGATCACCACTGGATCTGGAGGATTTAACACTAAGGCATCAATTAGCACCGCATCTTCAGTCCCCAGATTGGTCGCCGCCATGGGACGATTTTTAGGCATAAAATAGCACTGTACAGCCGTCACTGCCACAGGAGCGCGCCCCTCGATGAGTGGAGTGATCGCAACTAGAATCACACTGGAATGACCTGCATGAGGGTGGGTGTGTACCGCAGCACGCGTCCCCGCTTGCCGTGTCCCCATCATGACCACCAACCGCTGGCCCTGTTCGGTGATGGTATCCAGCATCGTGACGACATCCCGATGGGACCTCACCCTGGCTTGCGGAGCCTGACGCCGCACAAGGCAGTCCAGCCGCCAGGCCCATGGCAACAGGAAGAAGCAACAAGGGAATCCGGCGCATGAAAGCGCCTAACTGCCAGCGAGGGTTGCGGCGTCGCGAGCTGAACCCATCGCAGCATCAAGATGCTGCGCCCCCAACGCCTGCGCCCGCTCTATCTGCCGCTGGCGCTCCGCAAAGCGGGCGCGATCGGCATCGCTGAAGCGCTCCTGGCAGTGGCGGCAACTCACCCCCTCCTCATAGCTGGCCAGATTGCGATCCACAGGACTCAGGGGCCATCCGCAGGCATGGCAGAGGCTGTGCCCGCCTGGCTCCAGCTGATGGTTCAGCGCCACCCGCTGATCGAACACAAAACACTCGCCGCGCCAGAAGCCCGACGCGGGAGGGACTGTCTGCAAATAGCGCAGGATGCCGCCCTGCAGCTGTTGAACGCCCTCGAATCCCTGCTGCATCAGATAGGCGCTGGCCTTCTCGCAGCGGATACCACCGGTACAGAACATCGCGATCGCCTGCGGCCGCTGCTTCTCCACCAGGGGCCGGAGCGTCTGCTCCACCCAGGTGGGAAACGCGCTGAAGCTCTCGCTGCCCGGATCGATCGCCCCCTCGAAACTGCCGATCGCCACCTCGTAGGCATTGCGCGTGTCGATCAGCAACGTGCCGGGATCGGCAATCAGCGCCTCCCACTGCTCCGGCGGCACATGGGTGCCCACCCTGGAGTCGAGGTAAGGCACCACCTGCGGCTGCCCCAGGGCCACGATCTCGCGCTTCAGCCGCACCCTGAGCCGCGCAAAGACCTGCTCCGGCGCCTGGCTGAACGTAGCTTTCAGCGCCTCCAGCCCTGGCACCTGCCGCAACCGCGCCAGCACCGCCCACACCCCCTCCTCGGGGCCACTGATCGTGCCGTTCACCCCCTCCGGCGCCAGCAGTATCGTGCCGCGCACCCCAGCGGGTGCAGCCAGGGCCAGCAACTCGCCACGCAGCCGCGGCAGCGCCTCAAGCGCCGCGAAGCGATAGAAAGCCGCCACCAGCGTCATCAAACGCAGGCCGGCGGCCGCGCCTCCTCCACCCGCACCCCTGCCGCCGCCAGCAGCTCCCGGTCGGTGGCCCCATCCGGGTTGCCGGTGGTCAGCAGGGTGTCGCCATAAAAGATCGAATCGGCGCCGGCCAGAAGACAGAGGACCTGGGCCTCCCGGTTCATCTGCTCACGGCCGGCGCTCAGCCGCACGCGACTGTGGGGCATCAAGATCCGTGCCGCGGCCACCATGCGCACCACATCCAGCGGGTCCACAGCGGGCAGTGCCTCCAGCGGCGTGCCCTCCACGGCCACCAGGGCATTGATCGGCACACTTTCCGGATGGGGATCGAGCGTGGCCAGAACATGTAGCAGGCCGGCCCGGTCTGTGTCGCTTTCGCCCATGCCGATGATGCCACCGCAGCAGAGGGTCACCCCGGCCCGCCGCACCCGCTCCAGGGTTTCGAGCCGCTCCTGGTAGGTGCGGGTGCTGATGATCCGGTCGTAGTGCTCGGGGCTGGTGTCGAGGTTGTGGTTGTAGGCGGTCAGGCCCGCCGCCGCCAGGCGCTCCGCCTGGCCATCGGTGAGCATGCCGGCGGTCACGCAGGCCTCCAGCCCCAGCTCGCGCACGCCGCGCACCATCGCCAGCATCGCCTCAAAGGGCGCCCCCTCGCGGATCTCGCGCCAGGCCCAGCCCATGCAGAAGCGCTGCGCACCGGCGTCGCGGGCGGCCCGGGCCCGCGCCAGCACCGGCTCCACCTCCAGCTCCGGCTGGCCGGTCACATCGCTGCTGTGATGCAGCGACTGGGGGCAGTAGGCGCAGTCCTCCTCGCAGCCGCCGGTCTTGACGCTGAGCAGGGAAGCCAACTGCACCTGGTAGCCGGGATTGGCAACGCGGTGCACCTGCTGGGCCTGCCAGAGCAAATCGACCAGCGGCAGCGCGAGCAGGGCCTGAATCTCCTGGCGAGACCAATCGTGACGAGTGATCATGGGCGCGGTTCGACTCCTCCGAAGCGACGGGTGCGGCCCTGGTAGTCGAGCAGGGCCGCGTGCAGGGCCGCCTCGTCGAAGTCGGGCCAGAGCACATCGGTGATGTGCAGCTCGGCATAGGCCAGCTGCCAGAGCAGGAAGTTGCTGATGCGCTGCTCGCCGCTGGTGCGGATCAGCAGATCGGGATCGGCCTCGCCGGCGGTATGCAGCTCTGCGGCGAAAAGGGTTTCGTCGATGGCAGCTGGATCGAGCTGGCCCGCGGCGGCCCGCTCGGCCAGGCGCTGGGCGGCGCGCACCAGTTCGCGGCGGCCGCCGTAATTGGTGCAGACGTTGAAGCGGATGCCTCCGTTCGTCGCCGTGCGGGCCGTGGCATCGGCAATCAGGCTCTGGAGGCCCTCGGGCAGCTGCTCGAGATCGCCGAAGAAGCGGATGCGCACCTGTTCCCGCTCCAAGGCCTCCAGCTCCCGCGCCAGCACCCGCTCGAACAGGGTCATCAGAAAGGTGACCTCCTCGCCGGGCCGGCTCCAGTTCTCCGTAGAGAAGGCGTAGGCGGTCAGGGCCTGGATGCCCCAGTCGCTGCAGAGGCGCAGGGTGCGCTTGAGCGCCTCGACACCGGCGCGGTGGCCCATGACACGCGGCAGGCCCCGCTGCCGCGCCCAGCGGCCGTTGCCATCCATGATCACCGCCACATGGGCGGGCAGCCGCGCCGCATCCAACTGGGGCGGCAGCGACTGGCGCTGGGAGATGGGAGTGGTCGCCAGGGCGCGACTCATCCGCGGGATTCCGGCGTGTCCACCGCCACGGTACGCCCCGCTGGCGCTGGCGCCAGGCTGTCGGTGAGCAGATCGTGCAGGCGGCTGCTGGTGATCGGACGCTCCAGGCGGCCGTGGCGCGCCAGGGAGAGGGTACCGGTCTCCTCGGAGACCACGATGCAGAGGCAGCGGTCGTGGCGCTCGGTGAGTCCCAGGGCCGCCAGGTGGCGGGTGCCGTGGCGGTGCAGGCCCTGGCGCGAGAGCGGCAGGATCACCCCCGCGGCGACGATGCGGTTGTGCTGCACCAGCACTGCCCCATCGTGCAGAGGTGTGTCGACGGCGAAGAGATTGAGCAGCAGATCCACAGAAAGGTGGGCGTCGAGGTTGATGCCGGGGTTGAGGAAGTCTTCCGGACGCAGATCACTGCCCCCGTCCACCACGATCAGGGCGCCGCGGCGGGCCTGGGAGAGGCGACCGGCGGCCTCGGTGAGCACACTCACCGAGCCAGAGGCAAGCTGGTCGTGGCTGCGGTCGGCGAACAGCACTCCGAGTTTGCCGGTGCCGAGCAGCTCCATCAGCCGGCGCAGTTCCCCCTGCCAGAGGATCGCCAGGGCCAGGCTGCAGGCAAGCACCAGGGCATCCACCAACTTGGAGGTGAGCGGCAGGTTGGCGTAGCGCTGCACCACCCAGGCGAAGGCCACCAGGAACAGGTAACCGCGCAGCAGCCAAAGGGTGCGGGATTCGGTGACGCGGCCGAGGACCAGCACGCCCAAGGCCGAGGCGAACAACAGATCCAGCAGCAGGCGCAGGTCGATGGTCTGCAGCCAGGTCACGCGCTCAGGGGGCCTCGCGGGGCGCCAATGGGGTCACGAGGAATGAAACCTCAGATTCAGGATACCGAGGTGAGACGGGCCGGCAGCACGTCGTAGCGCAGTAGGTCTTCCGGCTGTTCGCGGCGCTGCACCAGGTCAGCCTGGCCGTCGTGGACGAGCACCGCCGCCGGCCGCGGGATGCGGTTGTAGTTGGAGCCCATCGAGGCGTTGTAGGCCCCGGTGGCGAACACGGCCAACACCTCACCGGAGCGGGCCGGCGGCAGGCTGATGTCCTTGAGCAGCACGTCGCCCGACTCGCAGTGCTTGCCGGCAATGGTCACCGATTCCATCGTCTCGGTCCCCATCGGCTGATCGGCCAACACGGCGGTATAAAGCGACTGATAAGTAATTGGCCGCGGGTTATCGCTCATGCCGCCATCCACGGAGAGATAGGTGCGCATCCCCGGGATCGCCTTGCGGCTGCCCACCGTGTAAAGGGTGACGCCGGCTGTGGCCACCAGGGAACGGCCGGGCTCGCAGAGCAACCGGGGCAACTCCAGGCCCCGCTCCCGACAGGCGGCCGCCACCGCCTCGGCGATGGTGCGCACCCAGGCCTGGATCGACGGCGGATCGTCGCCCGCCACGTAGCGGATGCCGAGGCCACCGCCCACATTCAGATCGCCGCAGGGGTGGCCCAGGGAGCGCGCCAGCCCAAGGGCGTCGGCCATCACCCCGGCCAGGTCGCGGTGGGGATCCAGCTCGAAGATCTGGGAGCCGATGTGGGCATGGAGTCCGTCAAGGCGGGCCCAGGCGCAGCCGACCAGGTGGCGCAGCACCGGCTCGAGCTGGTCGGGATCGAAGCCGAACTTGCTGTCGAGGTGCCCGGTGCGGATGTACTCGTGGGTGTGGCACTCGATGCCGGGGGTGAAGCGCAGCATCAGGCGCACCGGCCCACCAGCCTCCGGCGCCAGCTCCTCCAGCAGCTCAAGGTCGTGCCAGTTGTCGAGCACCACGGTCACGCCGCGCGCCACAGCAAGGGCGAGCTCCTCGGCCGATTTGTTGTTGCCGTGCAGCACGATCCGCTCCGGCGGCATGCCGCCGTCGAGGGCCGTGAGCAGCTCCCCTGCGGAGACGGCATCGAGGCCGAGCCCCTCGGCTGCCACCAAGGCGGTGATCGCCAGGGAGCTGTTGGCCTTGGACGCGTAGAGCGCCAGCGAAGGGCCGGGATAGAAGCGCTCCAGCGACTCCCTGTAGGCCCGGCAGGTGGCGCGCAGGGTGGCCTCGTCCAGCACATAAAGAGGCGTGCCGTAGCGGCGGACCAGCTCGCTCAGCAGGCAGCCGCCCACCTCCAGGCGGCCCATGGCATCGAGGCGGCTGGTGATCGGGGTGAGGTTGCGGTTCGGACTGAGCGGATCGCCACCGGGCTCAAAAGCGGTGCCAGCAGCGGCGCTGGAGCTGGTCGGACCCTGCCCGGCGGCCTGGGCGGAGGACAGGACCATGACGTGGGCTCCGCAAACGTTCTGAGGCGAAGATCGTAGGCAGACGGCCACCCGCAGGACGGGTTGGCGGAACATACAGGCGGAAGAGTTGGCGCACGCATCCGATCAGACACCGTGGGCCGGCCAGCCGACAAGCCAGCCCGCCCGGCTTGGGCCCGGCGATCTCGAGGCCTGCCTGGCGCTCGACAACGCCGCCCTGGGCGGACTCTGGAGCCGCACCCAATGGCAGCGGGAGCTTGGGGAGCCGGCGCGGCCCGGCGTGGGGCTGTGGCTGGGCCAGGAACTGGTGGCGATGGCCTGCGGCTGGCTGATCGTCGACGAGCTGCACATCACCCTGGTGGCAGTGGCGCCGCAGCGGCAACGGCAGGGCCATGGCCGTCGGGTGCTGCGGGCCCTGCTGGAGCACGGCCGTTGCACCGGGGCCACCCACGCCACCCTGGAAGTGGCCCACCGCAACGCTGCCGCCCGGGCTCTCTACGGCGCGACGGGCTTCGCCGAAGCCGGGGTCCGTCACGGTTACTACCGCGATGGCGACGATGCCCTGATCCAATGGCTGCGGCTGAAGCCGGACGGGCGGTGCGGGTTACCGCCAATTTCTGATGCTTCGCCGCACAATTAAGAGTCTTCTGCTTATTAACGGAATCCGCTGGAAGCCTTGCGACGCAGCGATTCAGCCAATTGGACCGTCCACTGGTAGCCAGCGGCACCCGGCACCGCATCAACCCTGATAGCTTGGTTGCACTTGCACCAGGCCCCGCCCCATGTTCGAGCGGTTTACCGAGAAGGCCATCAAGGTGATCATGCTGGCCCAGGAAGAGGCCCGCCGCCTGGGTCACAACTTCGTCGGCACTGAGCAGATCCTGCTGGGGCTGATCGGCGAGGGTACCGGCGTGGCCGCCAAGGTCCTTAAATCGATGGGAGTCAACCTCAAGGACGCCCGGGTTGAGGTGGAGAAGATCATTGGCCGCGGCTCGGGCTTCGTGGCGGTGGAGATCCCCTTCACCCCCCGCGCTAAGAGGGTCCTGGAGCTCTCCCTCGAGGAGGCCCGCCAGCTCGGTCACAACTACATCGGCACAGAGCACCTGTTGCTGGGCCTGATCCGTGAAGGAGAGGGCGTGGCTGCCCGGGTGCTGGAGAACCTC
>CAIRWM010000079.1 GCA_903882285.1 uncultured cyanobacterium
GAGCATTGAGTGCTGGCCCTGGATCCGTGACACCCCGCTCCACGAGGACGCCCACCGCTACCGGGGTAATGGCGCTGGTGCGTTGGCCAGCCTGCGAACTGCAGCACTCAACCTGTTGCGGCTGGCTGGTTTTCAGTCGATCCGCGCTGGGATGCAGGCGGTGATGCACGACATCACGGCGCTGCTGGCGATGGCGATGCGTCAACCAGAGCCCAAGACGTGCTGACACTTTGAATCAGCCCTGCGTCCTAATGGACAACCGTCATGACCTGATCGTCGATTGCCACGTCACACAAGCCACGGGCACGGGTGAGCGAGATGCCGCCAAGGATATGGCAGCAGACCTCAGCGGTGCCCACCAGAAGACCATCGGCGCTGACAAGAACTACGACACGACAGGTTCGTGGCTGAGATGAGGTGGCTGGGCGTCACTCCGCACGTGGCGCAGAACACTGCCCGCAGCGGTGGTTCAGCGATCGATGGTCGCACCACCCGTCACGGAGGCTACGCCAAGTCGATCAATGCCCGCCGGGGGATCGAAAAGGTGTTCGGTTGGCTCAAGGCATTCGGCGGACTGACGCCATTTCAAACTGCGCGGCCAAGAGAACGTCCGTGCCGTTTTTGGCCTGCACGTGAACGCCTACATCCTGATCCGCCTGGGCAACCTGCTCAAGCCCGTGATGGAGGCGGCATGAACAGCTTGTTGCCCAGAGGTGTGCCCAAAAGAGAACAACCAATGCCTTGCAGACAGGCCAACGTTGCCGAAATCGAGCTGTTTGCGGACTTGATGGGCGTCGATTCGGCTTTTTGAGCCAGAAATCAGCTCATGGCTGTGGAAAACTGGTCCGTGGGTTGGTTTTTCTGCAAACACCTAAAATCGCCGTCCGTGGCTCCTTCCCTAGTGTCTTGATCATCACCAGATGCGCCAGGCGTGACTCACCTTCAGACTCCAGAATCAAGCACTAACCCAGCGGTGGGAACCTCTTGGGGTCCTGCCCCAGCCACCGTCACCTGCTGTTGCCCGGGCCAGATGGCCCAGATCAGGCCACCCCTGGCCCGGCCAGAGAAGACCTGCAGCGATCCCCATCGCCATTGGCGTCCACGACGGCAGCTGGATCGATCTCCTCGGTGATCACCTGGAAGCCGGTGAGCTGATGGGCCCCGAAGGAGCGCAGGAAGGGCACATCAGCGGCATCGCGGCCGCGGCCGATCAGCACCCTGCCGGAACGGGGGATGTTATGCCGCGCATCAAAGACATACCAGCGATCCTGCAGGAACACCTCAAACCACGCGGAGAAATCCACCGGTGCCTCACCGCGGGCGATGCCGGTGTAACCCAGATAACCCGTGCAGTAGCGAGCCGGGATGTTGAGGCATCGGCAGATGGTGATCGCCAGATGGGCGTAGTCACGGCAGACCCCAGCGCCAGATGCCACGGACTGACTGGCACTCTGATGCAGCTGGGAGGCGCTGTAATCAAAGCGGATTCGTTCATGCACCCAGTCACAGATGGCCTGCACCAGGGGCCAGCCGGGAGCGATCCTCGCAAAAGTGCTCCAGGCCAGCTCCATCAGCGCCGCGGTGTCGCAGTAGGTGCTGGCGTTGAGGTAGCGGTAGGCATCGATCGGCAGGGCCTGGATCGGACACGCATGCACATGGGGAAGCACCGGATCGGTGCCGTCCGGCACCTCAACCGTGGCGGTGTAGGTGAGGCTGGTGCTGGCCGAGGCGGCCAGAAGGCGGCACCAGCGATTGCCCGCCTGATCGGGGAGCACCTCGTAACTGCAATGAGGCAGCACCTGAAGCCGTTCTGGATCGACGAGATCCGGCGCCAGGCTGCTGTGGACATGCACCAGCGCCAGTAGGGGTGTGGCGGGCTCAGAACCCAGATCGAGCTTGCAACCGATGCTCAGGTGCACGGGGATGGGGGTTGCTGTGAGCTGACATGATGCTGTACGTGTCAGCGCCCGATCGGCAGATCAGCGGCGCTCAGGCCAGGAAGTCCTGATAAAAGGGGACGATGGCCTCATGCCTTCTCACCGTCCGCGCTTCTGGGGCAATCCAGCCCTCCCTTCTCGAGCAGGCACGCCGCCAGGGCAGGTGCTGTGGCTGAGCGTGCACCTGGGGCTCGGTCTGGCCTGGATCGCCCTACTCGCCAGCCGTGCGGAACCCGGCCATGGCATCGGTGCCAGCGCTCCCCAGGTGGTCCAGCTGCTGCTCCTTGCCGGCTGGCTGCCCTCCTGGGCCCTGGCCGGCTGGCAGGTACGTCACAGATGGTGGCAGGCCCTGCTGGCCAGTGATCTACTGGCGGCCGGTGTGATGGTGCTGCTGGCCGTCACGGCCTACCTGCCGCTGTTCTTCATCAATGTGGTCTGGTTCCTGCCGATGGCGCTGCTGCCTCGCGGACTGTTAACTGAGTTGCTGCTGCACCGGCTGGCTGGCAGCCGGCCCTGAGCCTGCCAGGACTCCAGCTTGATTCCTGCCCCCAGACAACCCATTTCCCCGCGATCCTCCATCCCCGCCATGACGTCCACTCGTCCTGCCTCCGTGGTCGTGACACTGCTTGCGTTCAGTGTTATTTCCGCACCTGCGCACGCCCAACCTCTATCGGCTGATGTGCTGAGCAAGGCGAAGAGCAACTGTCTGGACTCCGTGGCCAAAACGGTCAACCGAGCGCGCAGCAGCCTCAAGATCATCAAGTCGCGCAGCGATGCCTCCGGTGCCTCCATAGACATCCAGGTACCGATGGCCCAGGCTCCCTGGACCTGCCTCACCACTGCGAAGGGTGAGGTGAAAGAGACGTATTTCAATTGAGACAAACGTGCGGATTGCCAGCCCGCCTTTCCTTTCGCCCCAGGCTCTCCTAGCGGTCTTGCACCTGTGCGAACGCCAGGGGCAACGCTGCGGGGGGCCGATCCTGCTCGCGGGCCTGGTGATCGGTGCTGGTGTGGTAGAGCTGAGCAGCGGTCCGCTCGGGCAGACCAGCCGCTTCAGCCTTGAGTTGCTGATGCTGCTGGTGCTCCAGCTGGTGGGCCCAATGCTGATGTCGCTCCTGGCGATGGCCCTGCTGCTGCCGCGCTGGCTGCAGCACAGTGAGCGCCTCGGTGGGCGAGCCTGGCGCCAGGCGGTGCCGGCAGCACTGCTCGTAGGGGCGCTTCTGCTGCTGCTTTTCCTAGCCGGTGCCCTGGTGGGTGGCGTCATGGCCAGCCCCCGTGCTGATCTGATCGGAGAGCTGCAAGAACTGCTGGGCGGGGTTCTGCTGTTCGACCTGCTTCGCTCCAGCCTGCGGGCCGCGGCTTTTCTGGCCATTCTTTGTGCCTTCAGCCAGTGGCGTGGCCGCATCAAGCTGGCCCAGGGTTTAGACCCGGCCCTGGTCAGCAGCAACTTGCTCATGGAGGGGCTGATGCTGCTGATGGGCCTGAAGCTGGTGTGGATCACGCTGCTGGATCCCCTGCAGATCGGGGGGCCGGCCTGATGAAGCTGCCAACGGATGCCATGGATGCCGCAGATGCCATCGATGCCACTGCTACCAAGGAGCGCTGGTTATTCCTCGGATCGGCCGTGGTTCTTGTCGGCGCGCTGCTGGTGGCCCTGGCGCGTGAGCATCACTGGGGCGAGGCGATGGTTCCCCTGCAGCTCACCAGTCGCCATGCCGGCGGGCTGCGGCGCGGCCAGGAGGTACGCATCTCAGGCCTACCTGTGGGGCAGGTGACGGCCCTGCAGCTGCAACCCAATGCCAGCGTGCGGGTGGGCCTGCAGGTGGAGCGCCGCTACGCCTCCCTGATCGGCCCGAAGAGTGCCGCCAGCCAGAGCCAGGAGGGTTTTATCGGCGATCACTTCCTGGAGATCACGCCGGATCCCCAGCCCGCCGGCAAGGGCAGTGATCTCAGTGGCCACAGCATCCGCTATGTGCAGCCCGTGGAGATCGCGACGTTGATGCAGCAACTGCTGCGCACCCAGCAAGACCTGCAGGCAACGCTGCGCAACGCCAGTCGGCTGACGGCAAGCGATGTCCCTGAGACCCTGCGGGAAATACGCCTCAGCCTCAGCGGAGTGGGACGTCTCACGGCCTCACTGCAGCAGGAAACGGTCACCACCGGACCTGAGCTGCGCGCCAGCCTGAAGGACACGCGCCAGAGTCTGAATCGCGTCAACAGCCTGGCGACCACGCTGCAGAAGGCAACCACCGACACCGCGCCGGATCTGCAGGCCAGCCTGCGTCAGATCGGTCGCACCGGCGCCAGCGCCGAGGCCACCTCAAATGAGGTGCAGCAGCTACTGAAGGAGACGCGGCGACTGCTGCGGTTGCTGTCGGGTCTGCTTGGGGTGGAGGGTGACAAGGGGCGCTGAAGGCTGAGACCTGGGTGGGTGCCCAGCTGGTCGGCAATGGCGTCGCCAGGCTCAATGCCGGCACCCCCCTTGGCATGACTGGGCTGATCAGCGGCACTGATCAAAGGCATCGGCAACTCATATGGCCCCAGGACGCGGCGGAGCCCCAGCTGGCCGAGAAGTTCCGTTACATTTGTATGGACGGCTGATGCCGTACCTCCTTACCGCCTTCGGGCACCCCATCCGTTCTCATGACCGCCACTCTCCAACAGCGCTCCGGCGCCTCGGCGTGGAACCAGTTCTGCGAGTGGGTCACCTCCACCAACAACCGCCTCTACGTGGGCTGGTTCGGTGTGCTGATGATCCC
>CAIRWM010000080.1 GCA_903882285.1 uncultured cyanobacterium
GCGAACCCGCCCAGAAGGCCCAGGCCGAGGGTGCCCTGGTGGCTCTGGTGCGCCAGAACCCGGACAGCCCACAGGCCGAGGAGGCCGTACGGCTGCTGGCCCAGCAGGAGGGGGCCAGCGCCGAGGCCGCGCTGGCCCAGCTGCCAGCGCGCTGGCGCGACAGCGCCCCGGTGGCCGCCCACCGGGCTCTCGCCGCCGCCGGAGGCGCCGAGGCCGCAGGGCCGGCGGCCAACAGCTCCGCGGCGCTGGAGGTGCTGCGCCGCTGGCCCGACGATCCGGCCAGCTGGGATCTGCAGTGGGACCTGGCGCGGCGCCAGCTGCTCAGCGGCGACTGGAGCGGCGCCGGCACCCTGCTGGAGGCGATCGACGTCGATCAGCTGCCGCCACCGCTGGCCGCCCGCCAGCGCTTCTGGCTCGGCTACGTGCAGCGCCAGCTCGGCCAGGACGAGGCCGCCACGGCCAGCTGGCGGAACCTGCGCCTGCACCACCCCGGCGGCTACTACGGCTGGCGCGCCGCCGTGCAGCTGGGCGAGGGGGATCTGCGCCTGCAGCCCGGCGACGAGCGCCCCGGCCCCGGCTGGCAACCGCTGGCCAGCGGCGATGCCGAACTCGACCGCCTCTGGCGCCTCGACCAGCGCACTGAGGCCTGGGAGGTCTGGCGCCACCGCCGCGGCAGCGACAAACCCGTGGGCAGCAGAGAGCTGCTGCTCGAAGGACGACTGCGGCAGGGTGTCGGCGATGACTGGACAGGGCTGGCGCAGCTGGATCTGGCCCTGATGCGCCTCAAACCCGACCAGTGCGCATTGCAGCTCCCTCTGGAGCAGCACCTGCATCCAGAGCGCTTTCTCGATGCCTTCCAGCCGGCCAGCCGCGACCAGGACCTGCCGCTGCCCCTGCTGCTGGGGCTGGCCAAACAGGAATCGCGCTTCACGCCGGTGGTGCGCTCCTCCGTGGGGGCGGTGGGCCTGATGCAGCTGATGCCCGACACCGCCGCCGAAGTGGCGGGCGGGCCGGTGAGCGGCAGCGACCTCGAGGTCCCCGGCCGCAACGCCGAGCTCGGCGCCCGCTATCTCAAGGGGCTGCTCGGCCAGTTCCAGGGCAACCCCCTGACGGCTGTGGCCGGCTACAACGCCGGGCCAGGGGCCGTCCAGGGCTGGCTCAGCCCCCGCCTGGGGGCGGCTCCCGAGCTGTGGGTGGAGGCAATCCCCTTCCCGGAAACCCGGCTGTATGTGAAGAAGGTGCTGGGCAACGCCTGGAGCTACCAGGAGCGCCCTCAGCCCGGGGGTTGCTGAGCGGCCCGGAGCCCGGAGGGGTCTGCCTTGTGCTGGATGGGGGCGGAGGGGACGAGCTGGGGCTCCCCCAGGTGGGCTCCGAGCAGACGGCCGGCGCTGAGGCCACCGAGCACGAGCACCGTAAACACCAACGCCATCAGCAAGGGCGGCGGCACGACCCGCACGCGCAGCAGATCCAGCCGGGCCAGCAGCACCGCCGAGGCCAGGATCAGCACGCTGGAGAGCACGTCGAGGTGCAGCAGGTAGAGACCGCCGGTGATCACAAGCAACAGGGTGACCACCAGGCTGATCACCCGGCTGGTGGCCATCATCGTGGAGATCTGGCGCAGCAGGAGATCAGGGATGGTGCAGACCACCACCACCACCACGGCCTGCAGGCACTGGGCCGACCAGACCAGAACCGGGAGGTGTGGCAGCTCGGCCCCGGTGGCCAGCTGCAACGCCTGGTCATGGCTCCAGTGCAGGCCCAAGTAGGTGCTGACCGCCAGCAGCAGGAGCAGCATCGGGGCCCGGAGCGGAAGCAGCAACAGGTTGATCACAGCGGTCATGGGGCCTCCAGCACCAGGGAGATGGCCTCCAGCGGGCAGCTGGGGATGCACTGCTCACAGACCAGACAGCGGGCGGTCTCGAACTGCAGCCGACGGGTGTCGGCCTCGAACTGCAGGGCTCCGCTGGGACAGACGCTGGAGCAGATGCCGCAGTCGACACAGAGCTGGGGATCGATGAGGATCTCCCCCGGGGCGCGGTTGAGGGCGAGCCCCTGGCGCTCCAGCCAGGTCTCGGCGGCATCGAGTTCGTCAATGTCGCCGGAGAGCTCCACCACCATCGTGCCGCTCTGGTTCGGCGCGATTTGGGCCCGCAGAATCTTGGCGGCAATGTCGAAGTCCACCGCCAGCCGATAGGTGATCGGCTGATGCACCGCTTCGCGGGGGAAATGAAGGGTGAGTCGGCGCTTCACGCATCCCGGCCCGGTGGACGGAAGCTAGCAACCGCAAGCCCATCCACCACCACCGGTTTGACCACCGCCTTCACCACCGCTGCCAGAGTGACCACGACCATCGGCCCACCATGAACCCCAACACCCCGAACCATCCCGCCTCCCCCCTGGGGCGCAGCGAACGCATGCTGCTGGCGGCGGTGGCGGCCGCCCTGGTGCTGCTGCTGCTCTGGCTGCGCGGTGGCCTGCACCCCGAGGCACCTCTGGAGCGCATGGCGCGCCAGTCGCTCGACCTGCCGGTGGCCCTGGCCAACGGCCGCCCCACGCTGGTGGAGTTCTACGCCGACTGGTGCGAAGCCTGCCGGGCCATGGCCCCGGCCATGGCCCGGTTCGAGCACCGGCACCACGGCGAGCTCGATGTGGTGCTATTGAACGTCGACAATCCCCGCTGGCAGTCGGAGATCGAGCGCTATGAGGTCAACGGCATCCCCCAACTGGAACTATTCGACGCGGCCGGCCAGGCCCTGGGTCGCTCGCTCGGAGCCCGTAGTGAGGCGGAACTGGAGGCCCTGACGGAGTCCTTGATCACCGGCACCCCCCTGCCGCGGCAGGCCGGGGTGGGCGCCACCAGCTCCCTGGCCGCCTCCACGGCTGAAACCCCGCTGGCGCCGGTCGGGCCGCGCAGCCACGGCTGAAGCAGCGGACAGGCTGGGGCAGGGGCGGCAGACTGGGCGCACGCCAGTCCTGCTCCATGGATCCCCGCTTCCGGGTCGACCTGATCGCCGCCACCCCCAGCCCGCAGCAGTGCGTCTACGCGGGGATGCACCAGGACTACAGCGAGGGCTTCGTGGCGGCGGACCGGGCCGACTGGCCCGAGGAACGCCGGGCCGGCGAGATCTGCGTCAAGCGCCTGCTGGCTGGTGAGCGGGGCCACTTCGGACCACTGGAACACGCCCAGATCGTGCTCAACGTCGGCTGGTTCCCCCACTCGGTGATGCAGCAGGCGCGCACCCACCGGGTGGGCGTGAGCTTCGATGTCCAGAGCATGCGCTACACCGGCGACCGGATCCGCAAGGCGGCCAACGGCGAGCTGGAGCTGGAGGAGGTGGTCTACCTGCGCCCGGTGGGGGAGTACAGCGATCGCCAGGGCAAGAAGTACACCTACAGCCCCGAGCAGCGGGCCATCGACCTCAACCTCTGCCGCCAGGCTGCGGAGCGCTACCGCGACCTGCTCGATGCCGGCTACGCCGAGGAGCATGCCCGCGGCATCCTCCCCTTCGACTACCGCCAGCACTTCGTGGTGAGCTTCACGTTGCGGGCCTTCCTGCACTTCCTCGATCTGCGCGCCAAATTGGACGCCCAGCAGGAGATCCGCGAGCTCTGCGACCTGATGTGGCCGCACCTGCAGACCTGGACGCCCGAGTTCGCTGACTGGTACGAGAAGAGCCGGCTGCACCGGGCACGTCTTGCTCCTTGAACCGGCTGGCCCCCTGAACGGTTGACGCCTCCGCCCAGGTCCGCCTAGATCCGCGCCAGGGTGACCCGCTCTGGTTGGTGCTGGTATTTACCTGCGCGATCCTGGTAGGTGGTCTCGCAGGGATCCCCCTCGAAGAACAGCAGCTGGCAGATGCCCTCGTTGGCATAGATGCGGCAGTCAGCACCAGAGGAATTGCTGAATTCGAGGGTGAGGTGGCCCTCCCAGCTGGCTTCCGCCGGCGTAGTGTTGACGATGATCCCCAGACGGGCATAGGTGCTCTTGCCCAGGCAGATCACGGTGATGTTGGCGGGCACCTTCATCTTCTCCAGTGCCACGCCCAGGCCGTAGGAGTGGGCCGGCAGGATGAAGTAGTCACCATCCGCGTCGGAGTGCAGCGGGGCGGGCTCGAGATTGGCAGGATTGAATCGCTTCGGGTTCATCACCGTGCCGGGCACGTGGCGGAAGATCAGGAACTCCTTCGCCGAAAGGCGCAGGTCGTAGCCATAGGAGGAGCAACCAAAGCTGAGCACCGGCTGGGTGGCCGAATCGGGCTCAAGGTGGCGCACCAGGGTGGGCTGGAAGGGTTCAAGCATGCCCACGGCGGCCTGCTCATTGATCCAGCGGTCGTTCTTGAGCATCGGAAGAAGGGGCGGGCGGCGACCCGCGCCGGGCTAGAAGCCTCGGCGCAGCTGGGTGACCTGATCGGCCATCGCCATCAGGGCGGACGGCATTGCCGGCCCCGTCAGGATGACATCCATGTGGGCAGGCCGCTGCTCCAGAGTCGCGGTGACCTCGTCGGCCGGCAGATAGCCGAGGTCGATGGCCAGGCCGAGTTCGTCGAGCACCAGCAGGTCGAGGCGGCCGGCCAGCAACTGCTCGCGGGTGTAGCCCCAGACCTCGGCGACCGCCTGGGGGGCTTCCCCTGAGGCTGGCACCTCCGGATCGGTGTCGGCCGCCGGGGCCTTGATGCACTGCTGCTCGATGCACTGCTGGGTGGCGGGCCGCAGCCATTCGAGCCGGCCGCACAGCCAGAGACTGCCGGCGGGCCCCTGGTCGACGCCACCCTTGAGGAACTGGCTCACCAGCACGCGGCTGCCGAGACCGGCGCTGCGCAGCGCCTGGCTGAAGACCGCCGCAAAACTGCCGCGGAACGGGGCGGTGTGGATCTGCAGCAACCCCTCCGGCTGGGGCACCAGGCGCAGGGGTGGCGCTGGCGGTGGAGACGGCAGCGCCGCCAGCTGGGGAGCCGCCGCTGCCGCTTGCCCGGCGGCAGGTGCTGCCACAACCGCTGCCGCGGGGGCACCACCCTCGCCGTGCGCGCCGCCGGAGGGCCGCTGCGGCGAGCGGTGACTGGCGAGGCTGGCGGTCATGGACACCTCTGGAGACAGACCGGATGGCGACAGGGCGGACCGGCGGAAAAGCAGATCGGCGCGGATAACACCGCGGACGTTCCGCAATCCCGAATGTAGCGGCATCGCCAGGAGCTGCACACCATCCCTGGTGCAAACAGACGTACCAGCGGCCGTGCCTACGGTGGGGTCATCCAGTCCCCCACATCTCCCGCCGTGCCCCAGAGCTCCGAACCCGCCGGCGCGGCCTGCGCCGACAGCCTGCGCCGCGACGGCCGCGCCGCCGATGCCCTGCGGCCGGTGCGCTTCCTCTGGGATCCGATGGGCTTCGCCCTGAGCTCGGTGACGATCGAGGCGGGCCGCACGCGCGTGCTCTGCAGCGCCTGCCTCGAGGAGGAGGTGCCGCGCTGGCGCCGCGGCTCGGGCAGCGGCTGGCTAAGCGCCGAATACCGCCTGCTGCCGGCCTCCACCCCCAGCCGCCAGTCGCGGGAGCTGCTCAAGCTCTCCGGCCGCACCCAGGAAATCCAGCGCCTGATCGGCCGCAGCCTGCGCGCCGCCCTCGACCTCAAAGCCCTGGGGGAGCGCACCCTGCTGATCGACTGCGACGTGCTGCAGGCCGACGCCGGCACCCGCACCGCCTCGATCAGCGGCGCCTGGGTGGCCCTCGCCGCCGCCCTCGACCGCCTGCAGCAGCGTGGGCTGCTGGAGCAGTCGCCGCTGCGCCAGCAGGTGGCAGCAATCTCGGTGGGCCTGGTGGACGGCCGCGCCCTGCTCGACCTCGACTACAGCGAGGACAGCCGCGCCGAGGTGGATCTCAACGTGGTGATGGACGACCAGACCCGCCTGCTGGAGATCCAGGGCACGGCCGAGGGCTCTCCCTTCAGCCGCGATCGCCTCGACGCCCTGCTAGACCTCGCTGACGGCGGCATCCGGCAGTTGCAGGCAGCCCAGCGCCAAGCTCTGGCCAGCGCCCCCACGCCACCCGCTCCGACAGGGATCTGAACCCCTCCATGCCCGCGGCGGGTCCGCCCCAGAACGGCTTGAGGGCAGCCCGAGGGTGAGGGGCGGCGCAGGCCACCTCTCAAACCGTGTGGATTGCTACATGCACAGGCCGGGACGATCCGTAGCTTCCGACCATCTGCCACCTGCTCATGGTCGGCGCCACCCGCGGATTCAGCCGCTACGCCAACACCCCCTCCACGGGAGCCCCCGGCGCCGTCGCGGCCACCGGCAACGCCGCGGCTGGAGCACCCACCCTGCTGGAAGTGATCCGCGGCCTCGCCGGCAGCAGCGTCGAAACGATCGAGCGCGGCAAGACGATCTTCTTCCCTGGCGACCCAGCAGAACGGGTCTACCTGCTGCGGCGCGGTGCGGTGCGCCTGTCCCGCGTCTATGAATCGGGCGAGGAGATCACCGTGGCGCTGCTGCGCGAGAACAGCCTGTTCGGGGTGCTCTCTCTGCTCACCGGACAGCGCTCCGACCGGTTTTATCACGCCATCGCCTTCACCCGGGTCGAGATGGTCACGGCGCCCGCCACCTCGGTGCGACGCGCCATCGAGCAGGACGCCAGCGTGGGACTGCTGCTGCTGCAGGGCCTCTCCTCGCGCATCCTGCAGACCGAAACCATGATCGAGACCCTCACCCACCGCGACATGTCCTCGCGTCTGGTGAGCTTCCTGCTGGTGCTCTGCCGCGACTTCGGCGTGCCCAGCAGCGAGGGGATCACCATTGATCTGCGGCTGTCGCACCAAGCGATCGCCGAGGCGATCGGCTCCACCCGGGTCACGATCACTCGGCTGCTGGGCGATCTGCGCAACGAGGGGCTCCTGCAGATCGACCGCAAGAAAATCACGGTGTTCGATCCGATCGCCCTGGCCAAGCGCTTCAGTTGAACTGCATGGAACCACCCCCGGCCGCCAGCGACGACAGACGGACCCGACAGCAGGGATACTGAGGCGTCCGAGGAACCAAGCGTGTCGGGCTGGCTGCTGATCCTGGCGCTGCTGGTGCTCGGCGGGGTGCTCTCCACCCTGGGCGACCGGCTTGGCAGCACGGTGGGCAAGGCCCGGCTGTCCCTGTTCAACCTGCGGCCGAAGAAGACCGCCGTGGTGATCACGGCCCTCACCGGCAGTCTGATCAGTGCCATTTCCCTGGGGCTGATGCTGCTGGTGAGCGAGCGGCTGCGCATGGGGCTGTTCGAACTCGACCAGATCCAGGAGCGTCTTCAGAACAGCCGGGCCTCCCTGAGCCGCAGCCAGCGGGAGCTGGAACGCAGCCAGAGCGAACTGAGCCAGGCTGAACGGGGGCGCAGCGCCGCCCTGCGCAGCAGCCGCGAAGCCGTCGCGGCGCGCCAGACCGCCCTGCGCGGGCGGCAGCGGGCGATCGAGAGCCAGCACAAGGCCGAGTCCCAGCTCTCCATGGCCCAGGGGCGAGTGTCTTCGCTGCGCCGCGAACTGGAGCCCCTGCAGAGCGAGCGCCGGCGGCTGGAGAAGGAGCGCGCGCGGCTGAGCCGTGAAGTGAGCGGGCGTGATGCCGAGATCCGCCGCACCGAGACGGAACTGACCCGGGTGCGCCAGCGCATCGCCGCCGGCGAGAAGGAGCTGAAGGACCTCGAAACCAACGTGATTGCCCTGCGCCGTGGCGACGTAGTGATTGCCAGCGGCCAGCCCCTGGCCAGCGCCAAGGTGAAACTCGAGCGCGAGGGCCAGGCCCGCGAGGTGATCAATGCCCTGCTGCAGCAGTCCAACCTAGTCGCCTATCAGAAGCTGCTGCCCGGCCTGAAACCCGACCAGCAGATCCTGTTGGTGCCGCGCAACGACATCGAGCGCCTGGAGAAACTGCTGGGCCGGTCCGGCACCTGGGTGGTGAGCATCCGCTCGGCCGCCAACGTGTTGCGCGGCGAGAAGCGAGTGCTGGCCTTCCCCGATCTGCGGCCCAACCGCAGGGTGGTGACCCAGGGAGACGTCCTGGCCCGCACCTCCCTGGAGGCCGAGGAGGCCAGTCCGGAGGAGGTGCGTAACCGGCTCAACCTCTTGCTGGCGGCGGCCTTTGCCAAGGTGCAGCGGCAGGGCAGCCTGGTGGACGGCTTGCAGTTCGATGTGACCCGCTTCAACGAGCTGGGCCGGGCCCTGAGCGAGCGGCCGGACGGCCTGGTGGCGAACCTGGAGGCGGTGTCGATGCGCAACGCGGACACTCCCGACCCGATCGTGGTGGAACTGCGCTGGGTCAGCACCGGCAAGCCGGGCGATCAGCGCCGCCGCTGACGCTGAGGGCGCCCGATCCCCATGAGCATCCCCTTCCGATCCCCTCACAGCAGCCCGACCATGGCGGCGGGGCCGCTGGCCGGCCTGGATCCGGGCCGCAACAAATGCGGCCTTGTGCGCACCGATCCGGCCCGCGAACGCATCGTCGAGGCCCTGGTGCTGCCGCCGGAGCAGGCCTGGCAGCAGCTGAAGGCCTGGCATGCCGGCCAGCCCCTGGCGGCGGTCGTGCTCGGTGATGGCACCGGTGAACGGCCCTGGCATCGGCGCCTGGAGGCCCTGCTACCGGTGCTGCTGGTGGATGAGCGCCACAGCACCCTGGCGGCTCGCCAGCGCTACTGGCAGCTGTACCCGCCGCGGGGCTGGCGCCGCCTGCTGCCCGAGGGGCTGCGGCAGCCGCCGCGCGACTGGGATGACGTGGTCGCCCAGCTGCTGCTGGAGCGCTGGCTGGGACGCCCCCTGCTGCGCCAGAATCAAAAGCTGGCGCGCACCGTGAAGGCATAATCGCCTCCGGGCTCCAGCTGGTAGTCAGCCTGGAGCAGAAAGCGCATCAGCGCATCCTGAATCAGAGCCCGGCCAAGGGATGGCTCCACAGTGAGTTCGCCGCGATCGAAGGCCCAGCGGAAACTCCACTGAAAGCCACCGGCCGTCACCTCCCCCTCAAGTAGGCAGGGGCGGAAGCTCTGGCGCAGCACCCGCAGCTGGGCGGTGGTGGAGGGGAGACGGCTCATCCCGCTCAGGATGCCGGGGAAGGGGGCCGAAAACCGTTCAGGCGGTTGCCGGCCCGCTCTAGGCCGACGCGGCGTAACAGCACGATACCCGCCACCACCTCCTCAAGCACGGCTTCCAGCACGAGCCGCTCCTCGGCGGCAAAGCGGCCGAGCACATGGGAGATGGTGCGGGCGCGGCGCTCGGCAGGGTTCTCGGCCGGGGCGCCGATGCCGATGCGCAGCCGCGGAAAGGCCTGGGTGCCCAGATGCTGGATCGTGCTGCGCAGGCCATTGTGGCCACCGGCACTGCCGCTGGCCCGCAGCCGCAGCCGACCGAGCGGCAGATCCATGTCGTCGACGAGCACCAGCAACTGGGCGGGCTCGAGCCGGAACCAGTCGAGGGCGGCACGGATCGCCCGGCCGCTCTCATTCATGTAGGTCTGGGGCATGAGCAGGCGCAGGCGCTGCTCACCGTGCCCGATCTCGGCCAGCTGACCCTGCAGACGTGCCTGGGCGCGGAAGCTGGCCCCTTCCGCCGCGGCCATGCGCTCCAGCACCATGAAGCCGACGTTGTGGCGGGTGTCGACGTAGCGGGCACCCGGATTACCGAGCCCCACGAGCAGTTGCAGATCCACAACTTGACCAGGGAGCCGGTCAGCCGGCCGGAGCGTCGCCCTGCCCTTGGATCTCCCCTTGCCCTGAGACGTCACTGTGCCCTGCAGCCTGGGCGAGCAGGGAGGGCTCGGAGACAGAAGAGGCCGGGACAGCCGCCGTCGGATCGGCAACGGAATCAGCGATGGCCGCTGGGGTCTCGCTCTGGATGGCGCTGCGGAACTCCTGTTCGAATTCCTGGGAGGCCGATTGGAAGCCCTTGAGAGTGCGGCCCAGGGTCTTACCCAGCTCCGGCAACCGCTTGGGCCCGAAGACCAGCAGGCCGATGGCGGCGATGACCGCCATCTCGGGCAGTCCGATGCCGAAGATGTTCATGGGGGAGGGGAGGGGAGCCCGGCGGCGCTCAGCCGACGCCGTTCCAATTGACAGTGATGCCTTCGAGCAGCAGCGACTTGTTATAGAGCTGCAGGATCACCAGCAGGAACACCAGGAACAGGGCCATGAAGATGCCCATCACAGGGGTGGTGCCCCAGCCGGGGACGACTTTGCCGTATTCGGAATTCAGGGGACGCAGGATGTCTCCCAGGCGGGTGCGTTGGGCCATGGCAGCTCGTTCCTCTTGGCAGGCAGGAGATCGCGGGGATTACTGTAAGCGCCTTGCCGGCCATTCCGGGAGGAGCCGTCGAGACTTGTGACGCAAACCGGGCTGCCGTTCCCGCCACCCTGGGGCGCTGCGAAGCTCGCGTTCAGCGTCTCCCCATCCGCCCCGTCGTCCCATCCCTCGTCCCATGGACCCCAGCAGCAGCACCTCCCCCGCCCTCTCGATTGCCCTTGCGGTGCTGGCTGTGCTGCTTGCCCTGACAGGCTTCGGTGTCTACACCGCCTTCGGACCGCCGTCGAAGAGCCTCACCGACCCCTTCGACGATCACGAGGACTGAACCACGACCGAGGCTCCGCCCCAGCGCAGCCGCCAGAACGCCAACTGCCAGGGAGCCAGATCCAGCAGGTCCGGCTGCCGATCCCCGGGAGGAAGAACCTGGCCGAGGCCATCAAGGCGCTCCAGCACCAGCCAGGGTGGGGGCAGGGTCAGACGGCGCCGGCAGGGGCCCTCGTTCTGAACGCTGAGCACCAAATCGGCGCCGCCCTCGGAGCCCTCCTCGGCGCTTCGAGTTCCACGCTCGGCCTGAGTGTCGCCAGGCCCCGGGGCCGCCAGCCGCAGTCCCACCAGCCGCAGGTCCTCGCCAAGGGCCGGAAAGCCCGGCCAGCCGGAGCCGGAAGGGGCCCCAGCGTTGGCCAGGCCGGCGGGCCGTACCCAGAGCGGCTCGCGCAGGCGCCGGGCCTGCTGCCCGACCTGGGCCGTCCGCCAGCCGGCGAGACAGGGGAGCAGGGCCAGCCGCTGCCGCTGCCAGCCGTTGTCGGCCCCGGGATCGGGCCAGGTAGGCGCCCGCAACAGGGAAACTCCAAGGCGCTGCGGCGTCGCCGAGATCCCCTGGGGTCCGTCGAGCAGCACCGCCAGGCCTGGGCCGCAGCCAGGGACCTCCAGCGCGCCCCCTGCCGCACCTGATCCTGCGGCCGTCACGGAGGCCAGCCAGCTGATCGCCGGCACCTCCCAGCGCGCCTTTTCGCGGGCCGTGCGGGGCTCCGCCGGCCGCTCGATCACACCGCCGCTGGTGTCCGCGGCCCAGCGCACGGCCGGCCGGGCCAGGGGGATCTCCAGCCGCAGCAGCTCGTGGCGCTGGCGCCACTGCTGCGAGACCATCAGCTCCAGCCAGGGGCTACCGGCCAGCAAGCGCAGATCGAGGCGCACCGGACTGCCGCCGCAGCGGCCACGCCAGCGCCCATGGGCACAGAGCGGGCCCCGGGCCAGCCACTGCGGCCCCACCTGCCAGTCCCAGGGCAGGGGATGCTGGCGATAGTCCGCGGCGATGTCCCAGGCATCCCAGAACTCGCCGCGATCGGCCCAACGCCGCCACTCCAGCGGACCCGCCAACTGGGGCGTGCCGGCGCGATCCCAAAGTTGCTCGAGGCCGAGCGGGCCGATCAGCGCCTGGATCAGCCCGTTGCCGAGGCGCCAGTGCCCGGCGCCGAGCTCCGGGGCCGGCGCGATGCTGACCGAATCGACCAGCGGCAGGGGCATGCTCGGCGGCGGAGCTCCCCGGGAGCCACGGCGGCGCAGGCCCAAGGCCCCCACCCCGGCTGCCAGCGGCAGCTGCAGCCAGACCCCCCCCTCCGGGGCGGCCTGGGACACCAGGGCACGCTCGCCAGCCGAATCGGCGGCGGCCAGCAGGCTCCACTGACCGGCGGGCAGGCGCAGACAGCGCACCTGGGCCGCCAGGGGCTGCAGCTGGGCCACCCACCAGCCAGTGGCCTCCCCGGATGGGGCCTGCGCGCCAGCGGCACTTCCCAGCGGTCCCAGGCCGGCAGCCAGGGCCCGGTCTCGCTGCCTCCCGGCCCGGCGGCGGGCGGCACGCCACTCGGGCTCGGCCTGCTCGAACACCTCGGGAATCGAGGTGCCGGGGAGGATGTCGTGGAACTGCTGGAACAGCAGCGGGCGCCAGTCAATCCCAGCAGCCTCCGGGGTGGTCGAGGCGGGCGTCGCCGGGGCGGCATCCCTGGCGGCCGCCCGCTCCAGGGCCTGCGCCAGCTCGGCCTCGCGCAGCAGCCGCTCCAGCGTGCGGTTGTGGCGTTTCTGATCGGGCCGAGTGGTGGCACAGCCGCGGTGCAGCTCCAGGTAGAGCTCGTCGCGCCACACCGGCAGTTCGGCGGCCAGGGCCTCGAGCGGTTCGAGGAAGGCGCGCACACTGCCATGGCGCTGCGGCGCCGCCGCCGGCTGCTGCTGCCACAGGGCCAGCTGCTCCAGCATCTCGGCGGTGGGGCCCCCGCCGTGATCGCCCACACCCGGGAGCCAGAGCACGTCGTCAACGCCGCTGCTGCGCTGCCAGCCCAGCCGGTGGCGCTCGATCGCCAGGGGATCGCCGTCGGTGCCGATCGGCGCCGTCATCAGGGCCAGCAGCTCGCTGCCACAGCGGCTGCGCCAGCGGAACAGGCGGTGGGGGAAGGGGTTGGTGGCGTTCCAGGCCAGCTTGTGGGTGAGGAACCAGCGCACTCCGGTGGCCGCCGCCACCGCCGGCAGCCCGGCGGCGAAGCCGAAGCTGTCCGGCAGCCAGGCCAGCTCATGGCGCCACTCCGGAAAGGCACGGCGGCTGTAGTGCTGGCCCTCCTGGAACTGGCGCAGCAGCGAGGGAGTGTCAATCAGTACACAGTCGCTCTCCACCCAGGGGCCATTGAGGGGCTCCCAGCGGCCGGCGCGCATGGCGGCGCGGATGCGGGCGAACAAGGCCGGTCGCTGCCGCTCCAGCCAGGCGTAGAGGGCGGGGGTGGAGTGGCCGAAGTGGAGCTGCGGGAAGCGCTTCATCAGCCCCAGGGTGGAGCTGAAGGTGCGCTCGGCCGCACGCCAGGTATCGGCCACCGGCCAGAGCCAGGCCAGATCGAGATGGGCATGGCCGAGCACCTGAACCGTGCCGGCCCCGGGCCCCTCAGGGCGCCCCTGCTCGGCCCGCAGCTGCGCCAGCGCGGCGATGGTGTCGGCCAGCAGGCCATCGGGATCGGCCGGGTCGAGCGGCTCGAGCTCCAGGCGGCTCTCGATCAGGGCGCCGTCGTCGTGGCGAGGGCTGCGTAACTCCAGCTCCAACTCCAGCGCCTCCCCCTGCCAGCAACGCCGCGGCAGCGGCCAGCGGCAGGCGGTGTCGAACAGATCCCCCGCATGGACACGCTCGCCATCGACGCGCAGCTCGACGGCCTCGGCCCACCAGCGAAGGCAGAGACGGGCGACGGCCCGCTCAGGCCCCAGCTGGCGCCAGGCCGCCGGGAGCTCCAGGCGCCAGCGCAGTCGGCGCGTCTGAGCGCCGCGGGGCCAGATGATCAGGCCACGGGCAGCCCAGTCGGGGCGATGCTGGCGGCCCCAGGCATCGCCGAGGGCCGGGGGTGCCGTGGGATCATCGCCGCCCTCGGGCGCCGCGAAGCGCCACAGGGGCTGAAGATCGAGCCATCCTCGCAGGGGGGAACGTGAATGAATCGTTTCAATCCGGGCAGGAACGTCCTGCTGCTGGCCCTCCGGCATCGTTGATGGCCATCCAAGCCCCATAGGATGATGCGGCTGCCGCCGGGTCGTTGAGACCCGCCCCGGCGCCTGTCACTCCCTGTCACCCGCCGGACAGCCATGCTCGCTCTCAAGATCTCGGTCTATTCGGTCGTTTTCTTCTTCATCGGGATCTTCGTGTTCGGCTTCCTGGCCAGCGATCCCAGCCGCACCCCCAGCCGCAAGGACCTGGAGGACTGAGTCCGCTCGCTTCCCGCCCGCTGATCCGTCCGGCCCCGCCGCCGTTCGCCTCACTCCCATGGGAGGATCGGCCGCGTTTCGCCCCTTCCGGCTGCCTGTGCTGCGTATCGCCCGGACAGTCCGAAGGGTTTCCACCTTCGCCGGGATCGGCGCCTTTGGCACTCTGGCGCTGATGGTCGAGCCGGCCCGCGCCGGCAACCTGGCCGAACCGCCGGTCGCCCCCGCCCCAAGCCATCTCCTGGCTCTGGTGCAACCCCCTCCGCTGCCGCCCATTGCGCCTCCGCTGCAGGAGCCGCTGCAGCCCACGCGGCTTGCACCAGACGTCGACCCCTTCGCGCCGGACCCGGAGGCTGGCGGCGAGCTCCCATCCCGCCCGGTTCTCAAGCCTGCAGCGGCGACCACAACGCCGCCCCCCACGGCCGCCGGAGCCCCAACCACCCCGGCGGCGCCGATCGAGCTGGAGCTGAGCGCTGACAGCCAGGGCTACGACTCTCAGCTGCGGCGCTTCGTGGGCACGGGCAATGTCTCGGCCCGGATCGCCGGTGCGCGGCTGCTCGCCGACCGGATCGAAGTCGACACCGAATCGCGCACCTTCTACGCCTTCGGCCGGGTGCGCTTCCAGCGGGGTCTCCAGTACCTGCAGGCCGGCCGGCTGCGCTACAGCCTGCTGGAGGGCACGGGCGAAATGCAGGACGTCTACGGCGTGCTCGACCTCGACGGCAGCCAGAGCGACTTCGACCTGGCCGCCATGCCGGCGGCGCCGCTGCCGCCGGCCGAGCCGATCAGCTGCACACCCGACATCCCACCGCCAGGAGACTGGCATCCCTACCCCTGGGCCGTCACCACCTGGGCCGGCCAGATGTTCGCCGCCAACTTCGGCAACACCTTCCTGTTCAAGGGGGACTTCCGGCCCGAATACCTGGTGGGCATCGGGCTGCAGCGTCGCCTGATCAACGCCGGCCCCTTCGCCCTCGAACTCGACACCAACCTGCTGGGCCACCGGGCCACCCAGCAGCCCGGTGGCCCCTTCAACCAGGCCGTGCCCTTCGCCGACACCCCGTCCCAGACCTTCACCGACATGACCATCGGCATCGGCGGACGCCTTTGGCTGCAGCCGTGGCTGAGCGTCTACTTCGTGGAGGGCGTCAGCCTGCTGAGCGAAAACAGCAATTACGAGAAGAGCTTCCGCCAGAACTACAGCACCTTCCTCAACTACATGGCCTTTGAGGTGGAGGCGCTCGTCTCACCGCAGTGGTCGGCGGTGGGCCGCATCCACCACCGCTCCGGGGCCTACGGCACCTACAGCGGCGTCAGCGAGGGCAGCAATGCCTACCTGGTGGGCCTGCGCTACCGCTGGGGACAGTCGAAACCGCCGCGCTCCTCGCTGGAACTGCCGCCGCCCCAGGGCTGCCCGGGCGCCGAGGCCTCCGGCAGCGAGGAGCCCGAGGGCCTGGCCCAGCAGCTCGAAGTCGTGACGATGGGACCGCGCCGCCTGGCCGGCGCTGCGCCCGCAACAACGCCAGCGACAACGCCGACCACGTCGCCGACGACGAGGCCAGCCACCAGCTCCCCGCCGCCGCGGGGCAACACCTGGGCCGTGGCGCGGGAACAGGAGCGGCTGCGCCGCGAGGCGATCGCCCGCATCGATCAGCGCGTCAGCGATGTCCAGTACCAGCAGAGCCTGGTCGCAGAGCGCCGGCGCGGCTTCCCCAACCAGTCCACCACCACGGACACCGCCAACGCCTATGGCGGCATCCGTCCGGGCCAGCTCAGCAGCCTCACGACAGCGAGCAACAAGCAACTGGTGCGCGGCACGATCAGCCGCTGGCGCGTCCAGGCCCGGCGCCTGCGCTTCACACCCACCACCCTCACCGCCGACCGGATGGGCTTCAGCAACGATCCCTTCACCCCGGCCCAGGCCTGGATGGACTCGGAGAACGTAGTCGCCACGCTCCAACCCAACGGCGACACCGTGATCAAGTCCGACCGCAACCATGTCCGTCTGGAGGACCGCCTGCCGATTGCGGTGAGCCGCAGCACGCGCATCCAGAAACAGGAGGAGATCGACAACCGCTGGGTGCTCGGCTACGACCTGGAGGACCGGGACGGCTACTACACCGGGTACGACTTCAAGATCCCGATCGGCCGCAAGGGCCAGCTCACGATCCAGCCCCAGTTCCTGGCCCAGCGGGCAATCAACAACAGCACCGACGTCTACCCGCTGCCCAACCAGTCGGTGGGGTCACCGCCGGTGACCCAGCCGGCCACCACGAGCGATCTGTTCGGCCTCGATGCCAAGCTCACCTCCCCCTTCCTGGGCTTCGACAGCAACGCCCGGCTGGAGATGTCGACGTTCAACCCCGACAACCTCGCCGACGGCACCCGCAGCTTGGGCGACCTGGCCCGCAACGTCGACCTGCCGCTGCTGGGGCCGAGCACCCTGCGCCTGTTCGGTGCCTACCGCTTCCGCACCTGGAACGGCTCCCTGGGGGAGCAGGACGTCTACACCGCCTACGGCACATCCCTGGAGGATCAAGGCATCCTGCCCAACTGGGGCCGCCTGAGCAACAGCTACTTCTGGCGTTTTGGCGTCGGCAACTACCAGGCCACCTCCTTCGACAGCACCAACCTCAGCGATCTCTGGCGCGGCAATGCCATCGGCTCACTCAACTCCAGCCTGCCGATCTGGACCGGCAAGCCGGCCGCGCTCACGCCCCAGCAGGCCTACCTGAATTCCGCCGTGCCGGTGGTGCCTGGCCTCACCCTGAACACCAACCTGCTCGGCAGCCTCGCCTACTACGGCAACGGCACGAACCAGAACACCCTCAGCCTGTCCGGTGGCCCCACGCTCACCCTGGGCCATTTCGTGCGGCCGTTCTTCGATTTCACCCAGCTCACCATCACCGGCGGAGGCACCCTGCGGCAGGGCCTCAGCCCACTCTCCTTCGACCGGGCCGTAGATCTGGGCACCCTGGGCATCGGCCTGACCCAGCAGCTGGTCGGTCCCTTGGTGTTCAGCGGCGGCATCGGCCTCAACGTCGATCCCAAGTCGGAGTTCTACGGCGATGTCACCGGGTCCTATGTGGAACTGCGCTGGCAGCGCCGCGCCTACGAGATCGGGATTTATTACAGCCCCTATGACGGCCTGGGCGGCGTGCGCATCAAGCTCAACGACTTCAACTTCAAGGGCACCGGGGTCCCGTTCGTGCCCTACCACCCCAGCCATGGGGTCCTGAACCGGCCCTTCTGAGACGACGGCTGGATCAGCAGCAGCACTCCCGCACCCCGTCTGAATCAGGCGGGGAACCCCGCCAGGTAGGGAAGGCGGCCGGCCGTGGTCCGCAGCTCGCTGTCGTGGGCCACCAGCTGGCCGGTGCCATCCCACTGGCCGCTCACCAGCATGCGGTGAGGTCCCTCGGCCAGCTGCAGCGTCCAGAAGGGGGCCTCGCCACCGGCAGCACCAGCCTCGCCACCGCTGGCCCGCAGCTCCAGCGCCTCTAGATCGAGCTCCAACTCCTGCTCGGGATGGGCTGCCACGAAGGCCTGCAGCGCCTTGGCCTCGTCGTGGCCGAGGCCAAGGCAGGGAATGCCCATCGCCAGGCAGTTGCCGAAGAAGATCTCCGAGAAGCTCTCGCCGATCACCGCCCGGATGCCCCAGCGCATCAGCGCCTGGGGAGCGTGTTCACGGCTGGAGCCGCAGCCGAAGTTGCGGTTCACCACCAGCAGCACCGCGCCTTGGTGCTCGGGGCGATCGAAGGGATGGCGGCCGGCGAGCTCGGCGCGATCATCCGCGAAGGCCCCCGCCGCCAGCCCCTCGAAGCTGACGCACTTGAGGAAGCGGGCCGGGATGATCCGGTCGGTGTCGATGTCGTCACCGACCACGGCGACGGTCCGGCCGCGGCAGGAACGGATCGGGCCGGTGGGAAACGGCGTGGAGCTCATCGGCTGCTGGGGGTGGAGGGGGTGTCGAGCAGGGTGCGCACATCGGTGACGTGACCAGCAATCGCCGCCGCCGCCACCATGGCCGGACTCATCAACAGCGTGCGGCCACTGGCGGAGCCCTGGCGGCCCTTGAAATTGCGATTGGAGGAGCTGGCACTGATCTGCCGACCCTCGAGACGGTCGGGATTCATCGCCAGACACATCGAACAGCCGGGCTCGCGCCACTCGAAACCGGCGCTGCGGAAGATGGCATCGAGTCCCTCGGCCTCGGCGGCCGCCGCCACCTGCTCGGAGCCCGGCACCACAAAGGCCTTCAGACCGGCCGCGACCTGGCGGCCGCGGGCCACGGCGGCGGCGGCCCGCAGATCGCTGAGGCGGCCGTTGGTGCAGCTGCCGATGAAGCAGACATCCACTGGCACCCCGGCGATCGGCGACCCCGGCTGCAGGTCCATGTAGCGGTAGGCCTCCTGAGCGATCGGCCGCTCCTCGGGGTCGAGCTGCTCGGGGGTGGGCACCATCTCGTCGATGCCGATGCCCTGGCCGGGCGTGATGCCCCAGGTGACAGTCGGGGCGATCGTGCCGGCGTCAAAGAGCACCTCGTCGTCGAAGACGGCCTCCGGACCACTGGTCAAAGAGCTCCACCAGGCGACGGCGCGCTCCCAGGCCTCGCCGCAGGGAGCGTGGGGCCGGCCTTGGAGATAGGCGAAGGTGGTGGTGTCGGGATTGACATAGCCACAGCGGGCGCCGCCCTCGATCGCCATGTTGCAGAGGGTCATGCGCTCCTCCATCGAGAGTGCCGCGATCGCCGGACCGGCGAACTCATAGGCATAGCCCACGCCGCCCTTGACCCCGAGCACGCGGATCACATGCAGGATCAGATCCTTGGCCGCGACGCCGTTGGCAAGACTGCCGTTGACCAGGATGCGCCGCACCTTGAGCTTGTTCATCGCCAGGCTCTGACTCGCGAGCACATCACGCACCTGGCTGGTGCCGATGCCGAAGGCGATCGCTCCGAAGGCCCCGTGGGTGGAGGTGTGGGAGTCGCCGCAGGCGACCGTCATGCCCGGCTGGGTGAGGCCCAGCTCGGGGGCGATCACGTGCACGATCCCCTGGCGGCCGCTGCCCAGACCGTGCAGGGTGATGCCGTGCTCGCTGCAGTTGCGCTCCAGCGTGGAGAGCATCTCCTCAGCGAGTGGATCGGCGAAGGGACGCGCCTGGGAGGTGGTTGGCACGATGTGGTCCACCGTGGCGACGGTGCGCTCGGGATGGCGCACGCCCAGGCCCAGATCGCTGAGGGCGGCGAAAGCCTGGGGGCTGGTGACCTCGTGGATCAGGTGCAGCCCGATGAACAGCTGGGTGGAGCCACCGGGCAGCTGGGCGACCTTGTGCAGCTCCCAGACCTTGTCGTAGAGGGTGCCGGCGCTCACGCGGAAGCCAAGAAAATAAGACTCAACAGCCTAGGAGTCGGACGACCGGCTGGCCTCAGGGATGGTTAGGGGCAATCGAGGTGCGACGGAACAGGCCATCGAGGTAGTGGCGCGCCACGGCCCGATCCTGGCAGCCGTGCTGGAACAGGAACCCCGCCAGGGCGGCCTGCATCAGCCGGTACTGATCCCACTGGGGATGGGTCTGGATGAACAGGCGCATGGCATCGAAGAGCTCCTGCGGCATCTGGTTCTCGACGCTGACGGTCTGAGGCGGGTGATCGGGGATCGAGCTCAAGCGACGTCCGGCGGAGGCCGCACCATCAGGCCACAGCCGGGCCCACCTCGTCAAAACCGCCCCGAACAGCCTGGTCCCAGCCATCTCACGCCGGGACTGACCGCGCCGGCTCGGCTTCCAGGGGCCAGGGCGATGGCCGGGGGGAACCGCTGCGGCGAGGGTCCCGCCGTCAAGAGGAAGCGCCGTTTTCCCCAGCCCTCTGCCAGGCGCGGGCCCGCAGCCTCGCTTCAGCCTCCGGAGCTGGGGAAAACCCCACCGAAATGGTCGAAAAAAGCCGGGCGGCGGGGGAAAACCCCACCGCTCAGCATTGGTGATGGTTCCGGGCGCGGGCTGCAGAGATCCCGATCACCGCGGCGGGGCTCAGTCCTCGTCTTCGCTGCCGGCGGGCACCAGGCGGATCTGCTTGCGGCCGAGCTTGATCTCAAACTCATCGCCGGGCTTGAGCTCCAGCAGGGCGGTGTAAGCCTTGCCCACCAACAGATTGCCGTTGCCCTGCACCGTGGCGGTGTAGCTCAGCTTGCGGCCGCCCTTGCCGCGGGCCCGGCCACCGCCATCGCTGAGGCTGAGCCCCTTGGCGGCCAAAAGTGCCTCATAGAAGGCCGTGAAATTGAGCCGTTCGGACCCGTCCTTCTTGGTGCTCACATAGCCACAGCCACGCACCAGATCGGACTTGGAGACATCGCCGAGTTCCTTGACCCTGGCGAGCAGATCGGAGCCAATGAGCATGATGAGAAAGAGGAGAATTGCGCGAGCACTTCACCCTAACGGCTTCATTCTTTGTGGCAAGTCTTAGGTCGGCTAACGGTATCGATTGCACCGCATCCGACTACGCCACACTGACACTCAGAGCGCCAGCCGCAGGCGGTTGAGCGCCTCACCGATCGCGAGGGTCTGAATCCAGCCGCGGCCACGGGACGCCCCGAACTGCACCGGCTCACTGACGCAACCCGGCGGCCCCGCCAGGGCGATGTGCACCAGCCCGACGGGCTTGGCCGCCGTCCCACCCCCCGGTCCCGCCACCCCAGTGATCGCCAGGGCCCAGGTGCTGCCGGTGCGCTGCCGCACCCCCTCAGCCATGGCGCGGGCGACCGGATCGCTGACCGCCCCATGCCGCTCGAGCAGTTCCGCCGGCACGCCCAGCAGATCCCGCTTGACGGCATTGGCATAGGCGATCACCCCGCCCAGAAACACGTCGGAGGCCCCGGGCACGGCGGCCAGGGCGGCGCCGAGCCCCCCACCGGTGCAGGATTCCGCCACCGCCAGGCTGTCGCCGCGGCGGCGCAGAACCGCCAGCACCACCGACGCCAGGCTGTCCTCGTCGAGGCCGAAGCAACAGCGGCCGGTGCGCGCCCGCAGCTCGGCCTCGAGCGGATCCAGCAGCGCCGAGGCCGCCTGCGCATCGGCGGCCCGGGCGGTGAGGCGCAGCTTCACCTCACCGGCACCGGCATAGGGCGCGACGGTGGGATTGGCGAGGGCCAGCAGGTCGCTCACCTGCTCCGCCAGGCTCGCTTCCCCCACGCCCCAGAAGTGCAGCATTCGGCTGGCGAAGACCCCTTCCGCCAGACCGGCCGCCCGCAGCCAGGGCTCGGCTGTGGCCGACCACATCGCCCGCATCTCGCTCGGCACGCCGGGAAAGGTGATCACAGTGAACCCGGGCTGAAGCGGGAAGGCCAGCGCCTGCGGATCCGGGCTCCAGATCAGGCCGGGGGCGGTGCCGGTGGAATTGGGCAGCAGGGTGGCGCCGCGGGGCAGCAGGGCCTGGCGGCGGCAACTGGCGGCGATGGGGCGCCCGCGGCCGGAGAGCTTGGTCTGAATGTCGGCCCACACCTCGGAATGCTCCTGCAGAGGGGCACCAAAGGCGGCCGCCACCGCCTCGGTGGTGAGGTCGTCGGGCGTGGGGCCGAGGCCACCGGTGGTGATCAGCACCCGACAGCGGCCCGCCGCGGCCCGCAGGGCCCCGATCAGGCGTTCCCGGTTGTCGCCCACCACCTCCTGGCGGTGATGGGGAAGGCCGAGGGCCGCCAGCCGCTCCGCCAGCCAGCGGGCATTGCCGTTGACAATGTTGCCGAGCAGCAGCTCGGTGCCGATACAGAGCACCTCCACCGCCGGTTGAGGGCTGGCAGGCGCCGAATTAGAGCTGGCAGGCGCCGGGCCGCTCACCCGACCTCCTGCTCCTGCTGCATCTGGCGACGGAACACCACCACCACCGCGATCAGCACCGCCGTGGCCAGGGCCAGCCAGAGGAAGCGCAGCTCGGCATTGGCCAGCACCAGGGCAAGGGCCGCAAGCCACTGGGTGAAGGCATAAATCAGCACCACCGTGCGCCGGTGACTGAAGCCGGCGCGCAGCAGGCGGTGGTGCAGGTGACGCCGGTCGGGATAGAAGGGGGAGCGGCCTTCACTGAGCCGGCCCATGATCACCGCCGACATGTCGGCGAGCGGCAGCGACAGGATCAGCAGCGGCAGCAGCAGGCTGACGCTGGTGAGCCCCTTGGCCGGGCCGACGATGCTCACCGCCGCCAGGGCAAAGCCCAGGAAGTAGGAGCCACCGTCGCCCATGAAGATGCGGGCGGGGTTGAAGTTATGGCGCAGGAACCCGAGGCAGGCGCCGGCCAGGGCGGCCGCCAGCAGACCGGGGGCCGGCTGGTGCAGGCTGTAGCTGACGGAGAGCAGGCCCACCGCGGCAATGCCGCTGACCCCGGCCGCTAGGCCGTCGAGACCATCGAGCCAGTTGATGGCATTGGTGATGCCGACAAGCCAGACCACCGTCGCCAGCAGGCTCAGGGGCCAGGCGAGCTCGAAGGTGGGATCACCACCGAACAACCCGAAGGGCAACTCGATCGTGCCGATGCGCACCCCCTCGCTCCAGACCGCCATGGCCACGGCCACCTGGCCCACAAGCCGTGGCAGCGGCGGCAGGGCGAAGAGGTCGTCGGCGAGGCCGATCACGAAGAAACAGAGGGCTCCCGCCAAGGTGGTCCAGATCAGCTGGTCCTTGTCGGCGGCCAGCTCGGCGAAACCGCCGAGCTGCCAGGTCAGGGCCAGCGCCAGGCTGAACCCGGCCACGATCCCAACCCCGCCGAGACGCACCATCGGTAGCGTGTGTTGCTTGCGGGAATCCGGTGCATCCACCAGCCCCCACCGCAGACCGAGCCGGCGCACCAGGGGCACGATCAGGGCCGTGACTAGGGCCGCGCTGATCAGGGTGAGAAAAGCCGCCGCAATGGGACTGTTGGCGAGCGTCACAGGAGCTGAACGGGTGGCGGCAGGCCGATTGGGGTCACCTTACGGGGCTCCATCGAGGCTCAGGCGTGCTGGAGCTCACGTTGTTGCGCGTAGAGAGGGAAGCGACGGCAGAGATCAGCCACCCAGTCGCGGCAGCGCTGTTCCACGGCTGCATCGTCGCGCTGCAGCAGGCGATCAGCGATGACATCCGCCACCTCGCGGAAGGCCTCGGCATCAAAGCCGCGGGTGGTGAGGGCGGCCGTGCCGAGGCGCAGGCCACTGGTCACGAACGGCGACTCCGGATCGAAGGGCACGGTGTTTTTGTTGGCCGTAATGTTAACTTCGCTCACGAGCAGGTCGGCCACCTTGCCGGTAAGGCCGATGGAGCGCAGGTCGAGCAGCACGATGTGGTTATCGGTGCCCCCTGATACCACGGCGATGCCCCGCTCCTGGATCCGCGCCGCCATGGCCTGGGCATTGGCCACCACCTGCTGGCTGTAGGTGCGGAAGGAGGGCTGCAGGGCCTCGCCGAAGGCAACGGCCTTGGCGGCCACCACGTGCTCAAGCGGGCCGCCCTGGGTGCCGGGAAAGACAGCCTTGTCAAACTGGCGACCGAACTCGGCGTCGTTGCAGAGAATCAGGCCGCCGCGGGGGCCGCGCAGCGTCTTGTGGGTGGTGGTGGTGACCACATGGCAATGGGGCATCGGGCTGGGATGGACCCCGGCGGCCACCAGGCCAGCGATATGGGCCATATCGGCCAGCAGGTAGGCCCCCACCTCGTCGGCGATGGCGCGGAAACCGGCGAAGTCGATCGTGCGCGGGTAGGCCGAGTAGCCACAGACGATGAGCTTCGGCCGGTGCTGCAGAGCCAGTTCGCGGATCGTGGCGAGTTCGAGCTGCTGGGTCTTGGGGTCGACGCCGTAATGCACGGCCTTGAACCACTTGCCCGACACATTCACGGGCGAACCGTGGGTGAGGTGGCCGCCGTGGGAGAGATCCATCCCCAGGATCGTGTCGCCTGGCTGCAGCAGGGCCAGGAACACGGCGAAGTTGGCTTGGGCGCCGCTGTGGGGCTGCACGTTGGCCCAGGCGGCCCCGAACAGCTGCTTGGCCCGCTCGATCGCCAGCTCCTCGATCGCGTCGACGTGCTCACAGCCGCCGTAGTAGCGCTTGTGGGGCAGACCCTCCGCGTACTTGTTCGTGAGCACCGAGCCCTGGGCCTCCATCACGGCGCGGGAGGTGAAGTTCTCGCTGGCGATCAGCTCGAGATGACTCTGCTGCCGCTCCAGCTCCTTGCCGATCAGTGCGGCGATGGCCGGATCAGCGCTGCTGAGGGGGGCATCGATGCAATCCGCCATGGGGAGCTTGTGCTGATCAACCGATCGTAGGCAAGGAGGAGCCGCTGCCCCGCCCCCGTCGGGGCGTCGACACGCCAAGGGGCGCCCACGCCCGGAGCCGGCCACAAAAAAACCGCCCCGAGGGGCGGCTGGTGGTGGAACGCGCCTGGAGAGATTCGAACTCCCGACCCTCTGATCCGTAGTCAGATGCTCTAATCCGCTGAGCTACAAGCGCCGACCCTTACATTTTCACCGCACGGGGTGCCCATCCGTCAACCAGGCTGGGGGGAGGGGGGCCCGGCGCGGCCTGCCCATGCCACCCCAGCCATCCCCTTCGCCCTTTCCCCCCTCCCCCGATGCCGATCCGCTGGTACGGCCCCGCCGACCCCACCGACCCCACCTACCGGCACTTCGCCCGGATCGTGAACCTCACCCTGCACGCCATGACCTTCGCGGCGGTGAACAGTGGGCTCTGGTTCGTTCAGGAGATGCGGCACCCCTGGCCCCATCTGGCCTGGCTGACCCTGGGCTGGTGCGCGGCGCTGTTACTCCATGGCAGCGTGGTGGTGGCGCTGCGGCCAGCGGGCGGCAGCCCCCCCACCACGCCTGCCCCCCCAGCCCCATGACACTGGACGCCCGCGATCTCGAGGAACTGACCCGGTCCCTCGCCGAACGCCTTTATCTGCAGGTGGCCAGCTGGCACCTCTACCTGGGGGATGCCGGCCTGGCGGCCACCCTGGCGGAGGAGTGCGCCGGACGCCTGGATCAGGGGGCCGCCGTCTGTGCCCGCCAGGCCCTCGAGGCGGTGCAGGTACCGATCGGCGGAGGCGGCACGCGGCTGCCGATGGCCCGCCTGGTACCGCCCGGTCAGCTCAGCGATCTGGAGGAGGTGCTGCAACCCTTTTGCCGATAAGGTGACAGGCCACGCGGTCGGTTCGTGCTGATCATCGAGGTCACCAATGCCCGCGACGTGGTGCGTCAGCGCATCGGCCGTCTCGGCGGCCGCCTGATCGGCAAGGTGGTGGATGCCGAGGCCCAAGTGGAGAAGGCGCTGATCCAGGAACTGGAGAACGCCTTCCGGGACTTCGGCATCGAGGCGCGCATCTTCTCGGTGGATGGCCCCAAGATGCTGGGCCGCTCCCATCTCGAGATCCCGCTACAGGTGCGCGAGGAGCGCGACGTGCGGCTGCCCTAGCTAATCGGCGCCGGCCAGCCTGCGCCGCAGGCTCTGCAGCAGTTCCCGGGCCTCCGGCACACCGGTGGTCGAAGCCACCAGGCCGTAGACGGCGAAGGCCATTGCCGTGCCGAGCCCCGTCTCCAGCAGCAGCCCAACCAGACCCCGCGGCCAGCTCACCCAGCTGACCAGGGCCCAGGCCACCAGCCCGCCCAGCACCGCAGCCAACAGCAGCAGGGCGGTATCCCGCGCCCAGGCCCCCAGGGGCAGGCCTCCGAGCTGCTGGCGCAGGGCAAGCAGCAGCCCCACGCATGTGATCACGTTGACGCCCACCGTGGCCAGCACCAGGCCGGGCGCACCGAAATTGAGGGCCGGCAGCTGCAGCACGCCCCAGGGGGTGGGACCACCCACGAAGGCCCAGCAGAAGATGGCGTTGAGGCCGATGCCGCCGAGGGACCAGCGGAACGGGGTGACCCCGTCGCCGAGGGCATAGAAGACGCGCACCAGCACATCGCGGGCCAGGTAGGCGGGCATGCCGAGCCCGTAGGCCATCAGCAGATTGCCCACCAGATCAGCGGCGCTGCGGTCGAAGGCGCCCCGCTGATAGATCAGGGCCACGATCGGCACCGCCATCGCCACCATCACCGCGCCCAGCGGCAGCATGCTGGCGTTGGAGAGCATCAGGCCCTGGCGGATGCGCCCCACGAGCTCCGGGCGGTCCTCCGGCGCCGTGAGCCGGGCGTAAACGGGCAGTAGCGGCACCAGCAGGGCATTGGAGAGGAGCCCGAGCGGGGTCTGCACCAGCAGGTTGGCGTAACCCAGACCCGCCGCCGCCGCCGGGATGCCGGAGGCAAAGAAGAGCGACACAAAGACGTTGATCTGCAGCATCCCGGAGGAGAGGGTGGCCGGGCCCATCACCTTGAGCACCTCCTGCACGCCGGGGTCGCGCCAGTCCCAGACGAGCTGAACCTTGTTGAGCCCCTCCTTGGCCAGGGCCGGCAGCTGGATCAGCCACTGCAGAACGGCGCCCACGGTGGTGCTGGCGGCCAGCACCACCCCGCCGATCACAGCCGTGGAGGGCAGCAGGATCGAGGCACCCAGCTGCCACCACAGCAGGCCAATCCCCACGATCACGGCCACGCTGGAGAGCAGCGGACTGACCGAGGGCAGCCAGAACACGTCGGCGGCGTTGAGGGCGCCGAAGCCCAGGCCGATCAGGCCGGCAAACAGGGCCATCGGCGCCATCCAGCGCAGCTGCAGCACGGCGATGTCGTGGCGGGTGGTGTCGAGCCCCGGACCGACCAGATCGATCAGCGGGTCGGCCGCCAGCACCAGCACCAGCGTCACGCCGATCAGGCCGGCCCCCACGATCGTGTTGATCGCGGCCAGCACGTGGGCCCCCTCCTCGCGGGGGCGGCGCGCCAGCACGCTCACCATGGCGCTGTGGAAGGGGCCATTGATGCCACCCAGCAGGATCAGAAGGAAGCCAGGCAGCACATAGGCGTAGTTGTAGGCGTCGTAGGCGGCACCGACGCCGAAGGCCGCGGCGATCACCTGCTGGCGCACCAGGCCGGCCACCTTGCTGAGGGCCGTTGCAACAGCCACGATCAGGGCAATCCGCTTCAGCGATCGGGCCATCGGGGCGGGAGCGTCGGCTCGGAGAGGACAGAGCAGTATGGCCGCCATGTCCTCTCCCACCAGAGCGATGCCGAATGCCGTCACGGTTCTGGCGACCGGCCCGCTGGTGGAAGGCGTGCTGCTCAAGCGCTACAAGCGCTTCCTGGCCGATGTGGAGCTGGAGAACGGCGAGGTGGTCACGGCCCACTGCGCCAACACCGGCCCGATGACCGGCGTGCTGCACCCCGGCGGACGGGTACGCCTGCGCCACGCCCCCTCCCCCAGCCGCAAGCTCGCCTGGACCTGGGAGCAGGCCGAAACCTGCGGCGCCGATGGCGCGCCGCTCTGGGTGGGCATCAACACGGCCCTGCCCAACCGCCTGGTGCGCGCCACGATCGAAGCCGGCTGCCTGGAGCCCTGGCTGGGTCCGATCGGCTCGATCCGCGCCGAGGTGCCTTACGGCGTGAATGGGCGCAGCCGCATCGACCTGCTGCTCACCCCCGCCGCGGCCCCTGATGGCGACCCCGCCGCCGACCCCCGGCCGATCTGGCTGGAGGTGAAGAACACCACCTGGAGCGAGGGCGATCTGGCCCTGTTCCCCGACACAGTCACCGAGCGGGGCCAGAAGCACCTGGAGGAGCTCACGGCCCTGGTGCCCAAGGCCCGCGCCATGCTGCTGCCCTGCCTCAGCCGGGGCGACGTGATGCGCTTCGCCCCCGGCGATGCGGCCGATGCGCGCTATGGCGAGCTGTTTCGGCGTGCGAGGGCGGCGGGGGTGGAGGTGCTGCCCTGCCGCTATGACTTCGGCCCGGAGAGCATCCGCTGGCTGGGACTGGCGGAGGTACTGGATCGCCAGCCCTGAGCGCAGGCCCCATAGAGTCGCGGCAGCCCTCCGCAGCCGCGCCGTGGATACCCGTGCGTTCAAGCGTTCCCTGCACCATTCGGAGCGCTACAACCGCCGCGGCTTCGGCCTGGGCGAGGAGGTGGCCGGCAGCCTCGAGACCGCCTACCAGAGCGATCTGATCGCCAGCCTGCGCACCAATGGCCACGAGCTGCGCAAGGGGCGCCTCACGGTGCGGCTGGCCGAGGCCTTCGGCTTCTGCTGGGGGGTGGAACGGGCTGTGGCGATGGCCTACGAAACCCGCCGCCACTTCCCTACCGAGCGGATCTGGATCACCAACGAGATCATTCACAACCCCTCGGTGAACGCCCATCTGCGCGAGATGGACGTGCGCTTCATCCCCGTCGAGCAGGGGGTCAAGGACTTCTCCGAGGTGGGCACCGGCGACGTGGTGATCCTGCCGGCCTTCGGCGCCACGGTGCAGGAAATGCAACTGCTCAACGAGCGCGGCTGCCACATCGTCGACACCACCTGCCCCTGGGTGTCAAAGGTGTGGAACGCGGTGGAGAAGCACAAGAAGCACGCCATCACCTCGATCATTCACGGCAAGGTGAAGCACGAGGAGACCCTGGCCACCAGTTCCTTCGCGGGCACCTATTTGGTGGTACTCGACCTGGCCGAGGCCCAGATGGTCTGCGACTACATCCTGATGGGCTCCCAGCCGTGCGACCCAGCGCAGCGGGCAGCCGCGCGTGAGGCCTTCATCGCCCGCTTCGCCAGAGCCTGCTCGCCGGGCTTCGACCCCGACCGCGACCTCGACCGGGTCGGGGTGGCCAACCAGACCACGATGCTCAAGAGCGAGACCGAGGAGATCGGTCGCATGTTCGAACGCACCATGCTGCAGCGCTTCGGCCCCACCGCCCTGACCCAGCACTTCGTGGCCTTCAACACGATCTGCGACGCCACCCAGGAGCGGCAGGACGCCATGTTCGCCCTGGTGGATGAACCCCTCGATCTGATGGTGGTCATCGGCGGCTACAACTCCTCGAACACCACCCACCTCCAGGAGATCGCCGTCAGCCGCGGCATCCGCTCTTTCCACATCGACACCCCGGAGCGCATCGACCCGGGTAACCGCATCGAGCACATGCCCCTGGGCGGCAGCCTGGAAACCGTGGAGCCCTTCCTGCCCGAGGGGCCGATCCGCGTCGGCATCACCTCCGGCGCCTCCACCCCCGACCGCGTCGTCGAGGACGTGATCCAACGCATGATCGCCCTGAGCGAGGCCTGAGTCGTCCCGAGTTCGAAGCCGGTGGCTGTCACAGTCGACACCGGGCCGACGGAGCGGCGCTTTAGATTCGCTAAAGCTTCGTCGGTCCAGGCGATCCGGCTCGACCTCCACCGTTCGACCTCCACCGTTCGACCTCCCCAGTTCCACCTCCCCAGCTCCACCCCCTCCCGAGGCCCCACCCCTTGTTCAGTCTGGTCTCGACTCCAAGCTCTGCCGATTCCCCCGGCACACCGGCCGCGAGCCCCAGCATGAGCCACCCCAACGCGGACAACCTCCGGAGCGAGGAGCCCAGCAGCGGCAGCGGCGAGCTCCTGCGCAACGCTGACGACCCCCGCGTGCACCGCTACGCCAGCCACTTCTCTGACCTGATGGAGATGCGCGCCCCGGCAGCCGTGGTGGCCGCCTACCTCGACCGCCACGAGGGCTGGTTCCGACGCTGTGCGGCGCCGATGGCCGTGACCCCCCTGGACCGCAACGGCTACGTGCTCACCCTCGGCCGCTTCGGCAATTTCGGCTTCGAGGTGGAGCCCACGATCGGCCTGGAGCTGCTGCCCCAGGACGAGGGCGTCTATCGCATCGTCACCGAGCCGGTGCCCCAGGCCGACGCCACCCTGCAGGGCCTCTACGACGTCGACTTCAACGCCTCGCTGCGGCTCGACGAGACAGCCGGCCCCGAGGTGTCGCACGAGGAAGTCGACCGAATGATGGTGCACACCCTGGTGCGCTGGCAGCTGGATCTCTCGGTGTGGATCCGCCTGCCGGGGATGATCAACCTGCTGCCGGACGCCCTAGTCCAGAACAGCGGCGATCACCTGCTGCGCCAGATCGTGCGCCAGATCTCCCGCCGCCTCACCTGGAAGGTGCAGGAAGACTTCCACGCCAGCCACGGCATCCCCTGCCCGCCCCGGCGCCGCGCCCAGTTCTGAGGCCGCTCAGACGGCCGGGTTGAGCAACTTGTTGACGATCTGCATGCCGGTGAGGGCCTGCCAGAGGAACAGGGTGACCAGCAGCATGTTCAGCCCGACATGCACCTTGCGGGCGATCACGTTGCCGGCCTGCATCAGCGGGGACAGGGCCGCGGCCACGGCGATCAGGCTGACCATGCCTAGGGCCACCAGCAGGTGGGGGCCGACGAACAGCTTGCCGTTGTTGATGTAAGTGACGGCCAGACCGCCCACGGTGCCAAGCACCATCAGGGCCAGCAGCAGGCTGCCGAACTGGAAATGGCGCTTGCCGAACTGCCCCTTGATCAGGTCCTTGCGCTGCTCGGGGGTGCCGGTGCGGGTCTTCTTGGCCTTGATGCCCAACACCATGGCATAGAGCGACAGCCCCAGCAGCGCCCACATCAGCAGGGGGTGCAGGAAGCTCACCACGAGGGGCAGCTGGGTGGGGATCGCGAGGGCCATGGCGAACAGGCAGGCACAGCGAAACTACAACTCACCCCCCCCTCAGTGCAGGAAGTGGCGGCGGCCAGTGACGACCATGGCCAGCCCGAGCGCATCACAGGCCTGGATCGAGTCGGCATCGCGCAGGCTGCCGCCCGGGTGGATCACGGCGGCAATGCCGTGGCTGGCCGCCAAGCGCACGGTGTCGTCGAAGGGGAAGAAGCCGTCACTGGCGAGCACAGCGCCCCGGGCCCGCTCACCGGCCGCCGCCAGGGCCAGCTGGGCGGATCCCACCCGGTTGGTCTGGCCGGCACCGATGCCGAGGCTCTGGCCGTCCTTCGCCACCGTGATGGCGTTGGAGCGCACGTGCCGCACCAGCTGCCAGGCGAAGCGCAGGTCGGCCATCTCGGTGGCGCTGGGCTGCCGCTGGCTCAGCACCTGCCAGGTCTCGGGCTCGATCGGTCGGTCGTCGAGCTCCTGCACCAGCACGCCGCCGAGCACGCTGCGCAGCTGGCGCCGCTCGGCCCGACCGATGGCGACGGCGGGCAGTTCCAGCAGGCGCAGGTTGGCCTTGGCGGCCAGCCGCTCGCGCGCCTCGGGGCAGAAGGAGGGCGCCACCACACACTCCAGGAACAGTCCGGCCAGATGCTCCGCCGCCGCCGCGTCCACCGGGCCATTGAGCGCAACGATGCCGCCGAAGGCGGAGACGCGATCGGCGTCCAGGGCCCGCAGGAGGGCGTCGGCAGGATCGCTTCCGGTGGCCACGCCGCAGGGGTTGGTGTGCTTGATCACCACCGCCGCCGGGCTCGGCGCCACCACCGCCGCCCTGTCGCCATAGCCGAACTCGCGCACGGTGGCGAGGGCCGCCTCGAGGTCGATGAGGTTGTTGTAGCTGAGCTCCTTGCCCTGTAGCTGGCGGGCGGCCCCCCAACCGGTCTCCGCCGTGCCGTACCAGGTGGCGCTCTGGTGAGGATTCTCGCCGTAGCGCAGGCTCTGGCGGGCGGGGAGCTCCAGCTGCAGGGGCGGCGCCTCCTGCTCGAGGCGGCCCGCCAGCCAGGCACTGATCGCCGCGTCGTAGGCAGCGGTGTGGCGGAAGGCCTCCAGGGCCAGGCGGCGGCGCAGGGCGGCGTCGACGCCGCCGGCCTCAAGCGCCGTCAGGAAGGGGCCGTACTGGCCCGGGGCCGTGAGCACCGCCACGTCGGCATGGTTCTTGGCTGCGGCCCGCACCATGGCCGGCCCGCCGATGTCGATGGTCTCCACGGCGGTCTCCCAGGCGACGGCGGGATCGGCCACCGTTTCGCGGAAGGGATAGAGATTCACCACCACCACATCGATCGGATCGATGGCCTGGGCCGCAAGCTCGGCGCGGTGGGAGGCCTCGGCACGGTTCGCCAAGATGCCGCCGTGGATGCGGGGATGCAGGGTCTTGACCCGGCCGCCGAGGATCTCGGGCGCTCCGGTGTGCTCGGCTACCTTCGTAACGGGCAGGCCCGCAGCAGCCAGGGCGGCCGCGGTGCCGCCGCTGGAAATCAGCCGGTATCCATGGCGCAGCAGGCCCTCGGCGAGGGGCACCAGGCCCTGCTTGTCGGAGACGCTCAGGAGAGCCGTGGGGGCCATGGCGACAGCAAAGGCGGTGGAGGGGCCAACCTACGCAGCAGCAGCACGCCGCCCTTGCTCCCCCTCAGTTCCGCCGTCGATGACGGCCAGGCCATCCACCTCGGCCCGGAGCGGGCCGCCCGCCGTCTGGTGCTGCTGCACGGCTGGGGCGCCGATGCCGACGACCTGCTGGAGCTGGGCGCGGAACTCCTGCCCGACGCTGCCCTGGAGGGCCCGGATGCGGTGAGTCTGGTGGCGCTGCGGGCGCCCCTGCCCCATCCCGGCGGAGCGGGCCGCCAGTGGTACGAGCTGATGCCCCAGCCCAAATGGGACCAGCTGCCGGCCGCCCGGGCCGACCTGCGCCGGCGGCTGGAGGCCCTGGCCAGCACGGTGCCGCTGCAGCGCACCGCGCTGCTGGGCTTCTCCCAGGGGGCCGCGATGGCCCTCGACGTGGCCACGGGCTCGGCCACTGACGGGGACGCTGGAGAGGGGGAGGCTGGAGGCGCCCTGCCGCTGGCGTCGCTGATCGCCTGCAGCGGCTACCCCCATCCCGGCTGGAATCCCGCCACCAGCACGGCAAAAATCCTGCTCACCCATGGCGAGCAGGATCCCGTGGTGATGGCCAGTGCCAGTGAAGAGCTGGAACGGCGCCTGCGCGAGGCCGGGGGAACCGTGCAACGGCTCCCCTTCAGCGGCGGGCATGGCATCGATCCCGGCCTGTTTCCGGAGATGCGGGCCGTGCTGGCCGCCGGCTGGAAGCAGGCCGCCACCAGGGAGCAAGCCGAGGCCTGACGAGGCTTCAAACGAAGGCGTACTCGTACTCCTCCATCTCCTCCCAGTCGTCAGCAGCCATCGACTCGAGGCCCTCGAACAGCACGTCTTCGCCGATGCGGTCGACGATCGAGCGCAGCGAGGGGAACAGGAAGTGGTTCTCCTCGGCGTACTGGGCGCTGAACAGGCCCTTCTCGCCCCAGAAAAAGCGGTCGGTGGTGTGCTCATTGCGGCGTACATTGAGGATCGCCGGCGCCACCAGATCCGACTCGGCGATGTAGCGGCGAGCGGCCGTCACCGGCTTGTGGGAGCCGGTTTCGAGGTTGAAGGTGGGCACATGGGCGAGGACGCGCTGGCCGGCGAGACGACGGCGGCTAATCCGCTTGCGCTTCTTGGACATGACACGGACTCCCCGAAGGGAGAGGAGAGGAGGTGGGATGGAGAGGAAACCAGGCGCTGCCAACCGAGCGAGGCGAACCCATAGGGTTCGACCGGGATTGGCGCCAAGCTGAACCCCCGTGCCCGGGGGTCCACGCCCATACGTCAGTCGTCCTGCCGTGAACAGCAGAAGGTCACCGTCGGCGACACCGTTGATCCTGCAAGCAGGACACCGGCACAGAAGAGGAACGTGTCTGCCCCTGCTGTAGCGTTGGAAGCACGGACAGTGCAACCTTGGCCGTCACGATTGCAACCTGCTGCCCTCGGGGGGTTTCGAGGTAGTGGTCGATACCAGCACTTTAAGGCTTTTTTTCGGATTTTTGCCACTTTGGCTTGAAATTCCCTTGCGAGCCCGCCGCCTTAGCGGTGTGGCGTTGTCGTGATGCCTGTCTCCGACAGATTTCTCCAGCTACTGGGCCATCAGCTGCAACAGTTCACCGACTGCTCAGCGGTGCGCTCGCTGGTGGTCTACGTGACCCATCAGGGCGAGGAGGGTCGTCCAACGCTGATGCCGGTGGGCCAGTGGCCGTCTGGGGGTCGGAGCCTGCCCGCCGTCGGCGGCGACAGCCGACTGCGGGTTCCGGCCGAGGAACGGCGCTGGCTACCTCTGCGGGACCAGCAGCTGCTGCTGGGGGCTCTCCAGGTGGAGACCGACGGCGGCGTCTGGCCCGATCCGCTGCGCGAGCGCCTGCAGGCGGTGGCGCTCTGCCTCACCGAGGCGCTGAGATTCGACCTTGAGCAGCAGCGCCTGCAGCGGCGCCTGGAGCTGCAGGAGGAACAGGTGCGCCTGCTGGTGCATCAGCTGCGCAATCCACTCACGGCCCTGCGCACCTTCGGGCAGCTGCTACTGCGCCGCCTCGATCCGGACAGCGACAACCGCACCCTGGTGGAGGGCCTGCTGGCGGAGGAGCGCCAGCTCAACCGCTATGTGGATGCGATCAGCGACCTGGTCCAGCCGGAGGTCCTGATCGCCGCGGCGCCCCAGCCCCAACCGCTGCTGCTGCCGCCCCTGCTCAGCGGTCCGGAGGGTCAGCCCCTGGCCGAACCACTGGCCCCGCTGCTGCAGCGGGCGGCCGCCACGGCCAGCCTGCAGGGCCGCCCCTGGCAGGGCCCGGCCGAGCTGCCTCACTGGCGGGGCGACAGCGGTGCCGTGGCCGAGATCCTGGCCAACCTGCTGGAGAACGCCTTCCGCTACAGCCCCCAGGGCGCTGCGGTGGGCCTGCACATCGCCCGACAGCCCGACGGCGCCCTGGCGCTGACGGTCTGGGATGGCGGACCGGCCATCGCCGCCGAGGAGCGCGAGGCGATCTTCCGCAAGGGGGTGCGCGGCCGTGCGGGCCAGCCCCTGCCCGGCACGGGTCTGGGCCTGGCCCTGGCCCGCGACCTGGCCCGGGAGCTGGGCGGCGCCCTGGAGCTGCGGATGCCGCCCTGGGAGATCGACCCCGCTCTGCCGGCCGAGGGCAACGCCTTCCGGCTCAGCCTGCCGCCGGGGAGACCAGAACCGACAGCAACCCCGTGAGCAGCAGGGCGAGGGTCTCCGCCCACTCGACGCAGGCGCCGTAGCTGTCGCCGCTGTGGCCGCCGAGGCGCCGGCCCAGCCACAGGGGCACCGCCAGGGCCGGCAGCAGGCCGGCCAGCAGCAGCGAGGACCAGCCCAGCCCCCAGGAGACGGGCAGCAGCAGCGCCAGCAGCAGCAAGGTGGGGCGCAGCTCCACCGCCAGCCCGGCCCAGTGGCGCCGGTGGAAGCCGGCGCTGCCCTGAGGGCGCAGATAGGCGAAGCGCGCCATCGCCGGCAGGGGGGCCAGCCGTCCCCAGACCGCCGCCCAGACCAGGGCCCCGGCCGCCGCCGGCCCCAGGGCCGCCAGGGCCGCGGCCCGCAGCAGCAGCAGCAGGGCCAGGGCCTGGGCGCCGCTGGCCCCCACCCGGCTGTCGTCCATGGCCTCCAGCAGGCGGTCCCCCGCCGCCAGGCCATCGGCGGTGTCCATGGCGCCGTCCATGTGCAGCCCGCCGGTGAGCAGCAGGGCCAGCGCCAGCACCAGGGCCACCTGGGTGAGCAGGGGCACCCGCCCCTGCAGCAGCATCCAGAGCAGGGCCTGCAGCCCCCCCAGCACCAGACCCACCCAGGGGGCGAAGCGGGCGATGCGCTCGAAACGGGGCGCCACCCCCGGCCAGGCCGGCAGCACCGAGTAGAAAATCCAGGCGCCGCTCAGGTCCCGCAGCCAGGAGGGGCTGGCGACCGGACACGGCTCGCGCGGGCTGGGCATGGGACGGCGCGTAGCGTCGGACGGGGATGGATCCCACCCCCAACCTTTGCACCCCCCGTCCCCGTTCGCCGGACCTCTCCTCTTGCCCCCGGACGCCGAGCCCCAGCCCTTCGGCTTCACGATCACCGCCCGCTGCACCCAAACCCGGGCGCGCTGCGGCTGCTTCCACACCCCGCACGGAGCGGTGCACACGCCACGCTTCATGCCGGTGGGCACCGCCGCCACCGTGAAGGGGGTGAGCATCCCCCAGCTGGCGGATACTGGCGCCGAGATGGTGCTGGCTAACACCTACCACCTGCATCTGCAGCCGGGCGAGGCGGTGGTGGCCGAGGGCGGCGGGTTGCACCGCTTCATGGGCTGGAGCGGCCCGCTGCTCACCGATTCCGGCGGTTTCCAGGTGTTCAGCCTCGGCGACCTCAACCGCATCGATGACACCGGCGTCGTCTTCCGCTCGCCGCGCGACGGAGCCCGCATCACGCTGACGCCGGAGCGCTCGATGGAGATCCAGATGGCCCTCGGCGCCGACGTCGCGATGGCCTTTGATCAGTGTCCCCCCTACCCCGCCAGCGAGGCGGAGGTGGCCACCGCCTGCCGCCGCACCCACGCCTGGCTGGAGCGCTGCGTGGCGGCGCACGCTCGCCGGGAGCAGGCCCTGTTCGGGATCGTGCAGGGGGGGTGCTGGCCCGCTCTCAGGCGGGAATCGGCCCGGGTGGTGGCGGCGATGGACCTGCCGGGCATCGCCGTGGGTGGCGTGAGCGTGGGTGAACCGGTGGAGGAGATGCACCGCATCGTGCGCGAGGTGGGGCCGCTGCTGCCGGAAGCGAAACCCCATTACCTAATGGGTGTCGGCAGCTTCCGCGAGATGGCGGTGGCGGTGGCGCAGGGCTTCGACCTGTTCGACTGCGTGCTGCCCACCCGGCTGGGACGCCACGGCGGCGCGCTGGTGGGCGGCGAGCGCTGGAACCTCAAGAACGCCCGCTTCCGCCACGACCACACGCCGCTGGATGCCCGCTGTCCCTGCCTGGCCTGCCGGCTACACAGCCGGGCCTACCTGCACCACCTGATCCGCTGCGGCGAGCTGCTCGGCCGCACCCTGCTGAGCCTGCACAACCTCACCAGCCTGCTGCGCTTCAGCGCCGCGATGGCGCAGGCCATCCGCGAGGGTTGCTTTTCAGAGGATTTCGCTCCGTGGGAACCGCATTCGCCGGCTGCGCACACGTGGTAGGTTCCAGCCAGCGCAGGCAATCCAGTCGGATTTTCGCCGCGATCGCCTTTCTTCCCCGCCTTCTCACCTGATGGCTCTCTCCCTGCTGGCCGGTCTCTCCGCTGCTCCGCTCGCCCAGCTTCCCGAGGCGTATCAGGCCTTCGGCCCCCTGGTCGACATCCTGCCGATCATCCCCCTCTTCTTCCTGCTACTGGCGTTTGTGTGGCAGGCCTCGGTGGGCTTCCGCTGAGCAGCGCCCGCCCCTTTCGATCCCTTGACGGCTCCTGAGCCCTCCGCCTGAGCGGCGGGGAATTTCTTGTTGTGCTCGGAGCCATCCTTCGGGAATTTTTATCCAAATACTTCAAAAGGTTCCAGACCTTCATCATTCGGGCAAGCTACCCTAGGGTATCGCTCGTGCAACAACCCTGTGCCTGTGGTCCTTTCCCTAGGATCTCGTCTTGGTCTCGCCCTGGTTTCTGGGGCTGGATGACACTCCGCACTTTTGTGCTAACATAACTCAAAACTTAACTTTCTTCCTGGATCATGCATCGCCTGAAAAAATCTTCCCTGGCGATTTCCCTGGTTGGCGCAGGGGCCGCAGTAGCATTGGGATTGGCGATGGAGTCGCCGGCCAAGGCGGCATGCATACGATCAACCGATCCTAATTTGGCGGCAGGCAGCAATTGCTCCACTTTTGACTCACTATCTCCATCATTTGCCATCGTTGCATTTCAGGATTCAAATTTTTTAGCAGCCGTAAATCTTAGACAGATAAGATTTAGAGCCGAAGGCTTCGATCTTAGTTCATATCCAATTACTTTGTCAAATATAGCCTATTCGTTTAATGGTGGCAACACCTGGCTAACTGCAGGACTGTCATCTACGAGTTATACGTTAACGGATAATGATGATACTAATTTTGGGCCCGACTTGCTAACAACAGACGTAACCAACATACCTGGAGGCCTTCAAAATTTTAGGTTAACTTTTGTAATTCCCGCCGGAAATCTTTCACCGCTAGGTGCAGGCATTGTCGCTCTTGTTGCTGTAAATGGTAATCCTCCTAATACTATTACTCAGCGCCAGGAGCGCATAAGCATTTTAGCCGATCCTGTTCCCGGCCCCCTTCCCATTCTTGGGGCTGGAGTTGCCTTTGGTTTTTCCCGCAGGCTGCGTCGTCGCATCCGCCAAGCGGCCTGAAGTTTTCTAAATTTCGTTCTGAGTTTCCGACTTGGTCTCCCGATTCCGCAGTGCTGAGGTCGGTTTCGCCCTTCACTGGAGTGGCGTCGCCCTGCTCGGTATCTATGTGGTCACGGTGCTGGCCACAGCCCTAACCAGCCGCTTTCTCGATCCAGCCTGGATTGAACGGGTCGCCGGCAGCCTGCGGGGTGGCGTCAGCTTTCCGCTGATCGCTCTGGCGCTGATGCTGGTCAGCGCCTATCTCCATGACCCTGATCATCCCAACACCTACCTGCCGCTGGTGAGCCGGCTGGCTTATTTCGCCGCCCTCGGTTTTTTTCTGCTGATTCCTCTGCAGACCTGGGCATCCTTCCAGTTGCTCTACAAGCTTGGCGGCCAGGAACAGGCGCAGTTGAAGGTGTTCAGCCGCGGCCTGGAGCGCATCCGCTTCTCACTTACCGAGGAGCAGCTCAGCGACGCGCTTTTTTCCATTCCCGGCGCGCCCCGTCTCACCCCCGGCACCCTCAGCGTCCCTTTCTCCCAGGCCCGCCAGGGCCTGATCGCCCAGATCGAGCCGCAGCTGCGTGAGCAGGCCGCCCAGCTCAAACAGACCGATGCCATGCGCTGGCGTGAGGCATGGCCGCGCCTGATCAAGGACGCTTTCACAGACTTGTTTGCGGCCCTTGGGTTTGCGGCGGCCGGTCGCCTTACACCCGAGCGCCCCACCCTGCTGGAGGGCCTGGTGTTTCCTGAGCTGCGTCGCCTCGGCACCCTGGATCCCCATGTGCAGGCGATGGCCGGCGAATCCGAACAGAATGAGGCCCTCGACAACGAGGCGCTCGACCAGGACATTCTCTACCCCTGAACTATGCGGTACTGCGCCCTTCAGCCGGCGCGCATTATCGCCCAGGCGAACGCTGGCAGGGCCAGCATCCGCCGCCAACGCGAGGGCTCCTGGACCAATCGGTACAGCCATTCGATCTGCAGGGCTCCCATCCACGCGGGGGCCCTTGTTTTAGTGCCGGCCCAGACGTCGAAACTGCCGCCGACCCCCATCCACAGGCCCGAGCGCGGGCGGGGCAGCGCCTGGATCCAGATCTCCTGGCGGGGCACCCCCAGGGCCACGAGCACCAGATCCGGCCGGCAGGCCCGCAGCTGGCGCTCCAGTTCCGGCCAGGCCGCCGCACTCTGATAGCCGTGGGCACTGAACACCACCGCCAGCTCCGGCAGGTCGCGGCGAAGACGCTGGCGCAGCTGCTCCATCACCGCCGGACTGCCGCCCACCAGGGCCACACGCCAGCCCTGGGCGGCGGCGTGCTCGAGCAGGAAGCGGGCCAGCTCGATGCCGGGGCTGCGGCGCACCCGATACCCCTGCCGGCCCAGGGCCCAGACCACGCCGGCCCCATCAGGAATCACCAGCTGAGCGCCGGCGATCGCCTCCCCCAGGCGCGGGTCGGCCAAGGCCACCATCGTCATCTCCGCATTGAGCGTGACGATCTGACCGCCGCCGCGGGCGTAGAGATCCAGGGCGGCGGCGCGCACGTCAGCGCAGACATCGATCGGCACCCCCAGCACCTGGGTGCGGACCGGCATGGTCACGATTGCTGCCATGGGAGGGGAGAGCCGCAGGAGAGAATCTATGGCCCGGTCATGAGCCGCCAGCCCCCGGAGAACGATGATGCTCACCGGTTCCGCCAGCAGCAGCCCCATCACCGACACCCCCAGCGGCAACACCCCGAGCAGCGGCGCAAGATTGGCGCTGGACGGGAGCGAACTGGAAGCCTGGCAGCTGCTGCAGCGGCTCGATCGCCAGATCGACCAGGTGGTGATCGCCCGCCAGCACCCGATCACCGGGCTGCTGCCCGCCAGCACCGCCAACACCGTCCACGGCAACTACGGCGACGCCTGGGTGCGCGACTGCGTGTATTCGATCCAGTGCGTCTGGGGCCTGGCCATCGCCCATCGGCGCCTGCGCGGCCCCTGCCGGCGGGCCTTCGAGCTGGAGCAGCGGGTGCTGCAGCTGATGCGCGGCCTGATGACCGCGATGCTGCGCCAGGCCGCCAAGGTGGAGCGCTTCAAGACCAGCCTCGATCCACTCGACGCGATCCACGCCAAGTTCGACACCGACAGCGGCCTGCCGGTGGTGGCCGATGACGGCTGGGGCCACCTGCAGCTCGATGCCACGGGCCTGTTCCTGCTGCAGCTGGCCCAGCTCACCCGCGCCGGCCTGGTGGTCGTGCAGACGAGCCACGAGCGCGACTTCGTCCAGAACCTGGCCTACTACGTGGCCCGGGCCTACCGGGTGGCCGACTACGGCATCTGGGAGCGCGGCGACAAAGGCAACCACGGGTTGCCTGAGCGCAACGCCAGCTCGATCGGCCTGGTGAAGGCGGCCCTGGAGACCCTCGACGGCCTCGACCTCTTCGGCCCCCACGGCGACGGCAGCGGCTGCCTGACCATTCCCCACGACGCCATCGTGCGGCTGCGCCGGGCACTGCGCAGCCTGCTGCCGCGCGAATCGGCCAGCAAGGAGGTCGACAGCGCCTGCCTGTCGGTGATCGGCTACCCCGCCTGGGCCGTCGAAGACCCGGCCCTGGTGGCCCGCACCCGCGCCACGATCCGCAGCGAGCTGGGTGGTCCCTACGGCTACAAGCGCTTCCGGCGCGACGGCCACCAGACGGTGGTGGAGGACGTGAGCCGCCTCCACTACGAGCGCGAGGAACTGGCCGCCTTCGAGCACCTCGAGTGCGAGTGGCCCCTGTTCCTTGCCTACGAACTGATCACCGCCTGCTGCGAGGAGCGCTGGGACGAGGCCCGACACTGGCGCCAGCGGCTCCAGGAACTGAGCGTGACCGTGGATGGCGCCGAGCTGCTGCCGGAGCTGTACCTGGTGCCACCGGAGGCGATCGAAGCTGAGCGCCGCCAACCCGGCAGCCAGCGGCGGGTGCCCAACGAGAACGTGCCGCTGCTCTGGACCCAGAGCCTCACCTGGCTTTCGGACCTGATGCTGCACGGGCTGGTCCATCCCGACGACCTCGATCCCTCGCAGCGCCGCCGCCCCGCCCTGTTGGGCGCCGATGAGGTGCTGGTGGCCCTGGTGCCCGCCGAGGAGGGCGTCGCGGTGGCGCTGCGGGCCGCGGGCCTGCCGGTGAGCGCCACCCCCAGCGCCGAAGCGCGGCCGCTGCGGGTCGCCTCCTCGAGCGAGCTGGCCCAGCGCATGGTGGCCGTGGGCGCGAATCCGAAGCTCGGGCTCTCCGGCCACCCCCGGGTGCGCATGGAGACGATGGCCACGGCGCGGCTCTACCGCCACGCCGACGAACTGATCGCCTTCCTGCCGGCGCTGCTCGAAGACCAGACGTTCTACCTGGCCGACGACCCGTGCCAGCTGGTTGACACCGTTGCCGCCGAGCTGCGACTGCTTCAGCGCCACTGGCGCGGTCCCGGAGCCCCGTTGTTGCTGATCCCGGTGGCAGCCGGCCCCTTCCGCCGCGATCCCGAGGCCTTCCTTGAGCTGGGCCGCCAGCTGCGGCAGGGCCGGCTTGAGGGCGTGGCCGTGCAGCTCGCCCCCCTGGAGGAGCTCGTGGGCCAGGCCAGCCTGGTGGAGCTCCCCCCACAGGCGATCGCCGCCTGCCAGCTCTGGCCCACGGGGCACACCCTGCTGCCGGCAAGCACCAGCCAGCAACCGCTCACCGCCCGGCAGGAACAGGAGCTCGAGGAAACCACCGTGGCGCAGCTGGTGGAGCGGCTCTGGCACAGCCACTCCCTGCCGGAGCAGGCGGAACTGCTGGAGCTGCTCGGACGCCGCCTTGGACCGAACGCCCGGCTGCAGGGGCCCCAGGGCGCCACCGGGGTGACCCTGATGGTGCTGCTGGAGGAGGTCTATCGCCGCGGGCTGGTCGAGGCCGACTGGAACGTGGTGCGGCGGGCCGCCGGGGCGATGGGCCTGGTGCACCCCCAGCTTGAGGACGCCCTGACCGACCTGCTGGTGCGCCAGAAGCAGCTAGTAGTGGGACGGAACTACACCAACGACGCCCTGATCACCGAGCCGATGGGCAGCCGCACCATCGCCGCCCGAATTCGTCGTTTCGGCGGCGAGGATGGGCGCGAGTGGATGCTGCAGCAGGAGCTGCTGCTCGCCCTCGACGGCCTGGCGCGACTCGAACCCGACCTGCTCAGCGGCAGCCTCACCCTGCAGCTGGGCCAGCTGCTGCTACTGCTCACCAGCGAGCTGGCCGCCGAGGGCAACCTCAGCTCCGGCGATGCCTTCGAGGCCCTCTGCGGCCTGCCCCCCCACCAGATCCGCAGGCGGCTGCGGGCTGTGCTGGCCGATGTGGAGCACGCCCGGGCGGCGTTGCAGCGCAAGGAGCAGCTGCACCTGCGCGGCCGGGTGCGCTGGGAGGCCCCCACCCCCCTGGCCGAACTTCCCCGGGGCGGCGGCTGGCTGCAGCACCGCCTGCGGCTCGGCGCCCTGCAGCGGGTACCGCGCGACTTCTACGCCGGCATCTGGGATCTGCTGCACCACTGCCGCGGCATCGTGATCGGCGACAAGCTGGAGCGGCGCAACCGGTTGGAGAGCGCGCCGCTGCTGAGTGAGAAGACTCCGGGCGAGCGCAACTTCGCCTCCCTGGTGGAGCAGTTGCTCGGCAAGATCGAGGCGGCCGAGTACCGGCAGCTCTGCACCGAAACGCTGCTGACCCTGATCGCCTTCGTGGACGCCAACCCTCAGGTGCAGTTCGACGACGACCTGGCCCTCGACGTAGTGATCGGCCACGCCGTGCGCGTGGGCTGGCAGCAGGCCCACCCCGAGGTCAGCGAGGCCGACTACGGCCGCTACAAAGGCGACGCCTGGGATCGCTTCTACCGCTCCTCGCCAGCCGACTGCCGCTGCTGGCAGCTGCTTGCCCTGCAGCAGCTCACCGAGGTGAGCTGAGCTCAGATCGGAGCTTCGAGCGTCATGCAGAGGTTGGGCTGCTCGACGCACTGCTCGATCAGGTCGGCCAGCAGCAGGGCCCGCGAGGCCTGCAGGCCATCGACCGCCGGTGTCTCATCGCCGCGCACGCACTGCAGGAAGTGCTCCAGCTCGGCGTATAAAGGTTCGATCGAGGTGGTGCTCACCTCCTCGATGAAGCCGTCGTTGCGATAGACGAGCTCTCCATGGTCGGCGCTCACCGAGCCGTGGGAGCGGCGGTGAATGCGCAGGTTGTGCTTGAGGAAGTCGGTCTCCATCAGGCTGTTGCGGCAGTGGGTGTACAACCGCCGCACCTTGCGATGGGCCATCTTGCTGGCCGTCAGGCTGGCCACCACTCCGTTGGCAAAGGCCAGGGTGGCGTTGACGTAGTCGATCGGGCCATCGCCGCTGCGGCCACCGGCGGCGGCCAGGCGCACCACCGGGGCAGCGGCCAGTTCAAGCACCAGGTCGATGTCGTGGATCATCAGATCCAGCACCACCGACACGTCGTTGGCGCGATCGGGGTTAGGGCTGTGACGCCGGGCCTCCAGCACGACGATCTCCTCGCCCACCACCACCTTCAGCAGCTCGCGGAACGCCGGGTTGAAGCGCTCGATATGGCCCACCTGCAACAACGTACCGGCCTGCTCGGCCGCCTGGATCAGCTCGGTCGCCTCCTCCTGAGTGGCAGCGATCGGCTTCTCGATCAGCACGTGGATGCCGGCCTGCAGGCAGGCCATGCCGACCCGGTGGTGCAGCAGGGTGGGAACGGCGATGCAGACAGCCTCCACCTCGGCGAACATCTCGCGGTAGTCGGCGAACCAGCGGCAGTTGAACTGCTCGACGGCCAGGCGGCCCCGCTCCTCATTGAGGTCGGCCACCCCCACCAGCTCGGCATCCCGCAGCAGGCTCAGCACACGGGCGTGATGCCAGCCCATGTTGCCGATGCCGATGACCCCGACACGCACAGGGTTCATGGCGAGGGCAACGCAGATGGGCGCATTATCGACGATCGGCTTCCAAAGCAGCGGCCCCATCCCCCCCATCGGGACCGTTCGCCACGATTCGCACCCGCTCAATGCGGGGCCCATCCATGGTGAGCACGCTGAAACGCCAGCCTTTCCAGCGCAGCCCTTCCCCAGAGCTGGGGATGTGCTGCAGCCGCTCCAGCAGGAAGCCCGCCAGGGTGTGGTGTCCCTCGGCCTCCGGCAGGCGCAGACCGAGCTGGCGATTGAGCTCGAAGATCTCGAGATCACCCGCCACCGACCAGCCCCCCTCCACCAGGGGATGCAGATCGGCGGCCGCATCAAGCGGATCGTCGTCCTCGCCGACGATCTCGCCGGTGAGGTCGGCCACGGTGACCAGCCCTTCGGTGCCGCCATGCTCATCGACCACCACCAGCAGCGGCTGGCCGCTGCGGATCAGCGGCAGCAGGTCTGCGAGGGAGGCGCTCTCCTGCACCTTGGCCACCGGCACCACGAAGGGGGCCAGGGGGGTTTCGGGCCGCAGCTGACCCCGGGCGATCGGCTCGGCCAGCCGGCGCAGGTCGAGCAGGCCGCGCACGTCGTCGAGGGACTCGCCGATCACCGGGAAGCGGGCATGCTGGCTGGCGTGCACCGCCTCCATCATCTCGGCGAAACTCACCGCCAGCGGCAGCGTCACCATGCGGGAGCGGGGCACCATCACCTCGCGTACCAGGGTGTCACGCAGGGAGAAGACCCCCTCGAGGATGCTGCGCTCATCGGGCATCAGCCCGGTGACACCGCCGCTTTCGATCAGGGTTTCGAGCTCCCCGGCCGATAGCACCGGCACCAGTTCGTCCCAGTTGCGCGGCAGGCCCAGCAGCCGCAGCAACACGCCGCTGAGTCGCTCGAGCAGCAGCAGCAGCGGCGCCAGGGTGCGGGTGAGCGACTCGAGCAGCGGCGCCAGCTGCAGCGCCGAAGCCTCGGGGCGGTGCAGCACCCAGGCCTTGGGCAGCAGGCCGCCGATCAGGGTGGCCAGCAGAACCAGCGCCAGGAACACCAGGCCATCAACCCAGCCCTGGGAGAGGCTGCCGCCGAACCAGCGGGCCACCTCGACGGCCAGACCACGGCCGGTCCAGCCCACGGCCAGCAGCGCCAGCACGGCCCCCAGCTGGGTGGCCACCAGCACGCGGCGCAGCCGCTGCTGCAGCCGCGCCACGGAGCTGGCCCCCGGTTCGTCAGCCTCCTGGAGCTGTTGCACGCGGCTGGGCCGCAGGCGGATCACGGCGAACTCTCCGGCGGCGAAGAAGGCCATCAGGGCCAGCAACGTGGCCAGCGCCAGGAAACGCATCGAACCGCCAGGGGGTCAGGTCACGATAGGAAGACGCTCCAGAGCCGACCGCCCTTTGCCGGCCTGGGGATCGTGGAACCGCTCGACCTGGGGCCCGGGAGAGCGTTCACTTCAGGGCAGCCGGGCGGGAAGGCGCCATAGCCCGGGGGCTTCACATGCCGTTACAACTTATGAATTATTTGCCAATCCTCGTGGCTCAACCTTCTCCACGTTTCGGCTTTGTCGCGTACGCCGAGACCTGGAACGGTCGCCTGGCCATGCTCGGCTTCGTGATCGGCTTAGCCAGTCAAAGCCCCCGGCTCTCCCGGGGGGTTTTTGATGACCACGACTTGGCGTTGGCGAATGGGGGTCCCGGGGATCGAACCCGGCTTAGGCGAATTATGAGTTCGCTGCATTCACCAGATTGCTAGACCCCCATGGACCGGCCGACCAAGGCCGATCCTGAATCACCACAGGCCCCGCACGGGGGTGTAGGTGGCTTGCGGGTAGTAAGTGCTTGAGCGCAGGCAGGCGGGGTTCTCCGCCACGGGGCAGATAGCTCCGGCTACTGGCTTGGCCACGCTGCCGCCGAAGGAGGAGGGCAGATCCGCTGTGCGCATCAGCTCGGGACTGGACTGCAGATCGAGCATGACCTGGGCGGTGTTCTCCACGGCACTGCCATCCCAGACGATCGCCTGATCGGGGAAGCCGAAGCCCATCACCTTGGTGCCGTCCCCACCGCCCATGGCGATGCCGAGGGCATCGGTGATCTGGTGGGTGAGATTCACGCCCCGGGCGAAGGGCGAGGTCCAGCTGAAGTAGCGCCGCTCGATCAGCTCGGGCGGGGTCTGGACGACGCCACAGCGGGTGACCTCCACTGGCGTTGCCGGCAGTTCGATCGCGCCACTGGGGTAGCGAGTGGCAGCGATGGGCGCCTCAAGGCTGGTGGTGCAGACCACGGGGCCGGCCTGGGCAGGCTTGAGGCCGGAGCCGACGACGGCCAGGCCGGCACCCAGCCACATGAAGGCCAGGGTGAAACGTTTCATGGGAGGTTGGGGCCTTGTTGAGCCCAATTCTCTGTAGCCCCAAACTAGCGAGACCGGATCTGATTCACCACCCTTCCGGCCCCACCTCCTCCAGACCACCACTCCTTTGATCCGTCTGACGCCGCAATGCCCGTTCCGCCCACCAGCCCCGACCAACAGCGGGCGGCCCTGCTCGACCTTCTGGCCGAACGGGCCTACCGCCACGGCCAGTTCACCCTGGCGTCCGGCCGCACCAGCCACCACTACGTGAACTGCAAGCCCGTGAGCCTGCATGGCTTCGGCCTGGCCCTGCTGGGTGCCCAGCTGCTGCCGCATGTGGAAGACGACGCGGTGGCTGTGGCCGGCCTGACCCTGGGTGCAGATCCCCTGGTGAGCGCCGTCGCGATGGGGGCCGCCCTCGACGGCCGCGCCCTCGATGCCCTGATCGTGCGCAAGGAGGCTAAGGGCCATGGCACCGGAGCCTGGCTGGAGGGCCCCCTGCCCGCCCCCGGCAGCCGCATCACCGTGCTCGAAGACGTGGTCACCACCGGCGGCTCGGCGCTCAAGGCGGTGCGCCAGCTCCGGGAGGCGGGCTATGGGGTCGACCGGGTGGTCGCCATCGTGGACCGCCAGGAGGGCGGCCGGGAGGTGATGGTCGCCGCCGGGCTCGAGTTGCGCAGCCTCTTCCTGCTGGAGGATGTGGCGGCCCGCTCCGCCGCCCTGGCTGACGGCACGGGCACAGGAGGCCGCTGATCCATGGCCCCTCCCCTCTCCGACGCACTCTGGAGCTGGCGACCGGCCGGCCCGGCCCGGATCGACCGGCCGGTGGGCCTACTGCGCCTCGACGGGCCCGACAGCCTGCGCTTCCTGCACGGCCAGACCAGCCAGGACCTGCAAAAGGCCCAGGCGGGCCAGTGGCTGGGCACCTGCTGCATCACCCCCACAGGCCGCCTGCGCGCCGTGGCGGAGGTGCTGGTCGATGCCGACGGCGCCTGGCTGGTGATCGGCGACGGCGAGGCCGCCTCGGTGCGGGACGCCCTCGATCGGGTGCTTTTCCCTGCCGATGACGTGCGCCTCGGCCCGCTGCTGCCGGGGCTCTGGAGCGAGCCGGTGGGCGACCCCGCCGGCCTTCCAGAGCCGACGGCCCCGGGGCGCTGGGAGACGACGCCCGAGGGCGACGGCTGGCAGCTCGGTGAGGCGGTCGTGCGGCGGCTTCCCCAGCCGCCCGGCACCGACAAGCTGCCGGCCTGGCTGGCCCGGCGCCCGGCGCTGACGCCGGCGCAGGCCGAGCGCTGGCGCCTCCGCCTGGGGCGGCCGGCGGCCCCAGGGGAGATTCAGGGGGACACCAACCCGTTCGAGCTCGGCCTGACGCCGCGGGTGAGCCTGGCCAAGGGCTGCTATGTGGGCCAGGAGACCCTGGCCAAGCTGGCCACCTACGACGGCGTGAAGCAGCAGTTGCGCCGCTGGAGCGCCGCGGCCGGCGCCAGCGCCGCCACCGCCCTGGCGCCCGGAGCCAGCCTGCGCAGCACCACGGGGGAGCGGGCCGGCACGATCACCTCGGCGCTTCAGCTACCGGACGACGCTCACTGGATCGGCCTGGCCCTGGTGCGGCGCCAAGCGCTCAACGCCGCCGATCTGGTGGTGGGGGAGGGGGCGGAGGCGATCAGGCTGGAGCTCACCCGACCCGAGGCCTTCGTGCCAGCCCCTGTGGGGGCCGGCGGCGGCGGCCGCTAAGGGGATCCAGCTGACGAGACCTCCGAGCCTGAATCTTGATCGAGCAGCCAGCGGGCCACGACCCAGGTGGCAAGCACGTCGTCATGATTATATCGGAAGATGCGGCTCAGCTGGTGGGCCGCGAGCCGCGGCTCGCGGCTGCCCTGCCGCCACTGACGCCACCAAAGCAGGCAACGGGCGCCGTCGACCCCCTTCTGGCTCCAGCGGAAACCCTGCCAGCCCGCCACCGCCTTGAGGCCATAGCTGTTGACCGGCAACAGCCAGTGGCGGCGCAGCCGCTGGTGCACGTCGATCAGGCGGGCTCCCAGACGCCGGCGTTCCACCTCCCCAACCCCCTGGCGCTCGGCCAGACGCAGCAGCCCCAGCGATTCGGTCTCGCCGTAGTGCAGCACCGGCCAGTCGGGATAGCGCTCCAGCAGCCGGGAGAGGCGCTGCCAGAGGCGCTCCTCACCGTGCTCGAGCATCGCCAGCAGCGGCTGGTAGTTCCCCCCCGCCACGGCCCGCCCGCCCGTGCCGGCGAGCAGGGCCGGCGGCCAGGAGCCATCGGCCTGGCGGGGCAGGCGCAGCACCCCGTGCAGGAAGTCGTCGCGGGCATCGGGATCGGATTCGATGTCGTAGAGGAGCACCCCAGGAGCGTCGCGCAGCTCCGGCAGTGCCGCCAGCAGCGGCTCCCCGGCAGCGGCCGGAGTGCCGTCGGCCCCGCGCCGCCGTGCCGTCCCCTCCGCCTGGATGCGGGCCTGGGCCACCAGCTGGGGGGCCACCTCGCGGTGCTGCTCGCCGAGCACGGCAAGGGCGTCGGCGAGTAGCGCCGGTTCGGCAGCCGCCAGCTGGGGCAGGCTGGTGATGCCGAACTCCACCAGCAGGTCACGGCGCTTGCCGCCGATGCCACTCACCTCGCTGAGGTGGCCCTCGGCCATCGCCTCGCCATCGCAGAGCCCGCGCCAGCTGCAGAGCGTGCACTTCTTGCGATCGCTCACCAGCGGCGGCGGCGTGCTGCGCTCGAGGTCGTGGTTGAGGCGAATCAGGCTGTCATCGAGCTGGCGCAGCAGACCGTCGCTGAGCGACAGCCACTCGCGCTCCAGCTGGCGGTCGGCGCCGGCCAGCACGAGACCCTGGGGCACCGGGGCCCGCTGGTACTCCGCCAGCAGCCGAGCCCAGAGGGCGAGCTGCAGGCGGTGTTCGCGGGTGACGCGCCGGCCCTGGCGGGCCAGCACCGGGCGGTAGGCGAAGCTCCCCCAGCGGCTGTCGCCCTCCACCCGCAGCAGCAGGCTGGGATGGGCCTCGAGCGCCAGCGGGCCCGGCCCCTGGCCGCGCAGCCGCAGCCCCATCACGCCAGGCGCTCCGGCAACGCAGGCCGCCGGCCCGTGCCCCGGACGCTTCGGCAGCAGGCTCTGAAAGCTACGCAGCTGGTCGTCGAGGGCCAGGGCCCGGTGGGCGCTCCACTGACGCCGCTCGGCTGGGCCGTGGCGATCCAGCCAGGCACGCCGCTTGCAGCGCAGCCAGCTGCGCAGCAGGCGATCGGTGAGCACAGGAGGGGCCATCGCCGCACGCTAAACACGCCGGTGGCCTGCCCCGCGGCCGGCACCCGGAGCGCCCGCCGCGGGGCAGGCCCCTGCTACGAACCTAGCGAGCACTCGCACGCGACCGCAGCCCATGGCCTCTGCCCCCCTGCCTCTGGAGGCCGGTCCGATCGTCTTCGGCACCGATGGCTGGCGCGGCATCCTCGGTGTGGACATCACCGTGGAGCGCCTGCTGCCAGTGGCCGCGGCCGCGGCGCGCGAACTGGCCAGCAGCGCCCCCGCCGGCCTGGAAAGCCGCGAGGTGGTGATCGGCTATGACCGCCGCTTCCTGGCCCCCGAACTGGCCGAGGCCATCGGCGCCGCCGTGCGCGGCGCCAGCCTGGAGCCGCTGCTGGCCGACACCCCCGTGCCCACACCCGCCTGCAGCTGGGCCGTGGTGGAGCGCCGCGCCCTCGGCGCTCTGGTGATCACCGCCAGCCACAACCCGCCGGAATGGCTCGGCCTGAAGATCAAGGGCCCCTTCGGCGGTTCGGTGGAGGGAGACTTCACCGCCCGGGTGGAGCAGCGCCTCGCCGCCGCCGGCATCACCGTGCCGATCCCGGGCAGCACGCCCCGCTTCGATGCCCTCGGCACCTACCTTGACGGCCTGCGGACCAAGATCGACACCGCGGCCCTGGCGCGAGGGCTGGCCACCTGCGGTCTCACGGTGATCGTGGATCCGATGCACGGCTCCGCCGCCGGCGGCCTGAGCGCCCTGCTGGGTGAGGGCGCCCCGGTCCGCGAGATCCGCGCCAACCGCGATCCCCTCTTCGGCGGCCACCCGCCCGAGCCGCTGGCGCCCTATCTGGAGCAGCTGATCGCCGAGGTGAAAGCCTCCACCGCCGCCGGCAAACCGGCGGTGGGCATCGTCTTCGATGGCGACGGCGACCGCATCGCCGCCGTGGATGAGCGGGGCCGTTTCTGCAGCACCCAGCTGCTGATGCCCCTGTTCATCGACCACCTGGCCGGCACCCGCCAGCTGGGCGGCAGAGTGATCAAGACCGTGAGCGGCTCCGACCTGATGCGCCTGGTGGCCGAAGACCTGGGCCGGCCGGTGCTGGAGATGCCGGTGGGATTCAAGTACATCGCCGCCGAGATGCTGGCCGGCGACGTGCTGGTGGGGGGCGAAGAATCGGGCGGCGTGGGCTTCGGGATGCACCTTCCCGAGCGCGATGCCCTGTTCGCCGCCCTGCTGCTGATCGAGGCGCTGGTGGCGGGCGGCCAGCCCCTGGGCGAGCGCATCGACGCCCTGCAGCAGCGCTGCGGCGGCCCCAGCCACTACGACCGTCTCGACCTCCGCCTGCGCGACATGGCCAGCCGTGAGCGGCTGGAGCAGAGGCTAGCGGCGACTCCGCCGCAGCAGGTCGCCGGTGCACCGGTGCAGGAGGTGATCAACACCGACGGCGTCAAACTGCGACTGGGCCCGAACCACTGGCTGATGCTGCGCTTCTCCGGCACCGAGCCGCTGCTGCGGCTCTACTGCGAGGCCCCCTCCGAGGCCCGGGTAACGGAGGTGCTGGGCTGGGCGCGGCAGCTGGCGGAAAGCACCTGAGCGCCGGCACATGCGCAGCGAGTTCCACCCCAGCCCCCAGCCTCCCGTACTGGTGATCGCCAGTGGCAACCCCGGCAAGGTGCGCGAGTTCGCCGCCCTGCTTGCCGAGCTCGGCCTAGACGTGCGCCCCCAGCCCGAGGGTCTGGAGGTGGAGGAGACTGGTCACACCTTCGCGGAAAACGCCCGGCTCAAGGCCGAGGCCGTGGCCCGCGCCACCGGCACCTGGACCCTGGCCGACGATTCCGGCCTCGCCGTCGATGCCCTGGGCGGAGCGCCGGGGGTGTTCTCGGCCCGCTACGCCGACAGCGACACTGCCCGGATCGAGCGGCTGCTCACCGAACTGGAGGGCGCACCGGATCGCTGCGCCCACTTCAGCGCCGCCCTGGCGGTGGCCGACCCGCAGGGGCGGATCCGTCTGGAGGTGGAGGGCCACTGCCCCGGGGTGATCCTGGACGCTCCCCGCGGCGACGGCGGCTTCGGCTACGACCCGGTGTTCTACTTGCCGGAGGTGGGCCTGAGCTTCGCTGAGATGGACAAGGCCACCAAGGCCCGCCTCGGTCACCGCGGCCGGGCCTTCGCCTTGCTGGAGCCCCGGCTGCGGGACCTGCTGGGCTGAGGCCTCACGCCGCCGCTTCAGCCGTCCACCCCCAGATCCCCCACGGCGCTGACCCAACGCTGCAGCTGCCAGCTGACGCCGCCGCTGCGCAGCATCGGGTCGTCGCGGATCAGGGCTTCAGCGCTGGCCTGGTCGGCCGCCTCCAGCAACAGCAGGCCACCGCCTCCGGGGCGCCCCGCCGCATCGACCAGATAACCGCTGCTGATCCGCACCCCGCGGCAGCGCAACTGCTCCACCCAGGCGCGGTGCTCCGCCAGGGCCGGCCGCAGCTCGGCCGCCGGACGGGTGAAGGTTTCTGTCTTGAGGAACCAGGGCATGGGGCCATTCTGGTCGCGGCCAGGCGGCGGCAACGGCGCTAGCACGGTGGGGCAGCGGATCAGCACCGGAGCCGAGGGGATCACATCGATGGACGTCGCACCGCTGCTGATCGCCAGGCCCGATCCTGTCCGAGGCGGTGAGGATGCCCTGCTGCTGCCGGCGATGGCCAACCGCCACGGGCTGATCGCCGGAGCCACCGGCACCGGCAAGTCCGTGAGCCTGCAGCGAATCGCCGAGGAATGCAGCCGCAGCGGCATTCCGATCCTGCTGGCCGACATCAAGGGCGACCTCTCCGGCCTCGCCGCACCCGGCCAGGTGCGGCCGATCTTCACCCAGCGGCGCCAGCAGCTGGGGCTGCCCGAACCGGTGCCCGCCGGCTGCCCGCCGGCTGCCCGGTGGAATTCTGGGACGTGCTCGGCGAGCAGGGGCACCCGTTGCGGGCCACGGTCTCGGAGCTGGGCCCCCTGCTGCTGGCCCGCCTGCTCGGGCTCAACGACACCCAGGAGGGGGTGCTGCTGCTCGATCTCAAGGATCTGCAGGCCCTGATCCGCCATGTCGGCACAGAGGCCCGCACCTACCAGATCCAGTACGGCAACGTTTCAGCCGCCAGCATCGGCGCCATCCAGCGAGCCCTGCTGGACCTGGAGCAGCAGGCGGGAGATCGCTTCTTCGGCGAGCCGGCCCTGAACGTGATGGATCTGCTCCAGACCGACGCCAACGGCCACGGCGTGATCAACATCCTGGCCTCCAAGCACCTCATCCAGGCGCCGAAGCTCTACGCCACCGTGCTGTTGTGGCTGCTCTCCCAGCTCTACAACCAGCTGCCCGAAGTGGGGGACCGCGACCAGCCGAAGCTGCTGCTCGTCTTCGATGAGGCCCATCTGCTTTTCGACGGCGCCCCCGCCGTGCTGCTCGAGAAGGTAGAGCAGGTGGTGCGTCTGATCCGCTCCAAGGGCGTGGGGATCTGGTTCTGCACGCAGAATCCAATGGATCTGCCGGGTCCGATCCTGGGCCAGCTCGACAACCGGGTACAGCATGCCCTGCGGGCCTTCACCCCGGCGGAACAGAAGCTGATAGAGGCGGCGGCCACCACCTTCCGCAGCAATCCCGACCTGGTGGTGGAAGAGGTGATCGGCGAACTCGCCGTGGGCGAAGCGCTGGTGTCGTTCCTCGATGCGCAGGGCACCCCGGGTGTGGTGGAGCGGGCCTTTGTGGTGCCGCCCTTCAGCCGGGTGGGACCGATCCCGACGGAGCAGCGCCAGGCCCTGATCGCGGCCTCACCACTACAGGCCTTCTACGGCTGCAGCGACGACCGGGAATCGGCCTACGAACGGCTGGCCCAGCGCGCCGAGAAGGAGGCCTTGCAAGCCGAAAAGGAGGCGACGGCAGCGGCCCGGCAGGCGGACCAGGAGCAGGCGCGGCAGGAGAGGGCCTGGGAGCGGGCCGACGCCCAGGCCGCCCTGCGGGCCGAACGGGAGAAGGAACGGCTGCTGCTCTCCCTGGCGGGCGAAGCGGGCCATGCCCTCGGCGGCCGCACCGGCCGCTCACTCGCCCGCTGCCTGATGGGCGGCCTACTCGGCCGTCGCGGCTGAGATCCAGCCTCAGGCCGGCTCAAAGCTGCCGTGCAGGCCGTGGGGGATCGCCAGGGGCAGCTCTACCAGGGCGGTCTCGGCCATCGTGGCGGCGTCGAGGATCACCAGGTCGCTGGCACAGCGGGCCCCGTTCCAGACCACGCACAGCACCCAGCCGTCGTCCTCCCCCGTGGCGCCGGGGCGCGGCACCATCACGGGCTCGCTGACGAAGCCCCGCGGCCCGGCACTCCAGAGCCGACGCTCGCCCGTCTCGAGATCCAGCTTCTTGAGGGCCTGCAGCGGATCGTTGCCGGTCTCGCGCTCGGCCACCGCCATCCAGGCGTAGCGGGCCTGCAGCCCCTCGCGCTCCGGGTTGACCATGGCGAACTCACAGCAGCGCTCGCTGAGGCGGGTGGTGCTCACCCGGCCGGCAACCGGATCGATGCGGCAGCGCTCCAGCATCCCCTCCGGGATGAGGTCGAAATCGATCGAGCGGAAGTCCTGGTCGGGGCCGATTGAGGGGAAGTCGGCGTAGAAGATGCTGTCCAGCACCACCTCATTGCCGTCCTCCCAGGCATTGAGATGGTGGAAGACAAAGCCCTCGGGCGCGTCGATCAGGCGGGGCTCCTGGCCGGCGAAGGCGCCCGAATTGCGCGGCACCAACCAGAACTGGGCCTGGCCGCCACGGCGGGAGCGCAGGCACTGGGCGGCACCCTTCTGGCCCAGCACGTAGGGCAGGGGGTTGAAGTCGATGGCGTTCTGCAGGAACACCGCCCAGTTGGGAGTGATGGCGAAGTCGTGCAGGAAGGCGAAGCCCTTGAAGCTGTCACTGCGCTCGCTGAGCAGCTCGCCAGCCTGTGGGCCGCCGGGCTCGAAGGTGGTGGCGAACTCCATCAGCCGGATCGTGCTGCGGGGCCCGCTCTTCACCCCGAAGCTGACCATGCGCGGCGCGCCGTGGTGACCGGGATCGAAGCGCGGGTGAGCACTGAAGGCCTCGCCCGGCTTCAGCACCCCATCAAGCAGGGAGACGCCCCTGGTCTCGAGGCTGACGGGATCGAGAGCATGGGGCGAACTGGCCTCCCAGAGGGCGAGGAGCTGGTCGCCGAGCCGCACCACGTGCGTATTGCCGATGTTCTTGAGCCGCAGGTCGAAGGCATTGGCGATCACGCCGCCAGGCTTCTGGGTGCCGAAGACGCCGCGGAAGACGAAGCGGCCTGCCTGCTCCTCGGCCAGCCAGCCCTCGGTGCGAACGAAGCGGTTGCGCAGGCTGGCCTGACCCGCCTCAAAGCGCAGGGCGGTGATCATGCCGTCGCCGTCGAAGGGGTGGTGCACCCACTGGCCACCCCGCTCCAGCCGGCCAGGCCCGTTGCGATACAGGGTGCCGTGCAGCTCGGGCGGGATCGTGCCGCGGGCCGCAAGTAGTGGGGCGTCGTCGAGCTCGACGGCCACGTTGCGGAAGGCGCTGGCCCAGTCGGCGCGGTCATACCCACGGCTGAGAGTGACGGTCATCGCGGCAGGGAGCGCATGGGGCACAAGAAAGGAGCCGGCGCCAGCGCCGGCTCCTTTATCATCACGTGTCGGTGTGTAAAGCGCGCGACCTGGGGCGGCTCAGCCCTCGCAAGGAGCGGTGGAAGGCTCACAGGGCGAGGGCTGGGCCTGCTCGCAGGGAGCGGCGGCGGCTTCGCCGGACAGGCAGGGCGGCTCAACTGCACGGGCCGGAGCGCCGACAGCCAGAGCGGTGGCCAGACCGGTGAGCACAAGGGCGGCC
>CAIRWM010000081.1 GCA_903882285.1 uncultured cyanobacterium
GAGGTCGCTATTGACGAAATTAGGGTTTGTACTGCTGACAAAGCCAGGTGAATCGCCAAGAGCGTAGATCACCACAGTTTGGCCTTTGCCGCTGCCGATGATGCTGTTGCTTAAACGAACCCTATCAAAGCCATAGGCCTTGGCTATCTGGTCTGGCGAGTAGGTCATGGCCAAATTATAGTTAAGCAGTTCGTCGTTGGGTCCAGTGACCTGAAGGATCAGGGGATCATTGAGCCCGCCAAAGGCAACCTTGGGAATACCTCCCAGCTGCACCGAATTACTGGCCGAAGACCATTTAACGCTCAGCCCACCAATCGTTGCCTCTTGATCGGCCTCCAGCCTGCCGCTGCTCTGATCCAATCCGCTCACATTGCCGCCACTGCCAGCTACCAGCCCTGGGACGGGAGAGGTTGGGTTGATCGCCGAGGCAATGGCGCCTCCCACCAATTGGGTGACCAGGGCGACGGACTTCACCAGTCCATTGCTGAATGAGACAGTGGCGTCATAGAGATGGTTCAAGCTGCCTGGCGGTAGCACCAGCGAATTGAATCCCAATATCCCGGCATTCACGGGGGGCTTCGCCATCGTGGTTGTGACCGTGCCCTGGAAGCTGCTGGCTGCTGGGGCGACAAATAGATGATAAACCGCTGAATCAATCAGCGACGGATTGGAGGTGCTGACCGCCTGAAACACCAAATTATATTGGCCCGGGCTGGCCGCACTGCCGCTGATCTTAAAGCTCGAAGCATTCTGCAGCAGGCCGCCACTGGCCGGAGTGCCATCGGCAAAGGTAAGTTGCAGGCCGGATGGTAATGACCAGCTAGTGGCGAGGGAAATATTGTAATTGCCCGATCCATCGCCGAGGTAGATCGACTGATTATAGCTACTTCCCACCGATGTGGGCGCTATATTACCAATTGGCTGCCCGTAGTTCAGGCTGCTGAAAGGAATCGAAGCCTGTACGCCTCCTCCAGCTAGGGCGGAAGCGGGCTGGAGAATACTGGCGGCAAGCGCGGCTCCTATCAAGCCCTTGGAGCGCCAAGGGGCAACCAGCTGCAGAATCAAAAGCGGCGCGCCAGGATTAGCGGAGGGCCAAAGGAAACAGCAGGCAGATGACTGAATGTTGCCTGACGGGTCCAATTTTCGCACGGTTTATTAAACGATTCTGAAAAAATATGGTAACTTTTTCTTTGGATAAGTGCAATCGAATTTGACTTGATCAGTGGCTAATCTTCACATCTCGCAGCAAGTGTTCCGGGGGGGCAGGGATGCAAGCTCCGCGAATTTTAGTCGCTGGGGTAATGACTTCGTGTGAAGTGCAGTTGAGCCCGCTTCTCGCTGCTTGATGGCGGGCCCCGGCCGACCGGTGAGCGCTGGTTGGGTAAGAACTGGGCCTTTAGCCGTGTCATGGAGCAGGTGGTGAGTGAGTGGGTGCTCTTCGTGGATGCTGATGTGCGCCTGCAGCCGGCCACTCTGCGCCGCACCTTCGTCCAGGCGATGACGGATGGCGCTGACCTGCTCAGCCTGGCGTCGCGGCTGAGCTGCGGCTGCCTGTGACGCGACCCAGCGCCCATGCCATCAGGGCCTTGGCGCCATTCGCCGGCTACCGGTGGAGGGATCCAGGCCGAGGGCGCCCGGGATTCGCCATGATCGTGATTCCTTACCCCACGACACCAATGCAGGCGAGCTGGAATGGCCAGGTGATCGCTGAGAGCGGCGACATCGTCAAGGTGGAGGGCAACGCCTACTTCCCGCCGGAGGCGCTGAGCAGCGACTGCTTCCGGCCCTCCAGCCACCGCACCGTCTGCGGCTGGAAGGGTGAGGCCCACTACTACGACGTGGTGGTGGACGGGCAGGTGAATGCCAACGCCGCCTGGTTCTATCCCGACCCCAAGGCCGCCGCTGAGGAGATCCGCGGCCGCGTGGCCTTCTGGAAAGGGGTCACGGTCAGCAACGGCTGAACGACGGCCTGGCGGCAAGTCACTGGGTGGCCGGGTGGCCAGCTTGCTGCTCGATGCGCTGTGCCGTGGCGGCTCCGTTGCCGGAGAGGAGCTGGGTGAGATAGTTCGAGGCGGGATCAGACGCGAGGCTCACTGTTCATGCGGTCAGCCTGGGGACCCTCTGATTTCTGATGGTGATATCAGAATCTATCCAACGTTGCCCTTGAGTGGCAGGCAGGAAGCTTTGGATGGTGAAGCTGAGCGCTGATGGCGGCCTGTCCACTCGAAGGGTTTGTTCGAAGTGTCGCGTCTCTGTAGTCAATTTATTCGGACTGTCGCCGAATGAATCACCCACTACGTAAGTCATGGCGGCGGTGTTCCAAGATCCTTGCAGATCTTCCGTACAAGTAATTCCTTGATTTCAGTATGGCGCGGAATCGAGCTACGAAGATTTCGTGATGGGTTCCACCACCATGAATGGTTGCCACCCTCCCTCAGCTGTTCACAGCCAGAGCTGCTGAGGTAGCGAAGCAGATCTCTACGCTTCACAGGAGCAAGGCCAGCTCCTCGGCCCCTGGGCCTGCAGCTTCTAATGCATCCTGACGGTTGAATTCCAGTGCTTCGCGCAGAACCTCTCTTAGTGATTCCAGAAGCGCTTCGCGACTCTGCTCTTGAGCATTCACGCCAGGAACCTCTTCCACCCATCCAATCCACCAAGGTCCATCCTGTCGAATCACAGCTGTGTAGGCGGATGCTGTAGCCATGTCTGTACCCAGGTTCTCTCCTCATCTTAGCTCAGATCAGAATCGATGCGAAGGATCTTGGCCTCAAGCATCTGAGTGGACAATCGACTGTCCAAATGATTGTGTCACCTACCGCACACTTATTGCCATGCTCGTTGAATTCACGCCGATGCCTTCGGCCTTCCCCCCGATCCTTCGAACGCTACATGGATGGTTTCCGTGAACCACCTTGCCGGCATTGCTCCTTTCCGTGAACCACCTCCTCCCCGCAAGCGAGATCTTCGCTGCCAAAACCGCTTTTGGAACATTGTGTGCATGCCGAACAGTGGTTATCGGGCCCGGTATCCAGATGTGGCGGCTGCTACAGCAGGTCGGCGGGGCTGCTTGACGCCGAGCGGGCCGCAGTTCAGAACGTGGGTGTAGATCATGGTGGTATTGAGATCGCTGGGGCCCATCAGCTCCTGGATCGTGCGGATGCCCTGGCCACGCTCCAGCAGGTGGGTGGCAAAAGAATGGCGCAGGGTGTGGGGTGTGGCCCTCTGGATCAGGCTGGGGTCGAGATGGTGCCGTCCCTGCGCTCCGGTGTTGGCGTCAAGCCACCGCTGCTGCTGGGGGAACACCCATGGCCATCCCCATTCCACTGGCGCTGACCGGTACTTTCGGGCCAGGGCATGGGGCAGCGCCACCCTGCCGAAGCCATCGGCAAGGTCCTTCTGGTGAAAGCCGGCGCCTGGCAGCCACTGTTCGTAGGTCTTCACCGTGCGGCGCGCGTCATGACGGGTCTGCAGTGCCTCCCGATAGCGCTGGATCAGGCCCGGCGACCCAGCGCCGCCCGCAGCTCCTGCTTCGCTGCCGCCAGGGCGCCATCGAGGGCCGCGCCGTCGCGGCCGCCGGCCTGGGCCAGGTTGGGGCGGCCGCCGCCGCCACCGCCGCAGGCCTTCGCCACACCACCCAGGAACGTGCCGGCCTTCGGGCCGGCGGCGATCACGGCCGGGCCGAAGGCAGCCACCAGCACCACCTTGCCCGCGTCCGCCGGCTCCGGCAGGCCGCCGAGCAGCACCGCCGCGCCGGTGCCCAGCTGATCGGCCAGGCCCTGGGCGGCGCTCTGCAGGCCGGCGCTCTCCACGCCATCAAGGCGGCTAACCAACAGCTGAAACAGCGCCCCGCCCACCGCGGGGGCCACCGCTTCCGCCTGCGCCGCCAGCGCCGCCGCCTTGGCCACCGCCAGTTCGGAGCGGGCCGCCGCCAGCGCCTTGCCGGTGGCCTTGAGCTCCTCCTGCAGCGCACTCACCCGCTCCACGATCTCGCCCGGCTGCACCTTGAAGCGATCGCCCAGCTGCCGCACCACCGTGTCGCGCTCCTGGACCCAGGCGAGCACCGCCGGGCCCGCCACCGCCTCGATGCGGCGGATGCCAGCCGCCACGCCGCTCTCGCCCACGATCTTGAACAGGCCGATCTCGGCGGTGTTGGCCACATGAGTGCCGCCGCAGAGCTCCATCGACACCCCGGGCACCTCCACCACCCGCACCACGTCGCCGTACTTCTCGCCGAACATCGCCACGGCACCGGCGGCCTTGGCCCGCTCGATCGCCATCGACCGAACCTCCAGCGCATGGGCGGCTTCGATCCAGCCGTTGATCAGTGCCTCGATCCGCTCCAGCTCCTCAGGCGTCACGGCGCGGGGACAGTGGAAATCGAAGCGCAGGCGGTCGAAATCCACCAGCGAGCCCGCCTGGCCGATGCCGGGATCCACCACCTGCTTGAGCGCCGCCTGCAGCAGATGGGTGGCGGTGTGATGCGCCTGGGCGCGGCGGCGGCAGGCGCGATCCACCCGGGCGGTCAGCAGGTCGCCCACCGCCAGCTGGCCCCGCTCAACGCGGCCGCTGTGCACGAACACCGAGCGGTTGCGGCTGACGGCGTCGATCGCCACGATCACCCCATCACCGCCGGCGCCCTCGCCCGAGAGCACGCCGCGGTCGCCCACCTGGCCGCCGCCCTCGCCATAAAAGGGGGTGGAATCCAGCACGATCTGCACACCATCGCCCGCCACCGCCCGTTGGGCCGGCGCGCCGTTCACCACCAGCGCCAGCACGCAGCTGGGGTGCTCCAGGGCCTCATAGCCCTGGAAGCGAGTCGCCTCGGCGGCGGCGGCCACCTGATCCATGGCCTCCTGCAGGGTGAGGTCGATGCTCACCGCCGCGGCCTTGGCCCGCTGCCGCTGCTGCTCCATCGCCGCCTCGAAAGCGGCCAGATCGACCGTGAGCCCGTGCTCCTCGGCGATCTCCTCGGTGAGCTCCAGCGGGAAGCCGTAGGTGTCGTAGAGCTCGAAGGCCTGGGCGCCCGAGATCTGTTGCGGCTGGCTGGCCAGCACCTCGGCCAGCAGCTTCTCGCCGCGCTCGAGGGTTTCCAGGAAGCGGGCCTCCTCCCGCTCCAGCTCGGCCAGGATCGCCCCGCGCCGCTCCACGAGCTGCGGGTAGGCCTCCTGCATCAGCGTGATCGAGGCCTCTCCCATCCCCGTCAGGAAGGGCCGATCGATACCCAGCAGCCGTCCGTGGCGCACGACGCGGCGCAGCAGCCGCCGCAGGATGTAACCCCGGCCGAGATTGCTCGCGGTGACGCCATCGCCGATCAGCTGGGTGATGGCGCGGCTGTGGTCGCCGATCACCTTGAGGCTGGTCTTGCCCTTCTCATCGAGGCCGCGGTAGTCGAGCCCCGCCAGGCCGGCGGCGGTTTCGATCAAGGGGACGATGAGATCCGTTTCGTAGTTGTTCGGAACGCCCTGGAGGATCTGGGCCATCCGCTCAAGGCCCATGCCGGTGTCGATGTTGCGCTTCGCCAGCGGCGTGAGGGTGCCCTGGGCGTCGCGGTTGTACTGCATGAACACCAGGTTGTAGAACTCGATGAAGCGGCTGTCGTCCTCCAGATCGATGCCGTCGTCGCCGAGCTCGGGCTTGAAGTCGTAGTAGATCTCCGAGCAGGGGCCGCAGGGGCCGGTGGGGCCCGAGGCCCAGAAGTTGTCGGCCTCGTCCATGCGGATGATCCGCTTTGGGTTCACGCCCACGTCATCGCGCCAGATGGCCGCCGCCTCGTCGTCTTCGCGGAAGACGCTCACCACGAGGTGTGCCGGGCTGAGGCCATACACCTCGGTGCTCAGCTCCCAGGCCCAGCGAATCGCCTGCTGCTTGAAGTAGTCGCCGAAGGAGAAGTTGCCGAGCATCTCAAAGAACGTGTGATGCCGCGCCGTGCGGCCCACGTTCTCGATGTCGTTGGTGCGGATGCACTTCTGAGAACTGGTGGCCCGCGGCGCCGGCCGCTCCTCCTGGCCAAGGAACACGGGCTTGAACGGCAGCATGCCGGCGATCGTCAGCAGCACCGTGGGGTCGTCGGGCACCAGCGAGGCGCTCGCCAGGCGCCGGTGCCCCCGCTGCTCGTAAAACTGCAGAAAGGCCTCCCGGATCTCGGCGCCGGAGCGGGGAGTGGGAGCGGCGGCCATGGGAAGCGGGGTCGGACGTTGCCAGATGGGCATGATCGCCCAGCGCTGGGCGGCAGTGGCGCCCGCGAGGGGCGATGATCGGCGGCGCCAAGGCCTCCCCCCGCGTGCCCCTGTCCCTGGCTGCCGGTGAGCCCCATGCCCAACTGCGCCTGCGCTCGCTGAGCTGGGCCGTGCTGGCCGCCGCCGCCGCCGCTGGCCTCGCCCTGCTGCCGCTGCTGGGGCACGGGCTCGAGGCCGCCCTGCGCGCCGCCGGCTGCGGCTTCTTTTATGGCCTGCTGGCCTTTCACCTGCAGCGCGTCGACCCCGACGACGGTCACCTGCAGGCCGGCCTGGTGGGCGCCATCTGCGGGATCCGCAGCCTCGGCGCCGCCGGCCTGGCACCAGGCAGCCCCGTGACAGAAGACCTGCCGGCGGCGATGATGGGACTGCTTCAGGGCTGGTGGCCGCTGTGGCTGCCCGTGATCGGCAGTGCCCTGGCCCTGCAGGGCGTCCAGCGCCTCCTGCCCGCCCAGCTCCCTGCCCATCTCCCTGAGCAGCCTGCTGACCGCCCTGCGGCCCCGACCCCCCGGCACGGCCCGACCCCGACCCCATGAGCCTGCTGCACGCCACCTGGCTGTTCCCGCCCGAGGGGGCCGGTGGCCGGCTGCTGCTATGGGCCGACACCTGGCGCGTCGCGGAGCCCTCCCAGCCGAGTGAGGGGGCACCGCCCCACCCGCTGGCCCTCGGCGAGGACGACCTGGCCGACTGGCTCGATGAGCATGGCCTCTGGTCGGAGGCGCTGCGGCCGGCCAGTGCCTGCCTCACCCTGCCCAGCCGCACCCAGACGGCCCGGGGCCGCCGCAAGAGCGCCGGGGCCGCCTGGAGCGGCCTGCCGCTCCAGGCCGGCGAACCGATCCCCAAGGAGCCGCAGTGGTGGCCCTGGACCGTGGACGGCCTCGCCCTCGACCCCGGCGCCGCCGCCGATTGGCTCAGCGGCCTGCCGCTCTCCGGCCACCACCCCGACCTGGCCGACGAGCTGCGCTGGTGGAGCCATCTGCAGCGCTGGGCCCTGAGCCTGATCGCCCGGGGCCGCTGGCTGCCCCAGGTGGCGGACGGCGAGGCCCGCTGGCTGCCGCTGCTCAACCGCGAGGGCGACCGGCGCCGCCTCGAGGAGCTGGCCAGCCGGCTGCCCCAGGTGGCCTGCTGCGCCATGCCGGTCGATGCCTACGGCGCCGGACCGCTGGCCTGCCGCAGGCCCGGCAGCGGCCGGCTGCGGGTCGCCAGCCTGCTGGAGGCCCTGCTCGACGGCCAGATGCGCACCGGCTTCCAGCCCGATGGCGAGGGGCTCGACCCGCTGCTGGCGGCCTGGCAGAAGGCCCTCGGTCCCGGCGACGGCCGCCTCGGCCTCGACGAGGAAGAGAACGAGCGCCTGAGCATCGCCACCCACCACTGGCGCGAGGCCGTGGCCGGCCGGGTGGCTCCGGCCCGCGCCTGCCTGGAGCTGTTCACACCGCCCGAAGGGGAGGAGCTCTGGGAGCTGCGCTTCTCACTGCAGGCCGAGGCCGACCCCAGCCTGCGCCTGCCGGCCGGCGGCGTCTGGGCTCGGGGCGACAACCCGCTGCAGCTGGGCGAGGTGGAGGTGGCCCAGCCCGGCGAGCTGCTGCTCGAGGGCATGGGCAGGGCCCTGCAGGTGTTCGAACCGATCGCCCGGGGCCTCGATTCGGCTGCACCGGAGACGATGCAGCTCACCCCGGCGGAGGCCTTCGTGCTGGTGCGCACCGCCGCGGCCCAGCTGCGTGACGTGGGCGTCGGCGTGATCCTGCCGCCCAGCCTCAGCGGCGGCCTGGCCAGCCGGCTGGGCCTGGCGATCAAGGCGGAGCTGCCGGCCCGCTCCCGCGGCTTCAGCCTCGGCGAAAGCCTCGACTGGTCGTGGGAGCTGATGATCGGCGGCGTCACCCTCAGCTTCAAGGAACTGGAGCGGCTGCAGGCCAAGCGCAGCCCGCTGGTGCAGCACAAGGGGGCCTGGATCGAGCTGCGCCCCAACGACGTGCGCAACGCCGATCGCTTCGGCGGCGCCGATCCCACCCTCAGCCTCGACGACGCCCTGCGCCTCACCGCCAGCGACGGCGAGACGCTGATGCGCCTGCCGGTGCATCAGTTCGATCCGGGACCGCGGCTGCGGGCGGTGCTGGAGCAATACCACCAGCAGAAGGCGCCCGATCCGCTGCCGGCGCCGGAGGGTTTCGCCGGCCAGCTGCGCCCCTACCAGGAGCGGGGCCTGGGCTGGCTGGCCTTCCTGCACCGCTTCGACCAGGGCGCCTGCCTCGCCGACGACATGGGCCTGGGCAAGACGATCCAGTTGCTGGCCTTCCTGCAGCATCTCAAGGCGGAGGAGGAGTTGAAGCGCCCCGTCCTGCTGGTGGCGCCCACCTCCGTGCTCACCAATTGGAAGCGCGAGGCCACCGGCTTCACCCCGGAACTCAAGGTGCGGGAGCACTACGGACCGCGACGCCCATCCACCCCCGCCGCCCTGGCGAAGGCGCTGGCGGGTGTCGACCTCGTGCTGACCAGCTACGGCCTGCTGCAGCGGGACAGTGAACTGCTGGAGAGCATCGACTGGCAGGGGATGGTGATCGACGAGGCCCAGGCGATCAAGAACCCCAGCGCCAAGCAGAGCCAGGCGGCGCGGGATCTGGGCCGCCCCGGCCGGAACGGTCGCTTCCGCATCGCCCTCACCGGCACGCCGGTGGAGAACCGGGTGAGCGAGCTGTGGGCCCTGATGGACTTCCTCAACCCCAGGGTGCTGGGTGAGGAGGCGTTCTTCCGCCAGCGCTACCGGCTGCCGATCGAGCGCTATGGCGACATGAGCTCCCTGCGCGACCTCAAGGCCCGGGTGGGGCCGTTCATCCTGCGCCGCCTGAAAACCGACAAATCCATCATCACCGATCTGCCCGAGAAGGTGGAGCTGCGCGAGTGGGTGGGGCTGGCTCCGGAGCAGGTGACGATCTACCGCAAGACCGTCGACGAGAGCCTCGACGCCATCGCCCGGGCGCCGCTGGGTCAGAAACACGGCCAGGTGCTGGCCCTGCTCACCCGGCTCAAGCAGATCTGCAACCACCCCGCCCTCGTGCTCAAGGAGCAGGGCGTGGAGGCCAACTTCGCCAGCCGCAGCGCCAAGGTGCAGCGGCTGGAGGAGATCCTCGAGGAGGTGATCGAGGCGGGAGATCGGGCGCTGCTGTTCACCCAGTTCGCCGAGTGGGGCCACCTGCTCAAGGCCCACCTGGAGCGTCGCTGGCGCCAGGAGGTGCCCTTCCTCTACGGCAACACCAGCAAGGCCGAACGCCAGGCGATGGTGGATCGCTTCCAGGAGGATCCCCGCGGCCCGCAGCTGTTCCTGCTGTCGCTCAAGGCCGGCGGCGTGGGCCTCAACCTCACCCGGGCCAGCCACGTGTTCCACATCGACCGCTGGTGGAACCCGGCGGTGGAGAACCAGGCCACCGACCGGGCCTACCGGATCGGCCAGCAGAACCGGGTGCTGGTGCACAAGTTCATCACCAGCGGCTCGGTGGAGGAGCGGATCGACCGCATGATCCAGGAGAAGTCGAAGCTGGCCGAGGACATCGTCGGCAGCGGCGAGGAGTGGCTCGGCGGCCTGGAGATGGGCCAGCTGCGCGAGCTGGTGAGCCTTAGCGAGACGTGACGCCGGGAGACCACCCCTACGGCCCGGCGTCGAAGGGCTCCCGATCCGGCCGACAGACCGTGCCCTCGGCCGGCACGCTGCCGCCGATCCAGTAGGCGCTCTCCAGCAGGCTGGCGCAGGCACTGGGGTTGCGCAGCACCGTGTGGCCGTAGCCGTTCACGCTCAGCCGCCGGGCGTTGCCGAGTTCGCGGCCCATCTCCAACGCCCCGCTGTAGGGCGTGATCGGGTCGTAGCGGGTGCCGATCACCAGCACCGGCAAGGCCGTGGGGCGGTTCCAGGGGCCGCGGTAGGCGGCAGCGGCCCGGGCCGGCCAGCGGCTGCAGGGGAAGTCGCTCCAGGGGGTGGCAGGTCCAACCACGCCGGCGCGGCCGTAGGCGAAGGAGGCCAGCTGGCGGTAAGTCTCGATCGCGCGCGGATTCGGCGTCTCGGCACAGCGCAGGGCCAGCTGCGTCTCGGCCGACTCCCCGGCCGCCGGTCCCAGCGCCGCCGCACTGCCACCGCCACCGCCCCTACCACCACCGCTGCCACCGCCACCGCCGCGCTGCAGGCCCTCCAGGAAGCGCGCCGCCGCGACCCAGCCGCCGGTGCCACCGGCATCCACCACCGCCAGCCGCGCTGCCAGGCCCGCCAGCACCGCTGCATACGTGAGCGGCTGCCCCTGCCAGCGCGCCGGCTTCCTGAGCAGCCGCTGCATCAGAGCGCCGAACTTCGCCTGGGTGGCCGCAACGCCACCGCCGGGCCCGCTGGCGGCGAAGGAACAGCGGGCCGGGCCGGCCTGGCCGCAGCGGCGCAGCAGGGCCTGCAGCGTGCTCGCCGCCGCCTCGTCCTGCTGCTGGCGCAGGCCCGTGGTGAGGCTGGAGGTGCCATGGCCGCCGTTGAACCAGCCCACCGGATCGAGGCTGCCATCGAGCACCATCGCCCGCAGCTGGGCCGGGTAGAGGTTGGCGTAGGTGGCCCCCACCAGGCTGCCCTCGCCGCTGCCCCGGAGGTTGAGCCGCGACTCCCCCAGGGCGCGCCGCAGCAGCTCGAGGTCGCGGGCGCTGTCGGCGCTGGAGAGGTGGGACAGCAGGGCCCCGTGGCGCTCCCCGCAGAGCCGGGCCAGCCGGTCGTAGGCGTCGCTCCAGCGGCGGGCCTGGCCGTCGTCGACCGGGAAGCCGGCGGGGCGACTGGCGCGGAAGGCC
>CAIRWM010000082.1 GCA_903882285.1 uncultured cyanobacterium
CACCACCTCCCGCACCTGGTTGAGCACGGGCCGGTACAGGCGCTCAAAGGTGCTGGGGCGGACATCGCCACTGTCGAGCACCTTGTATTTCTCGAAGCGCTGCATCACCAGCTCCCAGTCGATGCGGCCCTCGGCACGGGCCACCGGGGTCGACACCAGCTGTTGGGCCTCCTTGATGGAGAGCCCTGCGCTCTCCATCCGTTCGCGCAGCTCCTTGATCTGACTGAGGGCGGATGTGGTGCTGGCCGGGCTCCATGGGAGATCGAGGGTCACGCTGCTGCGCGTGCCGTCATCGAATCGACGGGTCAGCTGAATCCGGCCGCTCATCTCCCGCACGCTCCAGCCGAGGCCGTGCTCACGCTTGATCGCATCGCGCAGGGTGATCACCCAGCGGGGGCTGGAGGAAGGCATTGAGGCGCCCGGTCGCTTCGCGCAGATTCTCGCGCAGAATCGCGCGAACATGCCTATGCAAGCCTCAGCAGCCCTGACCCCGTCAAAGGCAGAACCCTTGCTCTGGCTTGCTTTTTGAAGACGCCCCCTGTGTGATTCGAACACACGACCGGCTGCTTAGAAGGCAGCTGCTCTATCCAGCTGAGCTAAGGGAGCCCACGGGCATTGTGACAGCGCTCCGGTGGGGCTGGGATGGCGGCGAGGCCCGAGTGACAGCGCCTACAGTGGCTTTTCGTGCATGCAACGCCCCATGGCGGCCACCCGGCTCATCGACAGCCAGAAGAGTGAGCTGGTAAGCCGCTTCCAGGCCGGGGCGAGCAGCCAGGAGCTGGCGGAAGCCTATGGCTGCAGTCCCAACACCGTCACCCGGGTGGTGAAGGCGGCCCTCGATCCTGCTGTGTATGAGCAGCTCAAGCAGCAGCGAAGCCGGCGCCCGGCGGCGGGGCTGGAGGCTGAGGGACTGGAGATTGTGGCTGCTGTGCAGCCTGCCGTCGCCGAGCCTGCGGTCATCGAGGTCAGCGGCGCTGCCGTCGATCCCTTGGCAGCTGACGAACCCATCGCCGCCGCCGATCCTGAGGAGGACGGTCCAGCGGTGCTGGCTATCGACGATGCCGATGACTTCGTCGACGACGATGACGATGTCGTCGACGATGACAGCGATGACGACGACTTTGGCGACAGCGACGAAGACAGGGATCTCGAAGAGGCAGCTGCCTTCGCCCCGGTGCCCGTGGCGCTCAGCTTCGAGGACCAGCTCCCAAGCAGCCCTGTGCCCCTGGCGTCGGCTCCGATCCCGGCCAGTGTCTACATGCTGGTCGACAAGACGGTGGAGCTGCAGGCCCGCCCGCTGAGCGAGATCCCCGAGCTTGGGCGGCTGGAGCCCAGTGAGCTGGAGCGGCAGGCGATCGTGGTGTACAGCAATCCGCGCCAGGCCAAGCGCCACTGCGGCCGCACCCAGAGGGTGATCAAGGTGCCCGACACGCGCGTGCTGGAGCGCACCTCCACCTACCTGCTCGCCCAGGGCATCAGCCGGGTGGTGATCGAGGGGGCGCTCTACTCGCTGCCGGGCAGCTGATTCTCATCGCGGGGCAGCAGCAGCGCCACCGTGCTGCCGCCGCTGATCACGCCGAGCACCAGAGACAACCCCACCAGGAACCCCGTGGGCAAGGGGGCGCTGCGGGCGGCCCCCAGCCCCAGGCTCGGTCGCTCCTCCAGGTTCTGAGCGCCCAGGCAGAGCAGGGTGAAGAGCAGGGCTCCCCCCCCGAGGCTGCCGAGCAGGAGGCGCAGGCGCAGGAGCATGGACACGGAGGCGGCCTGTTCAGTCTGCCGGGCGGTGCAGCAGGGCGTACAGCTCCCGGCGGCTGTGGCCGCTGCTCTCGGCCAGCTGCCTGGCGGCTTCGCGGTTGCTGTGGCCGATGGCCACCAGCTCCTGCAGCTGCTGCCGCAGGATCGCCTCGTCCCATGCCGGCGGGGCGGCGGCTGGAGCGCCGCCGAGTACCAGCGTGCATTCCCCCAGGGGCGGGGTGGCCTGGAAGTGCGCCAGGGCGGCCTGCACCGTGGGCCCCACCTGCTGCTCGTGGCGTTTGGTGAGTTCGCGGGCCACCTGCAGTGGCCGATCACCGAGCACCGTCAGCAGGTCTTCGAGCAGGGCCACCAGCCGGTGCGGCGCCTCGAACAGCACGATCGTGCGTGGCTCCTCGGCCAGCGCAGCCAGCTGCTGGCGCCGAGCCGTGCTCTTCGGTGGCAGGAAGCCCTCGAAGCAGAAGCGGCCGGATGGCAGGCCGCTGCTCACCAGGGCGGTGGTCACCGCACTGGGACCCGGAACGCAGATCACGGAGATGCCGGAGGCGCGGGCTGCCGCCACCAGCGCTTCGCCGGGATCGGAGATGCCCGGCAGGCCGGCATCACTGATCAGCGCCACCGCCTCGCCGCCGGCGAGGGCTTCGAGCAGCTGGGGGATGCGGCCGCTCTGGTTGTGGGCGTGGAAGCTGGTCAGGCGCCGGCCGGCCAGGCCGAGTTTCTGCAGCAGCAGGCCGCTGCGGCGGGTGTCCTCGCAGGCGATGCGCTGAACACCTTCCAGCACGCACCTGGCCCGCGGCGAGAGGTCGTCGAGGTTGCCGATCGGGGTGCCCACCAGATAGAGCACCCCCGCCGCCGGTTCCGGCTCGGCTGGGGGCGTGCAGGCCGGACGGGCCGGGAGGGCTGGTTCCGGGGAGGCCGGGAGCGGTGCGTCCTGCACAATGCTTCTTTGTTCGCTCCATGATGGCGGCAACGCTCCCCCTCCCCGCCGGTATCGAGCTTGAGGCCTTGCTCGGCGAGCTGCGACGGCTGAGCTGGGGCGCGGCCGATATCCTGCGCGCCTATGCCCGGAGCCAGACGCCCCCCTATGGGTTCCCGCCAGCCCTCACCGTGGAGGAGGGGGGCAGTGGCCCGGTGTCGGCGGCTGATCTGGCGGTGAATCGCTGGCTGCTTGACGGTCTGGCGGCCGCTTTCCCCACGGCGGCCTGGACCCTGCTCAGCGAGGAGACCGCCGCTGAGCAGCTGACGCCCGGGCAGCCGCTGGGGGTGGAGTGGCTGTGGATCCTCGATCCGCTCGATGGCACCAAGGACTTCCTGCAGGGCACCGGCGAGTACGCCGTGCATCTGGCGCTGCTGCACTCGGGGGCACCGGTGCTCGGCGTGGTTCTGCTGCCCGAACCCGAGGAACTGTGGTTCGGGGTGCTGCCCGGGGAAGCCTGGCGCGAAAACCGGGCCGGGGAGCGCTTCGCCCCCGCCCTGAGTGGCCGCCGGGCCCTGTCCGAGCTGGTGCTGGTGGCCAGCCGCAACCACCGCGATGACCGCCTGGAGCAGCTGCTTGCTGCCCTAGCCCTCGGCGACAGCCGCTCTATCGGCAGCGTCGGCGGCAAGGTGGCGACGATCCTGCGCGGCGAGACGGATCTCTACATCTCGCTGTCCGGCAAGAGCGCTCCCAAGGACTGGGACATGGCGGCCCCCGAGGCGGTGCTGCGGGCTGCCGGTGGGGCCTTCAGCCATGCCGATGGGCGGCCGCTCCGCTACGACGACGGTGACGTGCGCCAGGCCGGTTGCCTGATCGCCAGCCACGGCCCTGCCCACAGCGAGCTGTGCGAGCGGGCGGCTGCCGCGATGGCCACGATCGATCCTGGGTTTGCCGTTTGATCGCTCCCCGGTGCTGGGTCCGCCGCTGTTGAGGGAGGAGGGTCAGGCGAACGGCCATAAAAAAAGCCCCCCAGGAGGGGGGCAGGCTGACGACAATCGCAGACCTAGGCTGGAGTGCCGGCTTCGGGCTCCTGCTGGGGCACGCCGCGCAGGGTGAGGTTGATGCGGCCGCGATTGTCGATCTCGCGCACCCGCACCGTCACCTGATCGCCGACGTTCACCACGTCCTCCACCTTCTCGACCCGCGCCTCGGAGAGCTGGGAGATGTGGATCATGCCCTCCTTGCCTGGCAGGATCTCCACGAAGGCACCGATCGGGATCACCCGGGTGACAGTGCCCTGGAACACCTCGCCCTCGCTGACGCGGCGGGTGAGACCCTCGATGATCCGCTGGGCCTCTTCGGCCGCGGCGCCGTCATGGCTGGCGATCGTGACGATGCCGCCGTCCTCGATGTCGATCTTGGTGTTGGTGCGCTCGGTGATGCCCTTGATCGTGCGTCCGCCGGGGCCGATCACCGTGCCGATCAGCTCGGGATCGATGCGGAAGCTGAGCAGGCGTGGGGCGTGGGGCGAGAGCACATCGCGGGGCTTCTCGATCGCCTCGAGCATCTTCTCGAGGATGTGCAGCCGGGCCGGGCGGGCCTGGTTGATGGCCTCGGCCACCGACGGCAGGGCCAGGCCGGTGATCTTCATGTCCATCTGCAGGGCGGTGATGCCCTTCTCGGTGCCGGCCACCTTGAAGTCCATGTCACCGAGGAAGTCTTCGATGCCCTGGATGTCGGTGAGGATGCGCACCTCTTCGCCCTCCTTGATCAGGCCCATGGCGGCGCCGCTCACCGGTGCCTTCAGCGGCACACCCGCGTCCATCAGCGCCAGGGTGCTGCCGCAGACCGAGCCCATCGAGGTGGAGCCGTTGGAGCTGAGGCACTCCGACACCACGCGCAGCACGTAGGGGAAGGACTCCTTGCTGGGCAGCACCGGCACCAGGGCCCGCTCGGCCAGGGCGCCGTGGCCGACCTCGCGGCGGCCGGGGGAGCGCATCGGCTTGGTCTCGCCGGTGGAGTAGGGCGGGAAGTTGTAGTGGTGCAGGTAGGTCTTCTCGGTGGCCGGGTTGAGGTCGTCCATCTCCTGGGCATCGCTCGGAGTGCCGAGGGTGGCGCAGGAGAGCACCTGGGTGAGGCCGCGCTGGAATAGGCCGGAGCCATGCACCCGCTTGGGCAGTACGCCGACGGCGGCACTGATCGGACGCACCTCGTCGAGGTTGCGGCCATCGACGCGCTTGCCCTCCTTGAGGATCTGCTCGCGCATCAGCTTCTTGGTGAGGCTCTTGTAGCTGTTGCCCAGCACCTTGCTGTTGTTGGAGACGGCCACCTTGACGGCGTCGTCATCGGCGAGGGCGGCGATCGACTGGCTCACCTCGGCCTTGATGGCATCGAGCTTCTCGTCGCGCTCGGTCTTGGTCTGGGAGAACTGCTTGAGCACCTCGCCGATCTGCTTGGCGCAGGCCTTCTCCAGGAAGCCGGGCAGGGTGGGGTCGTCCACCTTCGCCTCAGGGAACACCTGCTCGATGCCCAGCTCCTTGAGCAGGTTCTGCTGGGCCTTGATCAGCTCGCCCACGGCCTCATAGCCGAAGTCGATCGCCTCGATCACGTCCTGTTCGGGCAGCTGGTTGGCGCCCGCCTCCACCATCACCACGCCCTGGGGGGTGCCGGCCACCACCAGATCCAGTTCGCTGCGCTCGATCTCGCGGAAGCTCGGGTTGAGCACGAAGTCATCGCCGAGCAGGCCCACCCGCACGGCGGCCATCGGCCCATGGAAGGGGATCCGGGCCAGCAGGGTGGCCATCGAGGCGCCCGTCACGGCGAGCACATCGGGCGGAACCCGCTCGTCGAGCGACATGCAGGTGGCGACGATCTGCAGGTCGTCGCGCAGCCAGCCGGGGAACAGGGGCCGCATCGGCCGGTCGATCAGGCGGCAGGTGAGGATCGCCCGCTCCGGCGGACGGGCCTCGCGGCGGAAGAAGCTGCCCGGGATGCGCCCGGCGGCATAGAGCCGCTCCTCGTAGTCGCAGATCAGGGGCAGGAAGTCGATGCCTTCACGGCCCTTGGAGCGCGTGGCGGTGACCAGGATTGCCGTATCGCCGCACTCGACCATCACCGAACCCCCCGCCTGGGGAGCAAACCGACCGGTGGTCAGCCGGATCTCCCGACCATCGAAGGAGATCGACTGAGTTTGTCCTTGCACTTGGCTTTATGTCCTTTTGTTTTCAAGACTCATCCTGCCATCCGGCCCTGACCGGGGGGCGGAAACTCTTGGTTTTTTGTTGACTTGCACCGCAGGCCTGCCTCAACCCCAGGCCGCCAAACAAAGAAGGCGCCCCGTGGGACGCCCTTGGCACAAAGATCGGGAACGGGCCGGCCTTGGTCTCCCAGCGGGCCGGCCGGGGCTCACCAGCTGGACTTGACAACGCCGGGCAGTTCGCCTTTGTGAGCCCGCTCGCGCAGCTGGTTGCGGCAGAGGCCGAAGTCGCGGTAGTAGCCGCGGGGCTTGCCGGTGGCCCAGCAGCGGTTACGGATGCGCACGGGGGCGCTGTTGCGGGGCAGATCCTGAATCTTGCGGTGGATTTCCAGGCGCTCCATCGGATCGGCGGCGGCTTCGAAGGCGGCCTTCAGGACAGCCCGCTTGGCGGCGAAGCGCTCAACTATTTTGCGGCGCTTGACGTCGCGCGCGATCATCGACTTCTTCGCCATGTGGCCAGGTAACGCATCAGTGGAGGTTGAGTGACTCTACCTTCCAGCGGGGCTTGCGGGCCGTGCAGACGGCTCGGCTGCGGAAGATCAGCCGGATCGAGAGGTTCTGCCATTCGACCTGAGGCACCAGCTTCATCAGGTCGGGCTCGATGCGGCGGGGGTCGGTGCCGCGACTCAGTTGCAGGCGCTGGCTGAGGCGGCTCACGTGGGTGTTCACCGAGACGCCGCCGTGCCGTTCCAGCAGCAGCCGCGAACTGGCGACGATGTTCTTCGCCTTGTTGCGGAAGAACCCCGTGGACGTCACGTAGGGCTCAACTTCGGCGCTCGCCACGGCCGCCGCCGCGGCCGCATCCGGGAAGTGCTCGAACAGGGCCGGTGTCACCTGGTTGACCCGCTCATCGGTGCCCTGGGCCGAGAACATTGTGGCGATCAGCAGCTCGTAGGGACTGCGCCAGTCGAGGGAGCAGGTGGCACGCGGATAGAGCTCCCCCAGGCGCTCCAGCAGCTGCTGGGCCCGGCTACGGGCGCTGGGGAAGCGGGGCATCGGATGTGCGGGCTCAGGCGGCAGGAGCTCAGCGGCCGAGCAGCTGCTGCACCGCCGGAAGCTGGCTGGTGTCCTTGACGATCAGCAGCACGCTCAGGCCCACCAGAAACACGAAACCCGACTGCATGAACGCCATCTGGAAGCGTTCGGGCATGGGTCGGCCGCGCAGGCCCTCCAGCAGCAGCAGCACAAACTGGCCGCCGTCGAGCAGGGGCAGGGGCAGGGAGTTGAGCACCGCCAGGTTGATCGAGATCAGTGCGGTGTACAGAAACAGGTTGCTGCCCCCCTGCTTGGCAAGGCTGGCGCCCATTTCAACGATCTTCACCGGCCCTGACACCTGGCCGGCGGTCTCGCCGAAATGAGTGATCAGTGTCCCGAAGCCCTCCAACGTGCGGCGGGTGAGGGCGAGGACGTCGTGGTTGGCCTGGAGGATCGGCTCCAGGGGCCCGCGCGGGGCGCGGAAGCTCTCGCTGCCGCTGGGTTGCAGCTGGGCACCGATGCGGCCGATGCCAGCCGCCTCACTGGGGGTGAGCGGCAGGGTGAGGGGCGAGCCGTCGCGCTCCGCCTGAAGTTGCAGGCGGCGGCCGGCGGCCGTGTGGATGCGCTCCACCAGCGCAGCCACAGCCTGCTGGCCGCCACCGAGCGATCGGCCATCCACCGCCAGGATGCGATCGCCAGGCCGCAGGCCGGCGGCGGCGGCGGCCTGGCCCGCCTGCACCCCCGAGACCATCACGCCGGGGGTGGGACTGAAGCCGGCGGGGATGCCCACCACCAGACCCTGGGCCACCAGCACGGCCCAGGCCAGCAGCAGGTTGGCCAGCACGCCGGCGGCGATCACCAAGGCCCTCTGGGGCAGGGGCCGGTTGCGCAGCAGGTCGGGATCATCGGCGGGAATCGTGCTGTCCTCGTCCTCGTCGGGGAAGGAGACAAAGCCGCCGAGGGGAATGGCCCGCAGGGCGTAAAGCACGCCGTCGCGCCGCTGTTGCAGCAGGGCCGGCCCGAAGCCGATCGAGAAGCCGCTGACCCGGATGCCCTGCCAGCGGGCCGCCAGGAAGTGGCCGGTTTCATGCACCACGATCAGCCCCGCCAGGATCGCCAGTGCGGTCAGAACCCCCATGCCGGCCCTCTCGGTCAATGGCTCCATTGTGGGGGCTGCGGACTCAGGCGGTGGGCTGCAGCCGGTCGCTGCCGACGTAGGGCACCAGGGCGGCGGGAAGCTGGACGCTGCCGTCGGCCTGCTGGCCGTTCTCCAGCAGGGCAGCCATGGTGCGGCCCACGGCCAGGCCGCTGCCGTTGAGGGTGTGGACCAGGCGGGTGCCCTTTTCGGCCTTGAGGCGGATGTTGGCGCGGCGTGCCTGAAAGTCGCCGCAGGTGCTGCAGCTGGAGATCTCTCGGTAGGCGCCGGCGCCGGCCAGCCACACCTCGAGGTCGTAGGTGCGGGCGGCGGAGAAGCCGAGATCGCCGCTGCACAGCTCCAGGCGGCGGTAGGGCAGCTCTAGGGCTTCGAGGATCGCCTCGGCGTCGCGGGTGAGCTGCTCGTGGGCCGCCTCCGACTCCTCCGGCCGGGTGAACCAGTAGAGCTCCACCTTGTTGAACTGGTGCAGGCGGATCAGGCCGCGGGTATCGCGGCCGTAGGAGCCGGCCTCGCGCCGGAAGCAGGGGGTGTAGGCGGCGTAACGCAGCGGCAGCTGGTCGGACGGGATCACCTCATCGCGGTGAAACGAGGTGATCGGCACCTCGGCGGTGGGGGTGAGCCAGAGGTCGTCTTCGGCGCAGCGGAAGCTCTCCTCGGCGAATTTGGGCAGTTGCCCTGAGCCGGTGAGGCTGGCGGTGTTGACGAGGATCGGCGGCAGCAGCTCGGTGTAGCCGCGCTTGGCGTGACGATCGAGCATGAAGGAGATCAGGGCACGCTCCAGGCGGGCGCCGGCCCCCTGCAGGGTCACGAAGCGGCTCTGGGCGATGCGCACCGAGCGCTCCGTCTCCACCAGGGCCAGCCGCTCGGCGATCTGCCAGTGCTCCTGGAGGGTTTCCCCGGGGGCGGGGCGGCGCGGCTCGCCCCAGCGCTTGCGCTCCACGTTGTCGGCTTCGGAGGCGCCGTCGGGGGTCTGCTCGGAGGGAAGGTTGGGCAGGGCGAGCAGCTGCTCGCGCAGGCGCACCTCGAGGGCCTTTTCCTCCTCCTCCAGGCCGGCCACCTGCTGCTTGAGCCGGTTGCCCTGCTCGCGCAGCTCCTGCACCTCGGGACCGTTGGGGCTGGCGCCGGCCCGGATGCGCTGGCCCACCTCCTTGCCGACCCGGTTGCCCTCGGCCTGGAGCGTGCTGCGCTGTTCCTCAAGATCCCTTTCCTGCAGAGCGATTTGCTGGAGGCCGGTGAGGTCGAGCTCCAGGCCGCGCCGGGCGAGCTGGCGGCTGATCCGCTCGGGGTCATCGCGCAGCAGGCGCTGGTCCAGCACGGCAGGCAAATCAGCTGGGGCGCAGCCTAAGGGCTGGACTTCGGCTGGCCCGGCCCGCGCAGGCGGGATACGCTCCATGTGCATGGACCCGCAGCAGCTCAACCAGGAGGCCGTCGCCCTGCTGGAGGCCGGTCGGATCCCCGCTGCCCTGAATCGCCTGCAGGAGGCGGTGCGCCTCGCCCCGGACGATGCGCGCCACTGGCGAGCCATGGGCAATGGCTTCAAGGTGGCGCGGCGCTGGCCGGAGGCCATCGAGAGCCTGGAGCAGGCGGCCGCTCTGGATCCCCGCTCCATCGCCGCGCGCTCCGATCTGGGCTTGCTTCTGCAGCACCTCTCGCAGGTGGAGCCGGCCATTCACTGGCATGGCGAGGCCCTGGCGCTGCAGCCCGATTCGCTGGTGCTGCGGCTCAACCACGCCTTCGTGCTGCCGGTGGTCGCCGGCTCTCTTGCCGAGATCGAGGCCTGCCGCGGCCGCTGCGAGCAGGGGCTGGCCGACCTGCTCGAGGACACCACGGTGCGCCTCGATCCCAGGCATGCCGTGGGCTGTCACACGTTTTCGCTGGCCTACCACGGCCGCAATGACCGGCCGCTCCTGCAGGCCTACGGCGCCCTGTTACAGCGCCATCTGGGGGGCGGACCTCAGCCGCAACGGCCGGCTGGCACGGCGGCGGGGGCACGCCGGCCACGGCTGGGCTTCCTGTCGGCGTACTTCTGCAACCACACCAATGGCTATGCCTTCGAGGGCCTGATCCGCGGCATCGACCGCCACCGCTTCGAGCTGGTGCTGGTGCACGTGCAGGGGGGGAAGCGCGATGGCCTCTCGCACCGACTCGAGGCCGCCTGCGACCGGGTGGTGACGCTGCCGCGGCAGTCGGCTCCGGCCCGGGCGCAACTGCGGGCCCTGGAGCTCGACCTGCTCTTCTTCACCGATCTCGGCATGGAGGCCTTCGTCACCGATCTGGCCTGCGTGCGCAGCGCCCCGGTGCAGGTGAGTGGCTGGGGCATCCCCCACACCTCCGGGCTGCCGCTGATCGATCACTACGTGTCATCGGCGCTGGTGGAACCGCCCGAGGCCGACGCTCACTACAGCGAAACCCTGGTGCGCCTGCCTGGGCTTCCCTGCCGTTATCTGCGCGGCAATCTTGCCGATCCGCCCGAGGGCGTCCACTTCGATCGCCAGTACTTCCTGCTGCCTGAAGATGATCTGATCGTCGGCTGCCTGCAGCATCCCCAGAAGCTCCATCCCGACTTGGATGCGGTGCTGGAGGCCCTGGCCCTCGCCGTGCCGGAGGCCCTGTTCGTTGTTGTTGCCTCCGAGGTGGCCGAGTGGACGCAGCGTTTCCTCGACCGCATCGCCACCACGGCCCCGGCCCTGGCTGAACGGGTGCTGGTCCTGGCCCAGATGGACCGGACAGAGTTCATGGGCCTGGCCGGCTGCCTCGACCTGCTGCTCGACAGCCTGCACTACGGCAGCGGCATCACGATGTTTGAAACTGCCATCACCGGCACCCCCACCGTGAGCCTGGAGGGCCCGCTGCTGCGCTCGCGCCTGGTTGCGGCGGCCTACCGGCAGATGGGGATCGCCGACGCCCCGATCGCCTCCAGCCGCCAGCAGATGGTGGCGTTGGCGGCGGGTCTGCTGCGCGATGGTGAGCGGCGCCGGGACCTGGCCGAACGCATCAGGCGGGGGGCGGCTGCCCACCTCTACGACGGACTGGAGATGGTGCGGGGGTTTGAGGATTTCGCCGTTGAGGCGATCGCCCGGGCTGCTGGATCGCCCCCCGGCTTCAGAGGACCTGCACCACCTCGCTGACCTCGGGGATGGCTTCACGCAACTTGCGTTCGATGCCCATCTTCAGGGTCATGGTGCTGCTGGGGCAGGAGCCGCAGGCGCCCTGCAGGCGCACCTTGACGATCGGGCCGTCGATCTCGACCACCTCCACGTTGCCGCCATCGGCCATCAGGTACGGACGCAGCTCATCCAGAGTGCGCTCCACATTTTCAATGGTGAGGGCGTGGGGATCGGTGGCGGGTGCCGTGCTCTCGGGGCTGGCGGTTTCGGTGGTCATGATCAGATACGCACTGGGCTGAGCCTAAGCGCCGTCGTCGGGGAGCTGACGATCCGCCCAGCATGGTCGTAGGGGCTGGTTCCCGAGGCATCATGCGCGCAAAGCGCATGCAACGCCGGGATGGATTCCACGCCCGCCTATCCCATCGATAAGGCTTACGCGGCTTTCCTCCACCGGGAGCTTTCCGTGTCCTGGCTCGTGCTGGCCACGCTCCTGGGGGGGCGACACCGGCTCGATCCCGGCCTGATCAACTCGGGCTTCTCCTACCTCGACTTCGGCTGCGGCCATGGGTTGAATCTGCTGTTCAACGCCGCTGCCCACCCGCAGGCCAGCTTCTACGGGCTCGACCTCAACCCGACCCACATCGCCGGCGCCACCGCCAAGGCCGAGGCGCTGGGCCTCCGCAATGTGCATTTCGCCCTGGCGGATCTGACGGCTTTCGCTGAAGGGCTGCCCAGCAGGGGCCCGTGCCGTGGCTGGCCGGAGGCCTACGACTTCGTGGTCGCCCATGGGCTGGCGAGCTGGGTGGGGCCCGAGGTGAGGCAAGCCCTCATCGCAGCGGCCGGGTGTCTGGTGCGTCCGGGTGGGATCTTTTACTGCTCCTACAACACCTACCCGGGCTGGTTGTCGCGCAGCACCCTGAAGATGCTGAGCGTGGAGGAGGCCATGCGCGCGGGGGGCAGCACCTCACTTGCTGGCATTCGCAAGGCGGCGGAGACCCTGCTCAGATTGACGGGGACGGAGAGCAACGGCTGGCCCCTCGGTCAGGAACTGCCGGGACTCCGATCCTTGGTCGAGCGTCTTCAGCCGATGCCGGAGTCCTATTTGGTGGGTGACTACCATTCGGCGCATCAACCCCTTTACGTGGGCCCCATGCACCGGCTCTGCATGGCCCATGGCCTCACCCACATCGGCTCGGCCTCCCTGCCGGAGATGTTCCCGGAGATGCTGGATCCGGAACGGCGTTCCCTTGTCATGGAGGCGGTCGATGCTCCGATGCGGGAGGTGCTGCTCGATCTGGCGATCAACCAGACCTTCCGGCGCGATCTCTTTGCCCGGGGGGCCTGTCCTCCATCGACGCCATGGCGCCGCCAGGCCCTGGCGGGACTGCACCTGCACGCTTGTGCCGGATCTGGCGACGACAGCGATGCCTTCGATACGGGCCTGGGTCGTCTGGGTATGGATCCCAGCTTCGTTCTGTCGTTGAAGAGCGCCCTCGCCGATCGGCCCCAGAGCCTGGCTTGGCTGCTGGATCAGGCCTCGCTGGATCTCGAGGATGCGCTGATGAGGCTCTCCGTTCTGATCGGCGCGGCAGTGATCGGTGTGAGCTTCTCCAGCGATGCCGGTTCTCAGACCTCAGCAAGCTCCATCGCCGGTTTTAATCGGCAGTGCCTCGACCAGATTACGGCGGGCGAGGAGATCGGCGCCCTGCTTTCGCCTGTGCTGCTTCAGCCCGTCACCATCAGCCCGCTGGAGGGCTTCTTCCTGCGGGTCGCCAACGCGGATCTGTCGCCGGAAGCCATTGTCCAGCTGGTGTGGATGGGGATCACCATGGCGGGAGGCGGTGTGAAGGACCGCGAAGATCGCCCGATCGAGGACCCGAACCAGGCGCTGAACCAGCTAGGGGAGTTCTGGGAGTCCTTCGCCGGGGAGCGGCTGCCGGTGCTGCGGCGGCTGGGTATCGCCTCTCCCCCCTCGTAGGCCAGCCCCCTTCAGCCGTCGTTCAACGCGCTCAGAACTGGAGCGACCATGGCGTCGCCGAGAGTGGCGTCGCCGAGAAAGTAACCGTTGCCGCTTAATTTCTTGCAGCACCGGGCCGGCGTGAGTGGAATCCTCAGGTTGGAGAGCAGTTCAAGAAACTGAGGCAGCGGCGCCCGGGGGACTGGGGAGCCCCTGGCCGCCGCTGCCTAGGATCGACCCATCACGTGGTGGTCCCTGTCGGCCGCCGGTCGCTGCTCCCTATGACCGACGTTCCCGTTCAACGGATCCGCAATTTCTGCATCATCGCCCACATCGACCACGGCAAGTCGACCCTGGCCGACCGGTTGCTGCAGGAAACGGGCACGGTGGCGGCCCGCGACATGCAGGAGCAGTTCCTCGACAACATGGAACTGGAGCGGGAGCGCGGCATCACCATCAAGCTCCAGGCCGCTCGCATGGAGTACAGGGCCGCTGACGGTGAGATCTACATCCTCAACCTGATCGACACCCCCGGTCATGTTGACTTCTCCTATGAAGTCAGCCGTTCGCTGCAGGCCTGCGAAGGGGCTCTGCTGGTGGTGGATGCCAGTCAGGGCGTAGAGGCACAGACCCTTGCCAACGTCTATCTGGCTCTCGAGAACGACCTGGAGATCATCCCTGTTCTCAACAAGATCGACCTGCCCGGTGCCGATCCCGAGCGCATCGCCGAGGAGATCGAGTCGATCATCGGCCTCGACACCTCGAATGCCATTTCCTGCTCCGCCAAGACGGGTCTGGGCATCGGCGAGATCCTGCAGACGGTGGTCGATCGGGTGCCGCCGCCGCCCGACAAGGTCGATGAACCGCTGCGCGCGCTGATCTTCGACTCCTACTACGACCCCTACCGGGGGGTGATCGTCTACTTCCGCGTGCTCAGCGGCACCATCTCCCGCAAGGACAAGGTGCTGCTGATGGCCAGCGGCAAGACCTACGAACTCGATGAGGTGGGGGTGATGGCCCCCGATCAGCGCCAGGTGGGCAGCCTCCACGCCGGTGAGGTGGGCTATCTGGCCGCTTCGATCAAGGCTGTGGCTGATGCCCGTGTCGGCGACACGATCACCCTGCTCAACGACCCCGCTACCGAGCCGTTGCCCGGTTACACCGAGGCGAAGCCGATGGTGTTCTGCGGCCTGTTCCCCACCGACGCCGACCAGTACCCCGACCTGCGCGAGGCCCTCGACAAGCTGCAGCTCAGCGATGCGGCGCTGCAGTATGAACCCGAGACAAGCAGCGCCATGGGCTTCGGCTTCCGCTGCGGTTTTCTGGGCCTGCTGCACATGGAGATCGTGCAGGAGAGGCTGGAGCGCGAATACGACCTCGACCTGATCGTCACCGCTCCTTCGGTGATCTATCGGGTCAACATGATCGACGGCAGCACGCTGATGGTCGACAACCCGGCCACCCTTCCCGATCCTCAGAAGCGCGAATCGATCGAAGAGCCCTACGTGAAGCTCGAGATCTACACCCCCAACGCCTACAACGGCACCTTGATGGAGCTGTGCCAGGAGCGCCGCGGTGAGTTCATCGACATGAAGTTCATCACCACTGACCGGGTCACGCTCCACTACGAGATGCCCCTGGCTGAGGTGGTCACGGATTTCTTCGACCAGATGAAGAGCCGCACCAAGGGCTACGCCTCGATGGAGTACCACCTGATCGGCTACCGCAAGAATGAGCTGGTGCGCCTCGATGTGCTGATCAACGCCGAGCGGGCTGACCCGCTCACCACGATCGTGCACCGCGACAAGGCCTACAACGTGGGCAAGGGCCTGGTGGAGAAGCTCAAGGAGCTGATTCCGCGCCAGCAGTTCAAGATTCCGATCCAGGCCTCGATCGGCAGCCGCGTGATCGCCAGTGAGAGCATCAGTGCCATCCGCAAGGACGTGCTGGCCAAGTGCTACGGCGGCGACATCAGCCGCAAGAAGAAGCTGCTGAAGAAGCAGGCCAAGGGCAAGAAGCGCATGAAGGCGATGGGCAAGGTGGAGGTGCCGCAGGAGGCCTTCATGGCCGTGCTCAAGCTCAATCAGTAGGGGCGCGGCGTCCCGCTGTCCAGCGGCGGGAAGGCTGGAGGGGTCGTCCTCGGGTGCGCTCCCGTGATCTGCCGTTCCCAGCGCCTCCTGCCGCAGCGCCTGCCGAGCCTGCGACGCGCCGCCGCCAGTGGCGGCTACATGCTGCCGCTGGCCTGCACCGGCTCCCTGCTTTTGCTGCTGGGCAGCCTCTCGGTGCAGACGGTCACCCTGCAGGAGCGCCAGCGCGCGGCGTCGATCCGGGAGCTGCGCCGTGCCGAGGATGACCTGGCGTCGGTAGCCCAGCATCTGGTGGGGGAGCTGCAACGCCGCCATCCCTGCCTGCTGCCTCTGCCGCTGAGCGCCTGGGCCAGCGCGGCGGACGGCTGTGGCGAGGCCGGAACCCTGGCAGCGCTGCAGCGGGGTGAGGTGATCGGTGTGCCCTATCAGCTGATCGCCTGGCAGCCCGAGCGCTCCCCGCAGGGCCAAAGCGCCGTGACCCTGGTGATCGAGCGGTTGCCGCAACCCGGTGATCCGCCGCGCCGGGCCGCGTTCTCCCTGGCCCTGGCGGGCGAACCGGCCCACGCCGAGGGCCTCTGGTCGCTTGGTCTGCGCGGGGTGGCACCGTGAACCTGATGGAAGCCACGGTGTCGGCTCTGCTGTTCTGCGGCAGCGCCGTCTCCTCCCTGCAGATCTGGAGCCTGGCCCTGGTCAGCACGGAGGCGGCGGAACGGCGCCAGCTGGCCTTCGACCGGCTTGATGCGGCCCTGGTGGCCAATGAGGCCCGGCTACGGGGCCTCAGCCGGCAGGGGACCGGCGCCTTTTCCTGTGGCTCGGCCGCTGGGGAGCTGCACCGCTGGTTGCAGCAGGAACAGCCCGGCCCGGGACTACGGCGGGAGCTCACGCTGCAGCCCTCCGGCGAGGCGGTGCTGCTGCAGCTGGCAGCCGACGGGGTCGAGACGCCCCGCCGCCGCCTCTACCGCCCCGAGGTGCTGGGGCTCTGTCCGGATCTGTCCGGATCGCCATCGGAGGCTGAAGATGCGCCGCGCTGAGGGCTTCAGTTTGCCGGAGCTGCTGCTGGCTGCCCTGCTGCTGGGGGGACTGGCGATGGTGGGTCTGGGCGAGGCGGCCCGCTGCGTGGCCCGGCAGCGGGTCGAGAGTGCGGCGCGGCGCGTGGCCCTCGGGCTGGAGCTGGGACGGGCCGCGGCCCAACGTCAGGGGGCACCGTGTGGCCTGCAACTCAGCGAGCGCGGTTGGCAGGGGCCGGAGTCTGGCGGCTCCCTGCCGGCCTGCGCGGGGGTGCAGCTGGCTCTTGGCGAGGGGGTGGCGGGCGGCGCCGTGCAGCTGGAGCACAACCTGCCGCCGGAGGTGCGCTTCACCAGCAATGGCCTTGTGCTTGATGGCGGCACCGTGCGCCTGAGCGCTGAAGGCAGTGATCTGGAGCGCTGCCTGGTCATGGCTCTGCCCCTCGGGGTGGTGCGGCTCGGCCGCTGGGAGCAGCAGGGCTGCCAGCCCGATCCCAGCCTCTGATCCACCACTGTTTCATGAGCCGCCGTTCCATGAGTCACCGTTCCATGCCCTCCCTTGCCCGCGCCCTGCAGGGCCCCCGGCGCTGCCGCCATGGTGGCTTCTCCCTGGTGGAGCTGCTGCTGGCCCTGGCCTTCGGCCTGGTGTTCACCACGCTGATGCTTCAGGTGCTGCTGGCCGAGGGCAGCAACGGTGAGCGCTTGGCCCGGTTAGTGCGGGAGCGCACGCTGCAGCGCCGCACCCTTGAGTTGCTGCGTACCGACCTGCTCCTGGCCGGGTCGCTGCGGTCCGATGGTCTGAGCGACCCCGCCGCCCCGGTGGCTGACGGGGTGGCCTGTCCCCTGGTGGGGCGCCGCGCCGTGCTGCGCTTCAACACGCTCCAGGGGCCGGTGCTCTACGCCCAGGGGCCGGCCCCCAGCTCGATCTGGCGGGGTCAGGTGCTGATGCGCTGCGGTCCCGCCTATGGCCTCCAGGGCGAACCCAGTGGCGGGCAGCCGCTGAACCGCGTGCTGATCGACGCTCTGGCGCCGGAGGGACTGGAGGCGACACCGCTCTCCGCTGGCCGGCTGCGGCTGCGGCTACGTCAGCAGTTCCCCCGCCCCGGTGGTGTCCAGACGATCAGCAGCGAGATGGAGGTGGCGGCGCGGCTGTGATAGCCCAGCCGTCAGGCCAGCCCTCCGCTCCAGGGTGGCGCCGGCGGGGTCAGCCGCCCCCGGCAAGCAAGGGCGGCCTGAAGGACCAGAGCGCGGGACTGAATCAGGAGAACGCGCAGGTGAGCTGGGTGGAAGCTGTGTTGTTGATCGTGATCTTGGCGGTGCCGCTGGTGGCGGTGCTCGTCACGGCCAGGCATTTCACCCCTTCCGCTCTTGCGGTGTCCCACGTGGCGGTGGCGGTGCCGGCACCGGTGACGGTGGAGCAGCTGAGTCTCACGCCATCCGCGGAGGTACCGGAACCGGTGAAGGTGGGCTGGCCGATCTCGGTGGACTTGTAGACGGCGCACTCCTTGGCGAAGGCCACGGCCTCACCGATGCGGGCGCCGATCTTGGCGGCGTCGCGGGCCCTGAGGTAGCTGGGCAGGGCCACGGCGGAGAGAATGCCGACGATGGCCACCACGATCATGAGCTCCACGAGGGTGAAGCCCTGCTGGCCAGCGGCGCGGCGGCGCTTGCGCTGGGAAAGCGCCAGCAGGAAGCGGTGCTGGAAGGATGGATTCAGGGA
>CAIRWM010000083.1 GCA_903882285.1 uncultured cyanobacterium
GCCTCCGCTTTGGTGGCAAACATGCCACGCATGTGCGCCTGGGCGGGCGCCATCAGCCAGCAACCAGCCAACAGCAAGGCGCCAAGCATGACGACACCGCCTGTGTTGGTCGGACGATCAATCCTTGAGTTCCGCATCAGAGGGTTCCTCGATCAGGCAGGCAGGAGCTCATGGCTTTTTGCTGACTGCTTTTTCATAGGTGGCGAAATCCTTGCAAGGCATCCATTCCTTGCCCATCGCGAAGCTACCGGTGCACCTCAGCTCTTTGGCACGCTGTTCAGCAGCAACCTTGGAGGAGAACATGTCATTGGCCTGCGCTCGCATCGGAGCCACCGAACTGGCACCGAAAATCAGGGAGGACGTGAGAGCGAGCTGGAATGCCGAGAAGAGTTTCATGGTGACGTGTGGATTTGGGGTCAGTGTGACGGCTTAGTCCAGGAGGCATGGGTGCAGAGTAGGCCTCCTATCTAGGCGAAAACAAGTTGTCGTACAGGTGGTATTTTGGATTGTTCATCCCATCGAACTGCAGCATCTTACGCAGCTGGATAATCTCGCGTCGCTGGGCGATGATGATGGCGCGGGCAAGGCGCCGGATCGTCGGATTGCTGGATTTGTTCAGGGCGTCGTGGGCCATGATCAGCGCGCCGCCGTGGTGGTTCAGCATTCCCTCCAGGAACCAGGTCACTCGGTTTTCCCGTGTGGGCGTGGAGTCCATCATCTGCATGGCCTGGATCTGCGCCGGGCTCATGCGCACCAGATCCGCCATGGCGTTGGGATCGCCACCCGGCTTCAGCGCCACCGGGTAGACGGCTGCCTCGGGGTACCAGGCTTTGCGCCACTGGCCCATTGCCTTGATCTCCTGGGCCTGATCGCGCCAGATCTCCTTGGCCAGCGCCCCCACGCCCGGCACGCCGATGTCGAAGACGAATTCGCTCATGCGCAGGGCCCCGGTGTGGTGCTGCACCATCCCATCGATCCAGCGCAGGTCGTAGGTGCTGCCGGCTGGGCCCACATCGTGATTGTGGGCGCTGTGATCCATGGCAGGGGCGGGATCCATCCTCTGATGGTGCTGATGCGGATCCAGCTGGGCCTGGGCCGGGACCTTGGTCGCCAGCAGGCCGAGCAGGGCCAGGACGGCGGGAGCAGAGCGCATCGAGCGAACGCGAGCAGCAGGCGACCTCTACGATGCACTCTCCTCTTGGTGGAGAGTCAAGTGGTGTCCGCCCCGGCCCTGAGCCCACCGCTGAAGATCGGCGCCGTGGCCCGGCGCTCCGGCGTCAGTGTCAAGACGATCCGCTTCTACTGCGATGAAGGCTTGATCCAGCCAGTCGGCCGCAGCGATGGCGGCTACCGCCTCTTCAACGAGGAGGTGCTCGTGGACCTGAGCCTGATCCGCACCCTGCGGGCGATGGAGATTCCGCTTCAGGATGTGGGCCAGATCCTGACGTCGCGCCGCTCGGGCGTCTGCACCTGCGGTGCCCTGCAGGCAAGGATCCGCGTTAAAGCCGGCGAAATCGGCGAGAAGATCGTGGCGCTGCAGGGCCTGCAGGCCGAACTGTTCGCGATGCTCGACAGCTGGGAAGCCTGTGGAGGCCGAAGCCCTGGCGGATCGCGGGTGGTACTTGCCCGGGCGGGGTGATGGGCAGGTGCCGTGTGGCGTCGCTCAATTGCTTGAGCCGGAGGCTGCCGCCACTCCCGCGGCACGCCCGGCAGCAGGCAGGCGCAGGGCAAACGTCGCGCCCTCCCCAGGTGTCGAATGCACGCTGATTACCCCGCCATGGCGGCGGGCGATGGCCTGGGCGATGGCCAGTCCCAGCCCCGTGCCTCCCTGCCGGCGGCTGCGGGCGGGATCGAGGCGATGGAACCGCTCGAAGATCCGCTGCTGCGCTGTCGCAGGGATACCTGGCCCGCTGTCCTGCACGCAGAGAAAAATCTCTCGGCCGCGCTGTTCCAGACCCACCACCACCCTGTCACCAGGAGAACTGTGCTGCACGGCGTTGCTGAGCAGATTGATCAGCAGCCGGCTCAGTTCCGACTCCACCCCCAGCACGCGGGCGTGGCTGGCCTTAATCGCGGCTTCCAGGCTAACCGCAGCGGCTTCAGCCGCTTCGCTGAAGTCCTCCAGCACATCTGCGTTGAGTTCCACGAGGTTGCACACCCGCATGAGGTTCCTGTTCGCGGGGCGCTCCAAGCTGGCCAGCAGCAGCAGATCGGCGATCAGCTGCTGCAACCGCCGCCCCTGGGCCAGCACCCGATCGAGTCCCGCTGCCGTGTGCTCATGCCGGCCGGCTCCTCGCTGCGTCCGCCCCGCCTCGCTGCCCATGCTCCTGCTGGCCCTGCTGCTGGGCCATGCCTTCCCGCCGCTGCCGGTGACCCTGGCGATGCTCGGTATCGGCGCCCTGGGCTACGGCCTCTCGATCTGGCTGGATCTGCTGCCCCTGCGCGATCTGGGGGCCGTCCGCGAGGCGCTGCTGTTCTCCACCCCGCCGTTCGTGGGAGCTCTGTTTTCGCTGGTGGTGCTGCGGGAGACCCTGACGCCGGCTCTGCTGCTGGCGGCCGCGTTGATGGTCACTGGGGTGCTGTTGTGCTTCAGGAGCATCACATCCACTTGCACCGACACGAGCTTCCGCTGCATGCCCATCGCCCTTTCTGGCATGCCCATCATCGCCATCGCCATTGAGCAGCCTCGGATGGCTCGGTGGTGGATCCCTCGGCTGCTGGGAGTTCAGGCCGCGGCTGGACGGCGTTGCTGAGCGACGACCAGCGCGACTCCCCCCGCGGCCAGCACTAGGCCACTACTGATCGCCAGGAACACCAGGGTCTGCAGCAGCAGCAGGGCGAAGCCCACTCCCGATGCTGCCGCGATCTGCACCCTGGCCTTGATCAGTAGGGTGAGCAGCAGCAGCACAGCGGCCTTGAGTGCCAGCACCTTGGCGGTGCTGAACGGGCAGATGGGGTTCAGAAACATGGCAAGTCACCAAGTGAATGCATCTTGGCGCGCTGTTGGCACGGCCTGCCGAAGGATCCGCCCCGCTGACGCTCCTGCCATCACCCCATCGGTTCGTGCTGCCGCACCTGCGCCGAGACCTGCGCCTCCGGGTCAACTCCCTTGAAGTTGGGCGGCAGCCAGACGCGCACCACCATCAGCAGCTCCGCCGTGGCTAGGAACAGGTAGAACCGCCAGGATCTGCTGCCAGTTGTTCTCGAGGACGCCGTTCACGATCACCTCCCGCAGCACCAAGACGATGGCGATCTCCACCGATACGCCGATCGAGACACGCTGCTGCTACAGGTAGATGATCAGCAGGCGGAAAAGTTCCACCAGGATGAGAATGAAAAGAATATCGGCGGTGATCACGTGGAGCTTCGGTCGCCCCAGCAGCGAGGTGAAGATCTGGCGCAGCTGCAGCACCATCATACAGAAGACTCCAAGACAGAGAGACGGCGATGAGGTCCTGCACGACCTCCAGCGCCTGCACGAGCTGAGGGCGGCGGAACACCTGATGCCAGGCTATGGGCTGAGCTCTGGAGGCGCCGGCCGCAGGCGGATCGGGTGGGGTTTTGGCGTTGATGGCGGATGCAGTGAGGGTGGGAGTGGAGACTGCAAACATGGTGAAATAGCCGGGATCTGAATCGTAGGGCCAAGAGTATTTGCGCCCGAAGGGTTGTTGATTTGCCTTGCTGATCCCAATGATCGGCTGCCGCAATCGCAGGCTGAGAGCCCAGGCGCCAAAATATCCCCGTGCCCAGGATGCAGCGGGCTGCATGGCTGGCCATTCGCGCTGCACTGATACCCTGACAGATGTACCAACCATCAACGTCTTCCAGTGCGGCGATGTTCATTTTCATCCCAGAAAACAGGGCGATCGGGTCTCCAGTGGCCCAGGCTCATCGGCTTCGGGCTCAGGCGCGCTGCCCCCGGGCCGTCAGCGCCAGCCCTGCCAGCACCGCGAGCACGCCCATCAGCAGCCCGATTGCTTCGGGCCGCAGGGGCGCCAGCTCCAGCAGGGGCGCCAAGCCGGGGATCCCCTGCAGCAGCAGCCACAGGCCGAAGCCGATGCCGCCGCCCACCAGGCTGAGCCGCTGCCTGGGCTCCCCGTGCAGCCAGACCAGTCCGCCACCGGCGATCAGCAGCAGGGCGAACACCAGGCTGCGGTGGGTGTCGGTGGGCAGATCCGGCCAGCGCGCCAGGATCAGCGCGGCCACGCTGACCACTCCGCCCTGCCCCAGCGCCCGGTGCCAGGTGGCGGCACCGAACAGCGGCGCCTGTGGCGAGCGGGGCGGACGGCTCATCTGGGCCGGCGCTGCAGGGATCGCCTCGAACACCACGGTGCAGGCCGGATCGATCACCAGGTGCAGCAGGGCGATGTGCAGCGGTAGCAGCAGCATCGGCTGGCCGGGCAACACCAGGGGCATCACGGTGAGGGTGGCGATCGGCAGGTGGATCGCCAGGGTGTAACCCAGGGCGCGGTGCAGGTTGGCCTCGATCCTGCGGCCCAGGGCCAGCGCCTCCACCAGGCTGCCGAAGTCGTCGTGCAGAAGCACCAGATCGGCCGATTCACGTGCCACGGCGGTGCCGCGCTGCCCCATCGCCACGCCGATGTCGGCGGCCTTGAGGGCGGGGGCGTCGTTGATCCCATCGCCGCCCATCGCCACCACCTCGCCGCGGGCCTGCAGGGCGCGCACCAGCTGCAGCTTCTGCTGCGGCAGCACCCGAGCGAACACGCTCACCTGGGCCAGCTGCGCGCTCAGCGCCTCCGGGCTCAGCGTCTCCAGGTCAGCGCCGCTCAGCACCGGCCCAGGCGGCAGGCCGGCCTGATCGGCGATGGCCCGCGCGGTCTGCGGGCTATCGCCGGTGATCATCACCACCCGCACGCCAGCTCCATGGGCCCGTGCCACAGCCGCGGGCACCTCCTGACGCAAGGGATCTGCCAGGGCGATCAGGCCGATTGGCTCGAACAGGTAGGCGTGCACATCGGCGGGGGGACGGCCCGGCTCCGGATCCACTCCAGAGGCATGGAGGTGCTGGTGCAGCGGCGCGCCATCGAGGCCGCGGGCGACGGCCAGCACCCGCAATCCCTGCGCAGCCAGTTCGGCGGCGGCGTCCAGCAGGGAGGCGCTGGCGTCGGCCTTGAGGTGGCAGAGCTGGGCCACCGCTTCCGGAGCCCCCTTGGCGGCGAGGTGGGGCCGGCCGGCCGGATCGTGCCACAGCTGGGAGAAGACGAGCAGGTCGCTTTGCAGCGGGTATTCCCGTGCCAGGGGCCAGTCGGGATGGAGGTGCTCGCTGTCTTGCAGCGTCTCGGTGGCCAGGCGCTGAATGGCCAGCTCCATGGCATCGACGGGATCATGGCGGCTGGCCAGCACCGCCAGCTCCAGCAGCCCATGCCAGGGCTCCTCCAGCGGGTCGCCGCGCCGCCAGTGTTCGCCGCCGGGCCAGGTGAGCAGCCGCGCCACCGCCATGCGGTTTTCGGTGAGGGTGCCGGTCTTGTCGACCGCCAGCACCGTGGTGCAGCCCAGGCTCTCCACTGCCGCAGGCCAGCGCGCCAGTACGCCGATGCGGGCCAGCCGCAGCGCCCCCAGCGCCAGGAACAGGGCCAGCACCACCGGGATTTCGTTGGGCAGCAGCGCCAGCGCCAGGGCCAGGGCGGCCAGCAGGGCGTTCGACCAGCTCCCGCCGATGCTGCCTTGCAGCACCGCTAGGACGGCGCAGAGAACGAGGGCCGCGGCCGTCAGGCGGGCGGTGAGCCGGCGGGTGTGGCGTTGCAGGCGCGTGGGCGGCGCCTCCACCGTGGCCAGGCTGCGCCCGAGACGCCCCAGTTCGGTGGCCTCCCCCAGCGCCACCACCTCGGCCCAGCCCCGGCCGCTGGCCACCAGGCAGCCCGCCCTCAGTTCTTCTCCGGGCTGCTGTCGCGCCACCGGCAGCGATTCACCGCTGAGCAGGGATTCATCTAGCCACAGCCCCACGCCTTCGAGCAGCCGGGCATCGGCGGCGATCCGGTCTCCTTCCTCCAGCCGCAGCTGATCTCCCAGCTGCAACTGGTCAGGGGCGAGCTCCAGAACCACCCCTGCCCGCCGCACGTGGGCCCTGGGCGCGCTGAGCCGGGCCAGCTCCGCCAGGGCCCGGCGGCTGCGCCGTTGCTGCAGGCCATCGAGCAGGCTGATGCCCGCCACGAAGATCAGCAGGATCGCCGCCTCCTGCGGTTCGCCGATCAGGCCGTAGATCAGCGCACAGGCCAGCAGCAGCAGGTTGGAGGGCTCAAGCACGGCAGGGTCCCGGTGCAGATCTCGATTCTCATGCTGATCGTCGTCGCCGACGGGCCTAGGGCATGGGTAGCTGCGCTTCAGTGCTATGCAGCCGCCGGATCAGGGCCTGCCGCACCTGCGCCACCACCTCCTCCCAGGGCTCCCGATGGGGCGCCGCTTCCGGCTGCGCCGGTTCCACTGCGCCCTGCCGAAACAGTGTCATCGTGGGGTACCAAGGCGTGCGTGGGCCGCGCCGTCCCCAGCGCCAGTCGGGCCTGCGGTGCAGCAGCAGCCAGGTCGGGCAGCCGAGCGCCCCGGCCAGGTGGGCCAGTGCCGTGTCGGAGCTGATCACCAGATCACAGCAGCGCAGGATCGCGGCGCTGTCGCGGAAGTCGGGGGCGGCATCCACCTCCTGCTGGCAGACCACGAAGCGATCGGCGAAGCCGCAGCCGGCCCGTTGCTCCTGGCCGGCTCCCTGCTGCAGGGCCACGAAGCGCAGCCCTTCCAGCTCCGCCAGCGGAGCCAGGGCCCTCAGCGGCAGTGAGCGGCCGCGCAGGTGGCCGCAGACCTCCGTCTGGGGGTTGCCCTGCCAATTGAGGCCCACCAGTAGACGCCCGTCCTGCCCCAGCCGTTGCCGCCAGGCCGCCACTCGCTGCGGATCGCTTCGCAGGTAGGGCGCCTCCGCCAGCACCGCATCGGCCCGCACCCCCAGCAGTCCCGCCACCGAGAGCAGCGGTAGCCAGGCACCGGGCGGTTCGCTCTGCAGCTCGTCGGGGCTGCGAATCGCATCCGCGAGTTCCGCCGCCTCGAACAGGGCCCGCAGCTTCGGGTGCACACACAGCTCGATGCGCTCGGCGAAGCGCCGCAGCAACGGTGCGTAACGCGCAAACTGGATCATGTCCCCCAGCCCCTGCTCACCGATCAGCATCAGGCTGGGCAACGGCGGCACCGGTGGCCCCGGCCAGGGGTCGCCTGCGGGCTGCAGCAGCAGGTCGTGGCGCCGGGCTGTCTGTAGCCGGGCCTCATGCTCCGGCCAGCCCCTGGCGTAGTCGCCCAGCTGTAGCAGCAGCAGGCCGCGCAGCAGCCGCAGTTCGGGTTCCTGGGGCTCCAGGGCCATGGCCCGCTCCAGGGTCTGGAGGGCGGTCTGCGGATCGCCGCCGTGGCTCTGGCTGATCGCCAGGTTGCGCAGGGTGGCCAGGCGCTGCGGATGAAGAGCCTCGGCCTGCCGCAGCACCGCGATCGCCTCCCCGTAGCGCTCCAGGCTTTCCAGGGCCGCGCCGAGGTTGGCCAGCAGCTCAGGGTTGGCTGGCTCAAGGCGCTGGGCCCGCCGGATCCAGGCCTCCGCTGCCTCCATCCGGCCGGCCTGCCAGTGCAGCACGCCGATCCTGTTCATCGACCACGCCTCCCGCGGCTCCAGCTGCAGGGCCCGCTCGGCCAGGGCCCGGGCCTGGGCGGGCTGCTCCAGCGCCTCCAGGCACTGGATCTGGCGCAGCAGCGGCGCCGGATCGCTGGGCTCCAGTGCCGCCGCCTGCTGCCACAGCGGCAGGGCCTGCTCCCACTCACGCTCCTCCTGCAGGGCCAAGGCCAGCCCCCGCAAGGGCGCCGGATCGTCCGGTGCCGCCGCGATCGCCTGCAGCCAGGCCCAGCAGCGCTCCTCCAGGGTCATGGGCGCTCCAGCGGCCGGGGCCTCAGGAATGGAACAGCAGCACCAGCCCCGACTTCACCTGGTGGAACTCCCGCTCCTCGCGGCTGAGGTCGAGTCCCACCTGCAGGCCCTCCTCCAGCGCGAACTCATAGGGAGGGGCCGGCGGAGCCTGGCCATGACACCAGAGGGCGGCGATGCCCACGGGGGTGGCGTGCCAGCGGAACCGGGGGGTGGTGCCGATCGAGTCTTCCTGCAGGGCATCTTCGAGGAGCTCTCGGATCGCCATCGTGTCCCCGTCTCCGCTTTTACACAACAGGCCACAGCTTCGGCAGGTCCCGCGCCGGGAGCAATCGGCTGAGAGCTTTCGTGATACGGGGCCGGCCTACGGTGCGCCGATGGTCGGGCTTCCCCTCCCCATTGCCCTCGTGCACGAGTGGTTCACGCCCCGCTCCGTGGGTGGCTCGGAGCTGGTGGTACGGCAGCTTGACCGCATGCTGGCTGCCGCCGGGCTGCCGGTGGATCTGTTCGCCTTGGTGGACGGCGAGAGCGGCCGCGCCGGCAGCTGGCTGGAGGGGCGCCCCATCCACACCAGCTTCATCCAGCGGCTGCCCTGGGGCGTGAGCCACGTGCAGCAGTACCTGCCCCTGCTGCCCCTGGCGATCGAACAATTCGATGTGGGGGCCTACCCGCTCGTGCTCAGCAGCAGCCATCTGGTGGCCAAGGGCGTGCTCACCGGCCCCGACCAGCTGCACGTCAGTTATGTGCATACGCCGGTGCGCTATGCCTGGGACCAGATGCATCCCTATCTGGCCCGTTCGGCCCTGGCCCGCGGCCCCTTCGGACCGCTGGTGCGGGCCCAGCTGCATCAGCTACGCCAGTGGGACGTGCTCAGCAGCCTGCGCGTCGACGCGCTGGTGGCCAATTCCCGCTTCACCGCCCGCCGCATCCGCCGCTGCTGGCGTCGCCGCGCCCACGTGGTGCATCCGCCCGTGGCGGTGGCGCGCTTTCGCTGGGATCAGCCGCGCGATGACATCTATCTGAGCCTCTGCCGCCTGGTGCCCAACAAGCGGGTCGATGTGGTGGTGGAGGCCTTCAACCGCACCGGCTTGCCGCTGGTGGTGCTCGGCGATGGCCCCGAGCGGGCGCGGCTCCAGGCCATGGCCGGACCCAATGTGCGCCTGCTGGGCCGCTGCTCCGATGCCGAGGCCGCCCACTGGCTGGAGCGCTGCCGCGCCTACGTCTACGCGGGCTTGGAGGATTTCGGCATCGCTCCGGTGGAGGCGATGGCCGCCGGGGCCCCGGTGATCGCCTACGGCGCCGGCGGCCTGTGCGACAGCGTCCGCTGTCTCGGCAGCGAGGCGAGCGGGCCCACGGGCCTGCTCTATCCCCAGCAGAGCGCCGCCAGCCTGGCGGCGGCGCTGGAGCACTTCGAGGCGGCGCAGCTCTGGCGGCGCCTGCCGGCCGAGGGCCAGCGCCGCTGGGCTGAAACCTTTGCCCCTGAGGCTTTCGAGCGGCGGATGCTCGGCCTGCTGGAGAGCCTCTGGGAGCGCCATGACCAGCGGCTGCGCCGCGATGGCGCCGCGCTCGATCGGCCTGTGCCTCTGGCCTGAGTGGCCCTCTCGACTGGAGTCCCATCGAGACATGTCTTTAGATTCGGCCACCGACGAAGCTGCCGATGATCTCTTCGCTTGGGAGTTCCGGCGGGGCCTCCGCCCCGTCCGCGCACCTGTCCCTAGTCCCGCTGGCCCTGGTTTCGGAGGGGGCGGTGAGGGCACTCGCACACGGGCAGCTCTCGGCGGAACAGCTGATCAATCTGCAGTCGCGGCGGGCGCGGGTCGCCAAGCGCACCGGCGACATTGTTTTTTCCCTGGCCGTGCTCAGCCTCGGGGCCCCGGTGTTCGTGGCCCTCGGCGTGCTGGTCAAGCTCACCTCGCGGGGGCCCGTGTTCTACGTGCAGCAGCGGGTGGGCCGCGACTACCGCAGCTTCGGCTGCATCAAGTTCCGGACGATGCGGCGCGATGCCGATCACGTGCTGGGCCGGCTGCTGGCGGAATCCCCCGACCTCGCCGAGGAGTTCCGCAACGACTTCAAACTCAAGAACGATCCGCGCATCACCCGGCTCGGCAAGTTCCTTCGCCGCTCCAGCCTTGATGAGCTTCCCCAGTTCCTCAATGTCCTGCGCGGCGAGATGAGCCTGGTCGGACCGCGACCGATCGTGCGCAAGGAGCTGCCCCGCTACGGCGAGCGCATGGACGAAGTGCTGGCAGTCCGCCCCGGCCTCACGGGCCTCTGGCAGGTGTCCGGCCGCAACAACCTCAGCTACGACGAGCGCGTCGACCTCGACGTGCGCTACGCGCGCCACCGCAGCGTCTGGATGGATCTCAAGATCATCCTCAAGACGGTGGGGGTGATCCTCGATCCCCGCGACCGCGGAGCTTACTGAGCCAGAGAGATCGCGGTCAGGCCGGCCAGCCAGACCAACGCGGCGATCCCGGCGGCCCCGAGCAACCACAGCAGCTCCAGCCTCCGGCTGAGCGCCAGGATCCGCGCCACCGCCTGGCGATCCGGTGGCGCGGCGCTCGCCGCCAGCACCGGCTTGGCGCGCAGTTCGCCGCCGTAGAGGTTCAGCCCGCCCAGTCGCACCC
>CAIRWM010000084.1 GCA_903882285.1 uncultured cyanobacterium
ACCCGCGAAACCACCGTCACCGGTGTGGAAATGTTCCGCAAGCTCCTCGATGAGGGCATGGCCGGCGACAACGTGGGTCTGCTGCTGCGCGGCGTCCAGAAAGAGGACATCGAACGCGGCATGGTGCTGGTGAAGCCCAACTCGATCAAGCCCCACACCAAGTTCGAAGGCGAGGTCTACGTGCTCTCGAAGGAGGAAGGCGGCCGCCACACCCCCTTCTTCGCCGGCTACCGGCCGCAGTTCTACATCCGCACCACGGATGTGACCGGCCAGATCACCGCCTTCACAGCCGATGACGGCTCCAACGTGGAGATGGTGTTGCCGGGCGACCGGATCAAGATGACCGGCGAGCTGATCTGCCCGGTGGCCATTGAGCAGGGGATGCGCTTCGCCATCCGCGAAGGCGGCCGCACCATCGGTGCCGGCGTGGTCTCCAAGATCGTCGAGTGAGCCTGATCTGGCGCTCACGTTGATCTAGGTTTGCGGGGTGGGAGCTGCGGTTCCCACCCCCACCCGAACCGTGATCCGCGTCTCGGCCAGCACCTTGATAATCCGACACTCCCTGCACCGCGCTGTGACCACTGCGCTTTCCGCTGCTATCTGCCATGTCCACCGCCATTCCCCAGCAGAAGATCCGCATCCGCCTCAAGGCGTTCGATCGCCGCATGCTGGATCTGTCCTGCGAAAAAATCATTGAAACGGCCGATCACACCGCTGCCACGGCGATCGGTCCGATTCCGCTGCCCACGAAGCGCAAGATCTATTGCGTGCTGCGCTCGCCCCACGTCGACAAGGACTCCCGAGAGCACTTCGAGACCCGCACCCATCGCCGCATCATCGACATCTACAGCCCGAGTGCCAAGACGATCGACGCGCTGATGAAGCTGGATCTGCCCAGCGGCGTCGACATCGAAGTCAAGCTCTGAGCGAGCCTCGCCCCGAAGCCACCTCGCCCTGAGATCTAGGTCTGGGCGCCCTGTCACCCCTGCTCCGCTGCGTGCGGCGGCAGGGGTGTTCTTTCTAAGATCCACATCCCCGTTCAAGCATCACCGTTGCGCTTCACGATCCGACCACATCCTTCAGCTTCACCCAAAAGTCCACCCACGTGCCGCTTCCTCCGCGCCTTAGGGGCCCGGTGCGGCGCGTGAGTGATCTGGCCGTGCGGGAGCTGCCCCTGTTCCCCCTCCCCGACGTGGTGCTCTTCCCCCAAGAAGTGCTGCCCCTGCACATCTTCGAGCCGCGCTACCGGATGATGCTGCGCACCGTGATGGAGGAAGACCGACGCTTTGGCGTGGTGCGCTGGGACCCCCAGGAACAGCGCCTGGCCGATGTGGGCTGCTGCGCCGAGATCCTCCACTGCCAGACCCAGGACGACGACCGCAGCAACATCGTCACCATGGGGCAGCAGCGCTTCCGCGTGCTCGACATCGTGCGTGATGCCCCCTTCCGGGTCGGGCTGGTCAGCTGGATCGAGGATGAGGTCAGCGAGAGCCACGAGCAACTTGAGACCCTCACTGGCGAAGTGACCCGGGCGCTGCGCGATGTGGTGGAGCTGACGGGCAAGCTGATCGGCAAGCCCGCCAGCCTTCCCGCCGACCTGCCCGACCTGCCGCGGGAGCTCTCGTTCTGGATCGGCGCCCACCTCGGCGGCCCCGTGGCCGATCACCAGCAGGCCCTGCTGGAGATCACCGACACCGGCGAACGGCTGCGTCAGGAGTACGACCTGCTCGACCAGACGCGCCGCCAGCTGGCCGCTCGCACGGTGCTCAAGGACACCTTCAATAGCCTCGACGACGACGGCAACCAGGCGTGACCCTGCCCCTGTCGCATCCGACGATGCTCGGACTGAGCATTCTGCTGCTGGCCGCCCTGCTACTTGGGGCGGCTGTGGCGATGCGGCGCTGGCTGAACCGCTCCCGCGCCTTCGTCAGCACCGCCAGCGTCGCACAGGCCTACGACCGCTGGACAGAAGATCAGCTGCTGGAGCGCCTCTGGGGGGAGCACGTCCATCTCGGCCACTACGGCGAACCCGCCCGCCCCCGAGACTTCCGCGCCGCCAAGGAGGCCTTCGTGCACGAGCTGGTGCACTGGAGCGGTCTGGATCGCCTGCCCGCCGGCAGCCGAGTCCTGGACGTAGGCTGCGGCATCGGCGGCAGCGCCCGCATCCTGGCGCGCGACTACGGCTTCGACGTGCTCGGCATCAGCATCAGCCCGGCCCAGATCGAGCGGGCCCGCCAGCTCACCCCCTCCAGCCTGCCCGACTGCCGCTTCGCGGTGATGGATGCCCTCAGCCTCGACCTGCCCGACGCGGGCGGTGATGCTGCCCGTGGTGCCTATGGGAGCCGCCAGGGCTTTGACGCCGTCTGGAGCGTAGAAGCCGGTCCGCACATGCCCGACAAACAGCGCTACGCCGATGAACTGTTGCGGGTGGTGCGCCCGGGGGGACTGCTGGTGGTGGCGGATTGGAACCGGCGCGATTCGACTGATGGCGCCATGAATGGGCTGGAGCGCTGGGTGATGCGACAGCTGCTCGACCAGTGGGCCCATCCGGAATTCGCCAGCATCCGCTCCCTGCGAGCCCACCTGGAGGCCAGTCCCTGGGGCAGGGGCCTCCAGGTGGAGACCGGTGACTGGAGCGCCGCCACCCAGCCCTCGTGGATCGATTCGATCCTGGAAGGGCTGAGACGGCCCGGCGCCATTCTGGGGTTGGGGGCGCCGGCTGTGCTGCAGGGCCTGCGGGAAACCCCCACCCTGCTGCTGATGGACTGGGCCTTCCGTACCGGCCTGATGCAGTTCGGTGTCTTCCGCGCCCGCAAACCGCTGCAGCCCGCGGCCTAGGCGGCGCTCTCCTCGCTGGTCAGGTCGGCGAGCGGGTATGAGCCAAACAGGGTCAGGTGCTCGCAGAGCGGCTTCAGCCGCGCCAGAGCGCGCTCCAGTGGCTCAGAACCGGCCCGCAGATCGAGATCCACAAAGAAGATGTATTCGCCCATCTCCCGCTTAGAGGGGCGCGACTCAATGCGGCTCATGTTGAGACCCTCGTCGGCGAAGCAACCCAGGGCCTCCAGCAGGGCCCCAGGCTGGTTGGAGTGAAGCGAGAAGGCCAGGCTCGCCAGCGGGCCTTGGGGGGAGCGGGCTCCGCGACGCAGCAGCAGGAAGCGGGTGCAGTTTCCCGGGAAGTCGTTAATCGGATAGGCGAGCACCTCCAGGCCGTGTTCCGTCGCCGCCTCAAGCGAGGCGATGGCGGCCCGGAAGCGGCTGCCCCGCACCATCCGCGCCGCCTCCGCCGTGGAGCTGGTGGGCAACTGCAGGGCGGCGCTCAGATGGTCGCCGAGCCACTGGCCGCACTGGGCCAAGGCATGGGGGTGGGAGAGCACTTCACTAATCCCCTCAAGCGGACCGCTGCCAAGCAGCGCGTGGCGAATCGGCAGCACCAAGGCACGGCTGATGGCCAGGTCGGGATGTTCCCAGAGGGCATCGAGGGAGGTGGTGACGCCGCCCTCCACGGAATTCTCGACCGGCACCACCGCCGCCTCGCACTGGCCGCTGGCCAGCGCCTGGATCACGGCGCGGATGCCCGGCTGGGGCAGGAAGCTGACCTCCTCCAGACCGTCCAGCTGGGCCAGCTTCCGGGCCGCCTGCTCGCCGTAGGTACCGACGGGACCGAGGAAGGCAAGGCGCATGGCTGGGGCGAAGAGGGGGTGGCCGATAGGATCATGCCCTGCCGGGCCGCTGGCCATGCCCCTGGCCTTCCAAGCCAGTCAGCAGTTGACCCTGCCGGTGAGCGCCCAGGCCGAACGCCTGAGCGCCTATCTCGACGACGAAGCGCGCGTGGTGGCGGCCATGCTCGATCCCAGCCAGCTTGAGCCCCTCGGACCAGGCCAGTACCGGTACACGGTCACCCGGGTGCAGGTGTTCCAGCTGCAGATCCAGCCGATCGTGAAACTGCAGGCCCGCCACCGGGATGGGCGACTGGAACTAGAAGCCCTCGACTGCCAGCTGGAGGGTCTGGGCCTGGTGGACGACTTCCAGCTGGGTCTGAGCTCCTGGTTGGCGGCCGGTCCGGCGGGGCTGGAGGGGGAGGCCTGCCTGTCGGTGCAGGTCAGCCGGCCGTCGCTGTTGAAGCTGATCCCCCCGAAGGTGCTGGAGGCCACCGGCAGTTCGGTGCTGGCCGGCATCCTGCTGGGCATCCGTAACCGGGTGGGCCAGCAGCTGGTCGACGACTTCCGCAGCTGGTGCGCCAGCGCCTGAGCACCAGGGCTCAGGCTGAGGGGCCCAACAGGTTGCGCAGAAAGCTGCGGCGGTGCGCGAGGGAGGGACCAAGCCGCAGGATCGCCTCGCGATGCTGGGCGGTGCCATAGCCAACGTGCCGCTCCAGGCCATAGCCCGGAAAGCGCCTGGCCAGCCGCTGCACCAGGGCATCCCGCTCCTGCTTGGCCAGCACGCTGGCGGCGGCGATAGCCAGGCAATGGCTGTCGCCGGCCACCAGGGTGAGCTGCTCGCCAGCCCAGCCGCGCAGGGGCAGCACGCCGTCGACCAGCAGCAGGCCGGGCGGAGCCGGCAGATGTTGCAGGGCCCGGGTCATGGCGCACTCGGTGGCGCTGCGGATGCCGTGACGGTCGATCTCGGCGGCGCTGGCCTGGCCAATGCCCCAGGCAAGGGCCAGGGTCTGGATCCGAGGAACGAGCGCCGCGCGGCGGCGGGCCGTGAGCTTCTTGCTGTCGGTGAGTCCGGCAGCGGCCAGGGGCGCCAGCGCCGCCGCCGGCAACACCACCGCCGCGGCTAAAACCGGCCCAAACAGACTGCCTCGTCCCACCTCGTCGAGGCCGGCGCAGTCGTGCGGATCGCGGCCGCCCCAGGGATCGGCCGGTGCCATGGCTGGATCACACCCTAGCGGAGGAGCGGCGGCGGCGGCGGCGGGGTTCGCCGGCATCGTCTGAATCCTCCTCCGCGGCGACGGAGGCCTTGGTGGTGGGGGCCTCGGTGGCCGCCCGGGCCGCTGGCGCGGAGCTGCTGGTGGCAGCAGAGGCCTGCAGGGGGGCGGCGCTCTCGCCGCGACCCACGGAGCGCCTTCGGCGCGCCGGCACCTCCACGGTCACCAGTTCGGCCTGGGTGTAGGAACCTGGGATCTCGATCGGCAGAGGCGTGATCTCCACCATGACGGGCAGCTCCTCAAGGCGAGGCTCCCGGTCACGATCGCGGTCACGGTCACCACGGCGACGCCCGCCGCGGCCCTGGTCAGTCCGGCAACTGTCGCGGTCACGGTCGTGGTAGCCCCCCGCCCGATCGGAGGCGGTCTCACCGGCATTGGGGGTATCGAAGGCCAAGGAGGCCTCCGCTACCCCTTCAAAGCTGGCGTCGGAGCACGCCTCGGATCCCGCGTCCGGCGCGGCACCACGGCCCTCACCATTGCCACGACCACGCCGACGGCGGCGGGAACCGGAGGAGGCCAATTGCTGGCGGGCCTCCTCTAGCACCGACTCCGGATCGGCACCGGGACGAACGACCCTCACCACGACGTTGTCGCCACTGGGGGCCGGATCGAGCAGCAGCGCCGGGCTCAGGCCCAGCCAGCCGTAGACGAGCTCCTGCTCCGGCTCCATCGCTACCGCCACAATTTCGGCGTCAGGACGACGCAGGGGCGACTCCCCGGAGCGCTCACCAGCCCGCTCGCCGGCTCGATCCAGGGAGCGTTCAGCGCCGCGATCAGGAGCACCGCTGCCGTCGTAGGAACGCTCGACACCTCTATAACCGGCGCCCTCAGCGCCGTAGGAGGAGGCTTCGGCCGTCTCAGCGACGCGGCCACCGCGACCGCGGCGGCGGCGGCTGCCACTGTCGACGCCGGATCCGGACACCACCTCTGCCCGCACCGAGGGGGTCGAGCGCACCAGGCCTGAGACGGTCGCCAGAGGCTGAAGGGTGTCCCGACCGGGCAGGACGGCCACATGGCCGAGACCGCCGCAGCTGGGGCAGGCGCGGCCGAAGAGTTCGTAGATGTTCTGGCCCTGACGCTTGCGGGTCAGCTCCACCAGTCCCAGTTCGGTGAGCTGAGCGATCTGGGGACGAGCCGTGTCGTGGCGGACCGCCTGGGTGAAGTGCTCCAGCAGCTGGAGCTGATCGCGGCGGGACTCCATGTCAATGAAGTCAACGACCACGACACCGCCAATGTTGCGCAGCCGGAGCTGACGGGCGATCTCAACGGCCGCCTCACAGTTGGTCCAGAGCACCGTTTCGCGAGCATTAGCCGACCGAGTGAAGGAGCCCGAATTGACGTCGATGACGGTGAGCGCCTCGGTGGGCTCGATGATCACGTAGCCCCCGGACGGCAGCTCGACCCGGGGTTTGAGAGCATCACGAATGGCCGAGTTGACCCGGAAATGATCCAGGATCTCGGTGTCATCCTGGAGAGCTTCCACCAGCACGTTCGCTTGGTCGGCCCCCAGAAAGGCCTTGACCCGGCCGACGGCATCGGCAGCGTCGACGACTACACGCACCAGTTCGGGGCTGTAGAGATCGCGCAGGACGCGATGGATGAAGTCTTCGTCGCGGTTGAGCAGCACCGGCGGACTGGCCGTCTCGGCCGCCTGCTGGATTGCTTCCCACTGGCGCAGCAGCGCTTCGAGATCGTCGATCAGCAGCTCCTCGGCCACCGCTTCGGCCTCGGTGCGGATCAGCAGGCCTGCGCCGGGGGGCTTGATCAACACGCCGAGGGCCCGCAGGCGATTGCGCTCGTTCTCGCCATTAATGCGGCGGGAAATGTTGACGCCCTGGCCGTGGGGCTGGAGGACCAGGAAGCGCCCTGGCAGGCTGAGATTGCCGGTGAGACGCGGCCCCTTGCTGCCGGTGGGTTCCTTCATCACCTGCACCAGCACCTTCTGGCGCGGCTCGAGCAATTCGGTGATGCCGGCGCCGCCCTTCTTCAGGCGCAGGGGGCCGAGATCGGTGATGTGGATGAAGCCGTTCTTTTCGCTCTCACCGATGTTGACGAAGGCGGCGTCGATGCCGGGCAACACGTTTTCAACGGTGCCGAGGTAAACGTCGCCGATCTGGTAGCGGCCCTGGGCCACCACCAGCTCGTCGACACGTTCGTCGGTGAGCACTGCGGCGATTCGCAGCTGCTCGGCGATGACGATCTGCTGGGGCATGGAGGAAGTGGCTCGGCTCGAGGGAGCCCTGCCCTCGGGGGCAGGAGTGGAGGGGGCCGCCGGAACGGCCAGCGAAGCGGGGAGCGAGGAACGAGACTTGACCGCGGCCAAAAAAGCGCGGGGGGTCTCGAGAGTGGGTCTGGCGACGGCCCAGCGGAGGGCGATGGCTCAGACAAGGAATGATGCGGCAAACGCTGATGCGGTGAACACTCAGGAAGTGAAAACCGAAGCAGGAAAAATCGAGGCGGTGATGATTGAAGCGGTGAAGCTCATTGAACCGCGCCCTGAATCGATCAGGGGGAAGACGGTTGCTGGCGCATGGCCCGCCCACGTTCCCCGAAGGAAACGCAGACGCGATGCGACGACGACGGTCAGCCAAAGACCGGGACGGGAATCCCCGCGCCCGGGGTCGTGCAGCAGGACCGAACAGATGTCGGCAGCAAAGAGGAGCGCTTCTTTCAGGAAACCCGTAGAAAGCAACCTGTGGAGAAAGCGTCTGGCCGGTGATGAAGGAAGGAAGCCTCCCAAATCTCATCTGCCGTCTTGTATCGAAGTTAGCACGGGCGCAGCCTGAGCCACTGTCGTTCGACCCGGCCCAGGCACAGGCGACGCCCCAGTCCCGTGGCGAGCCAGTGCTGCAGCTGCTCCGGGCGCAGACTGCGCCCCTGGGGATCGATGGCTGCCTCCAAAGTCAGCAGGGCACCGCCCTCCACCGCGCCCTCCCAGGGGGCCTGAAGCAGGCGCAGATCCAGGAGATAGGGCCGGCAGTCCCGCTGGCGGGCGCGGCCCTTCTTGTCGGTGTCGTGCCAGATCAGGGTCTCCCTGGCCAGCAGGGCGGTCAGCGCCCGCTCCCAGGCCTGGGCGTCGAGGACTGGCGGTCCGCCGCTCGACGGACCGGGCGGGGCGGGCTCTTCGGGCAGCAGGTCGAAGCGCCATTGCGCGGCCTCCAGATCCTGCGACAGGCTCGGCCCCGAGACCGGCACCGCCGCCACCGACAGCAGCTGGAACTCAGCGGGCAGTTCGGCCTGCAGGCGCCGGCGCACCGCGGCCGGGTCGAGCCGTTCCAGCGGCTCGGTGAACTCGAGATCGAGCCACTCCCCGCGTCCCTCCACCCCCAGGGGCAGCGCCAGGGCGAGCTGCAGGCGCGGCAGGGGGTGGAATCCGCCGGTGAAGCTCACCGGCAGAGTGCTGCGGCGCAGGGCCCGCTCCAGCAGGCGCACGCTGTCGAGATGGCTGATCAGGGCAAGGCTGCCGGTCTTGGCGAAGCCAAAACGCAGCCGACACAGCCGCTCACTGGCCGGGGCGCGCGGCGGGCTCTGGGCCGGGATAGGCGGCGGCGGGATGACAACGTTGTGGCCCAGGTCCGGCCCGCAGACACCGCAATGACTGCAGCCGTCAAAGGAGCAGTCCTCCACCACCGCAGCTGCCAGGGCCCGCTGCAGATCCTGCGCCAGCCAGGTCTTGTCGACGCCGCTGTCGATGTGATCCCAAGGGAGCGGCTGACGGCAGAACGCCGCCAGGTCCTCGCCGCTGAGGGCTTCGGCGGCCCCCCAGCCCCCCATCTCAAGCTGCCGGTAGCGCCCCCCGAGGCCGGCAGCCTCGATCGCGGCCGTCCAGGCGGTGTGGCTGCGCTCCGCCGATTCAAACCAGGCATCGAGGCCGGCCCCGGCCCGCCAGGCCGCCTCGAGCACCGGGGCCAGCCGCCGGTCGCTGCGGCCGACAAAGTCCTCCACCGCCGAGAGGCGCACATCGGTGAAGTTGGTCTTGAGGCCCCGCAGCTGGCGCAGGGCAGCGCGCAGCAGCTCCTGGCGGCGCCGCAGCTCCGCGCTGCTGACGCTGTGCCACTGGAAGGGGGTGTGCGGCTTGGGGGTGAAGTTGCTGATCGTCAGATTCAGCTCGAGCCGGCCGAGGTCGCGGCACTGCTGCTGCAGGGCGCGGCAGGTGTCGGCGATGCCGAGCACGTCGGCGTCGGTCTCGCCGGGGAGGCCGATCATGAAATAAAGCTTGACCTTGCGGTAGCCGCTCTCCATGGCGGTTCGGATGCCTCGCAGCAGCTCGGCATCGGTGAGGCCCTTGTTGACGATGTCGCGCAGCCGCTGGGTGCCGGCCTCGGGGGCGAAGGTCAGGCCCGCCCGCCGGGTGCCGCCGAGGATGTGGGCGATGTTGGAGTCGAAGCGGTCAACCCGCTGGCTGGGCAGGGTCAGGCTGACGTTCTGATCGGCCAAGCGGTTGCGCAGCTCCACCCCCACCGCCGGCAGCGCCAGGTAATCGCTGCAGCTCAGCGACAGCAGCGAGAAATCGGAGTAGCCGGTGCGGCGCATGCCCTCCTGCACCGCCTCAATCACCGCCTCAGGCTCCACATCCCTGGCGGGGCGGGTGAGCATGCCGGGCTGGCAGAAGCGGCAGCCGCGGGTGCAGCCGCGCCGGATCTCCACCGTGAGGCGGTCGTGGACCGTCTCAATGTGGGGCACCAGCCCCATCGCGTAGTGGGGCATGGGGGTGGCGGTGCGGCGCAGGATCCGCGCCGGCAGCCCCGGCTCCAGCGGCACCACGCCGACGCCGTCGGGTCCCGGGCCGTAAAGCGACGGCACGTAGACACCGGGCACCTGGGCCAGATCGCGCAGGGTCTCCGTCCGGCTCCAGCCGGCCGCCCGGGCCTCGGCCACCACCAGGCCGATCTCCGGCAGCAGCTCCTCGCCGTCCCCGAGGGCGATGAAGTCGAAGAAAGCCGCGAAGGGTTCCGGGTTGCTTGTGGCGGTGGGGCCGCCGGCGAAGATCAGCGGAGGCGCCGCCGGATCCCTCAGGGGAAGGTCACCGCGCTCGGCGGCCCTGATCGGAATTCCAGCCAGATCCAACATCTCGAGAATGTTGCTGGCGCCAAGCTCATAGCTGAGGCTGAAGCCCAGGATGTCGAAGGCGGCCAGAGGGCGGCGGCTCTCCACGGCGAACAGGGGCTCACCGCGTTCGCGCAACCGGCCCGAGAGATCGGGCGCCGGCAGGTAGGAGCGATCGCAGAGCTGGCCCGGGACGACGTTGAGGATCGAATAGAGGAGGATGTGGCCGAGGTTGCTGGCCCCAACCTCGTAGACCTCGGGATAGGTGAGGGCCCAGCGCACACCGGCCGCAGGCCAGGCCGCCGACCAGTCGCGCGGCTGCACCCCCAGTTCATTGCCCAGGTAGCGGGCCGGCTTGAGGATCGTGCGATCGACGAGGGCGTCGAAATCGATCGGCTCCATGCCGGTGGCCGTAGCAGACAGGGCTCCAGCGGCCGGGGCGGGCGCAACGGACACGGCGATCGCGACAGAGCGTTCCTCGATCGTATGCAGCCGCAGGCCGAACGGACAGCACGGCCCCGACAGCCCGAGCCGGAGCTTCCCCACCCCGCCGCATAGGACAATCCGCCATATCGCAGCGCATGGCGCCCGTCCTCCGATGGTCCAGCTCAACGGCAACTACCTCAAGCTCAAGGCGGGTTACCTATTCCCCGAGATCGCGCGGCGGGTGAAGGCCTTCTCCGAGGCCCATCCCGACGCCGCGATCATCCGGCTGGGCATCGGCGATGTCACCGAGCCCTTGCCGGAGGCCTGCCGCAACGCCATGAAGGCCGCCATCGATGAGATGGGCACCCATGCCGGCTTCCGCGGCTATGGCCCGGAGCAGGGCTATCTGTGGCTGCGGGAAGCGATCGCCAGCCGCGACTTCCAGGCCCGCGGCTGCCAGATCTCCGCCGAGGAGATCTTCGTGTCGGATGGCTCCAAGTGCGACAGCAGCAACATCCTCGACATCCTCGGGGCGGACAACCACATCGCCGTCACCGATCCGGTGTACCCGGTGTATGTGGACAGCAACGTGATGGCCGGCCGCACCGGCGACGCCGACGCGAGTGGGCGCTATGGCGGCCTCACCTATCTGCCGATCACCGCCGCCAACGGCTTCACCGCCCAGATCCCCACCGAAAAGGTGGATCTGATCTACCTCTGCTTCCCCAACAACCCCACCGGCGCCGTCGCCACCAGGGAGCAGCTCAAGGCCTGGGTGGACTACGCCCGCGCTAACGACGCCCTCATCCTGTTCGACGCCGCCTACGAGGCCTTCATCCGCGACCCCGAGCTGCCCCATTCGATCTATGAGATCGAGGGGGCGCGCGAGTGCGCGATCGAGTTCCGCTCCTTCTCCAAGAACGCCGGCTTCACCGGCACCCGCTGCGCGCTCACCGTGGTACCCCGCGGCCTGATGGGCAACGCCGCCGGCGGTGAGAGGGTGGAGCTCTGGGCCCTGTGGAATCGGCGCCAGTGCACCAAGTTCAACGGCGTCAGCTATATCGTGCAGCGTGGCGCCGAAGCGGTGTATTCCCCCGAAGGCCGCGCCCAAGTGCAGGCGCTGATCGACTTCTACATGGAGAACGCCGCCATCCTCCGCCGCGAGCTCAGCGCCTCCGGCCTGGCGGTGTACGGCGGTGAGCAGGCCCCCTACGTGTGGCTGAAGACGCCGGAGGGCGTCGATTCCTGGGGCTTCTTCGACCGGCTGCTCAGCCAGGCTCACGTGGTGGGCACCCCCGGCAGCGGCTTCGGCGCCGCTGGCGAGGGCTACTTCCGCCTCTCGGCTTTCAACAGCCGCGAGAACGTGGAGGAGGCGATGCGGCGCGTGCGGGCTCTCTAAAGTCCCCAGGTGTCATGACGGCAGCGCTCCTGAGCACCCCATGCCAGCCACCACCTTGATCGCCGCCTCTATCGCCAGCCCGAACCACGCCACGGCCACCCCAGGCGGCGCCGCCGTGATGGAGAAGGAGCAGCAGCGCGTGCGCAAGCCCTCGCCGCGCTACAAGGTCTTGCTCCACAACGACCCCGTCAATGCGATGGAGTATGTGGTCGCCACCCTGCGCCAGGTCGTGCCGTCCCTGAGCGAGCAGGACGCGATCGCCGTGATGCTGGAGGCCCACAACACCGGCGTGGGGCTGGTGATCGTCTGCGACATCGAGCCGGCGGAGTTCTACTGCGAAACCCTCAAGGCAAAGGGCCTCACCTCCACGATCGAACCTGAGAGCTGAGTGGCGCCCCTGCGCGACCCGACGCCGGAGCGGTGCAAGCCGCGCTGGATCGCAACGCTGCTCTACATCCCCCTGCTCTATGTCGGCGGCTGGCTGCTGGCCCTGCCCCTCGCCGTTCTGGCGCCGCAGTTGCCCCTGGAGCAGCGCTCCCTGATCGGCACGGCGGCGGCCTTCGCTCTGCTGCTGCTCACCCTGCCCTGGCGTCTGCGCCGCGTCTGGGGCGAGCCCCATCCCTGGCAGGCGCTCGGGTTAGCGCGTCCCGCCCCCATCGCCGGGCGCGCCTTCCTGCGGGGTCTCATCAAGGCGCTGTTGCTGCTGCTGGTCGTGGCGATGGTGATGCTGGCCAGCGGCCATGCCCGCTGGAGCGGCAACCTCAATGGCGGCGTGCTGCTCAACGGACTCGCCCTGCTACTGGGGGTGGGCCTGGCGGAGGAACTACTGTTTCGCAGTTGGCTCTGGGGGGAACTGGCCCTGGAGCTCGGCGGCAACCCCCGCGCTGATCAGCGCGCCATGGTGCTGCAAGCGGTGCTGTTCAGCCTCGTCCACACCCGCTTCAACCTCGGCCCCCTGGCCAGCGTGGGCCTGCTGGGCGGTCTGGGGATGCTGGGGCTGGCCCTGGCACTGCAGCGCCGCGCCGACGGTGGGGCGCTGCACGGGGCCATCGGCCTGCATGGGGGTCTGGTGGGCGGCTGGTTTGTGCTCCAGAACGGTCTGCTGACCATCGCCCCCGGCACCCCGGCCTGGATCCAGGGGCCGGGTGGGGCCTTCGCCAATCCACTCGGCGGTCTGATTGGCTGGTGCGCCCTGGCCGTGCTGCTGACGGCGCGACGGCGCTGGTGGCGCCCGTTCAGCGCTGCACATCCATGAATTCGAAGCTGCTGTCCCCGGAGGCATTGCGGCTCACCATCGCCCCAGGCAATCAGCGCACGGCCGTGGCCAGGGCCCGGCGGCCCTGCACCGGGGCATGCAGGGCCTCCTCCAGGGGGGCGACTCCGTAGTCGCGCTCCAGCAGATCCAACACCGTACGGCCGAAATCCGAAGGATTGAGCCGGAACGCCTCCAGGCAGAGGCGCCCGAAGGTGCTGCCCATCGGCTCGGGATTCCAGAGCAGCTTGCGCGCCGTCCAGGGCATCATGCTCATCGGGTTGTAGCCCGGCTCAAGCGTGCCCTGCTCAAAGGCGTACTGTTCGAGGTGAGTGTGGGGCTGCAGGCCAATGAAGAAGATCGCCGGCTCCACCTTGTCGGCCCCGAAGATGCACTCCAGCTCGCGGTGATAGGCGAGGGTCTGGCGGATCGTCTCCGGTCGTTCGTCGATCACGTTGAAGGAGTAGTTGACGGAGACGTGCTCGCGGAAGCCGGCGCGCGCCAGTAGGCGGCAGCTCTCCAGCACGGTGCGTAGGTTGTAGCCCATGCGCATCTTGCGCACGAGCTCCTGGGAGCCGGAGGTGATGCCGATCTCGAAGTAGCTCATGCCGGTGGCCACCATCAGCTCCGCCAGTTCGGCATCGAGATTGTCGGCCCGGATGTAAGCCGCCCAGCGGATGTCGGTCATGCCGGCCGCCTGGATCGCCCGAAGCAACTCCTTGGCATCCTCGATATAGCGGCGCGCCGGGATGAACTGGGCATCGGTGAACCAGAAGCCGCGCACGCCCCGGGCGTAGAGCTGGCGCATCTCGGCAACCACCTCCTGCACCGGGTTGACCCGCACCGCCTTGCCCTCGACGACGGTATAAATGCAATAGCAGCAATTGTGGGGACAGCCGCGCTTGGTCTGCACCCCCACGTAGAAGTCGCCACCTTCGAGATACCAATTGAGCTGGGGCCAGATCGAGGCGATGTAGTCGTAGTCGCAGGCGGTCTTCTCCATGCCGGCCGGCTGCTCATGAATCAGGCCGGGGCGAGGCTGCCCCCCCGCCAGATAGCAGCGCTCGGAGTCGATCGCTTCGCTGCGGATCAGCTTCTCGAGCAGCCGCTCCCCCTCTCCCACCGACACCACGGTGCCCGCGGGCAGCCGCCGGCCCAGCTGTTCGTAGAACACGCTTACGGCCCCACCGCCGATCACGGCACGGGCGCCGGGGGCGTGGCGACGGGCCCGGGCCAGCCCGCGGCGCACCAATCCAAGATTGCGCCAGAGCTCGCCGTAATAAGCCCCCATGAGGCGCAGTCCGCCCAGGGCGCCGCGCAGGCGCTGCAGCGGCTGACGCGCATAGAACACTTCAAAGGAATTCTGCAGCGGGTTGCCGCCCCGGCCATCCACCGGCGCGTAGATCTGGATGTCCCGCCAGGAGAACACCAGCAGGGTGGGACGGAAGGCGTCGACCGTTTCCAACAGCACCCGCCGGACATCGAGCAGGGGCAGGGCCGCCAGATCAAGAATTCGCTGCGGCAGTCCCGGGAACTGCTTGTGCAGGTGATCGGCGAGATAGATGGGCCCGATCGGGAAGATCGGATTGCAGGGCAGGCGCACCAGCAGCACCCGGTGGTCGCTCACGGCTCGCGGGGGCTCAGAGGCTGGGACGCTAACAAGAGTGGGCGACCTTCAGCCGCAGGCGCCGCTGCAGCACCGCTGCCTGGCGGCGCAGGGCCAGCGGCAGCCAAGGAAGCCAGGCCTCGTGCACACATAGCCTTGGCTCAAGCAGCCACCCCGCCGCCGCCAGCCGCTGCGCCAGGGCCGGCGGTGTGGGCTGGCCATAGGCGGGATTGATCACGTCGTGGCTGTCGATGCCACCGAGATCGTCGATGCCGGCATCGAGAGCCTGAGGCAAGGTATCAAGGGGCCAGAGGTTAGGCGGCAGCTGCAGGTGAACCTCAGGCGGCAGCAGCTGGCGGGCGGCACTGATCGTCTCGAGCAGGTCGGCCTGCTCCGCGGCACTGAGCGGCACGGCGGCCTGCCCATGCGGCCGCCAGGGCTGCAGGATCACCTCCTGAAGATGTCCCCAGCGCCGCTGCAGGTGGGCGAGCAGCTCCAGGGCCACGAGGCGATCGGCCCGGCTTTCCCCCAGACCGAGCAGCAGGCCAGTGGTGAAGGGAAGGCCCAGCCGACCGGCCTGCACCAGCTGGCCCAGCCGCACCTCCAGTCGCTTGGATGGAGCCTGGCGATGCCAGGGCTCCAGGGCCGGCCCCAGCCCCTCCAGCATCAGGCCCATGGAGGGGTTGAGCCGGCCAAGGGCCGCCATCTCCCGAAGCGCCAGGGGACCGGCGTTGGTATGGGGCAACCGGCCGGCGCGCAGCACCTGGCGGGAGAGGGCCAGCAAACGGGCAAACCAAGCGGCCCGCCAGGGAGACCCCGGAGCCACCTCCCCGCTGAGCAGCAGCACTTCCGTCGCCGCGGGTCGGGCGACCAGAGCCGCGGCCGCCGAGGCATCGGAGAGCGCATCGGTGAGGGGAGCCTCCGGCTCGGGAGAGCGCCGAAAGGAGCAGTAGCCACAGGCGTTGAAACAGGCCCGCGTCGGCACGAGCGTGAGGCTCGGACTCCAGGTCACCCGCCGGTCGCAGCGACCGCCGGCGAGCGGTGGGCGGATCTCCCTCAGCATTGCTTCATGAACCCCTTGTCAAACCCCGCAACCTTCCGTTACATTAGCTGTGGCGGGATTCCGCCCTTCCATTCCGTCCCGGGTTCCCGAGCTGCTCTGCCCGCTCGACGATCCCGCGACATCT
>CAIRWM010000085.1 GCA_903882285.1 uncultured cyanobacterium
AAACCTGATTCAAACGGAGAGGGAGGGATTCGAACCCTCGACAGAAGTTGCCTCCTGTAACTCCTTAGCAGGGAGCCGCTTTCAACCACTCAGCCACCTCTCCAGCGGCTTGCCGAGTTTACCTGACCAAGTTGCGACCGGCTGGCTCCTGGCCCAGTCGCTGGGGATCAGTCGCCGCGGAACAGCCGCTGCACCCGCCGGCTGTCGACGTTCACCAGCAGCTCGTAGGGGATCGTGCCGGCTCGTGCAGCCGTCTCCTCCGGCCGCAGCACCTGCCCTTCGTGGGCCCCGAAGAGCAGCACCTCATCGCCGACGGCGGCCTCGGGGACCGCGCTGAGATCGATCGCCATCGAGTCCATCGACACCCGCCCCAGCACGCACACGCGGCGGCCGTGCACCAGCACCTCGCCCACGTTGCCGCTGCGCCAGGGAACGCCGTCGTTGTAGCCCACCGCCACGATGCCCACCCGCTGCTCCGCCGCCTCCACCACGTAGGTGCCGTTGTATCCGATCGCCTGTCCGCGAGGCCAGAGGCTAACCTGGGCTAGGCGGCTTACGAAGGCCACCGCCAGCTGCAGCTCCATCGCTTCGGCGACGGCGGGGGAGGGATGCAGGCCGTAGAGGCCCAGTCCTAGCCGCACCATGTCGAGGCGGGCTGTGGGGAAGCGAACGCTGGCGGAGGTGGCGGCGGCATGGACGCAAAGGGGCCCGTCGCCCTCGGCCCGGATCGCCGCCACCTGCTGCTGGAAACGCTCCAGCTGGGCTTCGGTGCAGGCATCGGCGGCGGGGTCGTCGGCCGAGGAGAGATGGGTCATCAGGCCGGTGAGGCGCACCACGCCCGAGGCCCGAAGCAGCCTGGCGGCGGCGAGCGCCTCGGCTGCAGGCACCCCCAGGCGCCCCATGCCGGTGTCGATCTCTAGGTGCACGTCGCAGCGGGCCCCCATCGCCTGCAGCGCCGCCACCAGCGCCTGGGCGAAGGCCAGGGAATAGACCACCGGGGTGAGCCGGTAGCGCACCGCCTTGTCCACCTCCTCGATGTCCATCAGCATCACCAGGATCGGTAGGTGCACCCCGGCCCGGCGCAGGGTGGCGCCCTCGTCGGCGGCGGACACGCCGATCCAGTCGACGCCGCTCTCCTGCAGGGCGGTGGCCAGCCGGGCCAGCTCGGTGCCATAGGCCCAGGCCTTGAGCACCGCCAGGATCGCCACCTCGGGGCCACAGAGGGCGCGGAAGCGGGCGATGTTCTCGTGGATGGCGTCCAGGTCGACCATGAAGCGCCGGGGTGCCATCGATTCCCAGATCGCACAGGCTGCGGCGGCCAGTCCCTGGCGGGCGGCTCCCTTCAGCAGCAGGGTGTCGCCGCGACGGGCCAGGGTGCGCAAGGTGTCGCGCAGGGCGGTGGGATCGGCCAGTTCCAGCACGGGGGCGTCGGGCTGCACGGCGCGCCAGGCCGCGGCGGTGTGGCGCTGGGCGGGATGGGGCAACAGCAGCAGGTGGCTGAAGCCCTGCTCCGCTGCCACCTGGCCGATCACGGCATGTTCGCGGGCCTCGCTGGCGCCGAGTTCCGCCATGCCGCCGAACACGAACAGGCGCCGGCCGCCGGCCTCCGGGCTGGCGGCCACCGCCTCCAGGGCGGCCTGGACCGAGAGGGGATCGTCGCTGGCGGTGTCGTTGACGATCGTGATGCCATCGGGGGTGCGCCAGGTCTCCATGCGGGTGGGACCGAAGCTGTAGTTCTCCAGCACCGCCAGGATCTCCTCGACGCCGATGCCGAGCCTCAGGGCAGCGGTCATGGCGATCAGGAGGTCGTCCACCAGCGGGGCCGAGCGGGTGCTCACCGGCAGGAGCCGCAGGTCGTCGTCGCCGAAGTCCAGCCTAAGCAGCAGGCCCGTGGCTGTGGGATGCCGCTCGATCACCCGGGGAGCCGCTGCTCCGGGATGCAGGCGCTCACAGGGTACGGGCAGGGCCTCCAGCAGCGGGTCGGCCGGAGCGATCAACCATCCCGTGGCCGGCAGGTCCCGGAACAGGCGCATCTTTTCGCGGGCGGTCACCTCCCGGCTGCCGAAGCCGGCCCGGTGGGCCAGGCCCACGTTCACCAGCACGCCGTAGTCGGGCTGCAGGATCGCCGCGATCCGTGCCATCTCGCCCGGCGCCGAGGCACCCGCTTCGAACACGCCCAGCTCGGCGCCGGCCGGGGCGGCCAGCACGGCCAGGGGGACCCCCACCTGGCTGTTCCAGCTGCCGGGGCTGGCCGCCACCCGGTAGCGACTGGCCAGCAAGGCGGTGAGGGCGTTCTTGACCACCGTCTTGCCGTTGCTGCCGGTGATCGCCACCACCTGGCGCAGGTTGTGGCGACGGTGCCAGGCTGCCAGCCGCTGCAGGGCTTCAAGGGGATCGTCGACCAGCAGCCGGGGGCCGCTCAGCGGCTCCAGCGGTGGCGCCTCCCCCGCTCCGGGGCGTTGCAGCACCACCAGGCTGGCCCCGGCCGCGAGCGCTGCGTCGGCAAAAGCATGGCCATCGCGGTGGCGGCCTGCCAGGGCGAAGAAGGCATCGCCCGGTTGCACCCGCCGCGAGTCGATGGCCGCGCGGCGGATCGGACCCTCGCCGACCGGGCCGAGGAGCTCGCCGTCCAGCAGGGCGGCCAGGGCAGAGGGGGAAGGGAGCGCCATCGCCCGGCGACGCTACTCAGCCGACGCTAGCCAGGTGGACCCGGGGCTCTCAGCGGCTCCGGAGCGGTGCCGCCCGGTCCAAGGTCATGACGGTGACCGAATCCTGAGGGAAGTCTCGTTAGCCTTACAGGAATCCAGGGGGCTGGCATGGGCCACGTTCTCGTTCTGAATGCCTCCTACGAACCGCTGAACATCACCACCTGGCGTCGGGCGATGGTGATGTTGCTCAAGGGCAAGGCGGAAGGCCTCGAGCACCACGCCTCCCATGCGATCCGTCCGGGCTTGCTGTTGCCCACCGTGATTCGGCTGCGCCAGTTCGTGCGGGTGCCCTATCGCCAGATGCCGCTCACCCGGCGCCATGTCTTTCAGCGGGATGGCCACACCTGCCAGTACTGCGGCTTCGGCGGTGAGCCCCTCTCGATTGACCATGTGCTGCCCCGCAGCCGGGGCGGCGCCGATGTCTGGGAGAACGTAACCACGGCCTGCTTGCCCTGCAATGTGCGCAAGGGCAACCGCACCCCCCGTGAGGCGGGCATGCCCCTGCGCCGTGAACCCCGGCGTCCGCCCAGTAGCCTCAGCTTCGAGGCCAGCCGCCGAATCCGCGCCGGTCAGAACGGCGAGTGGGCCAAGTATGTGATCGGCGCCTGAAGCGCCGGCACCGTCCTGGAGCCTCGGCTTCCGTTCAGCCGCCGGCACCGCCGGCCCGCTCGGCCAGTGCCTCCAGTTGGCGGCTCTGCTCGGCGGCGATGCAGGCGCCGATCACCTCGTCGAGTTGGCCGTCGAGCACCGGTTCAAGCGAGAAGTTGCGGCCCAGCCGGTGATCGGTGACCCGGTTGTCCTTGTAGTTGTAGGTGCGGATCTTCTCACTGCGATCGCCGCTGCCCACCTGGGAGCGCCGTTCCGAGCTCTCGGCCGCCGCGGCCTCGGCCAGCTGACGCTCGTAGAGCTTGGCTCGCAGGATCTCCATGGCCCGCTCGCGATTCTGCAGCTGGGAGCGCTCCTGGGTGCAGAAGACCCGGATGCCGGTGGGTTTGTGCAGCAGGTCGACGGCGGTCTCCACCTTGTTGACGTTCTGGCCCCCAGCGCCGCCGGAGCGGGCCGTGCTGATCTCCAGGTCCCCCGGATCGATCTGCACCTCCACCGGGTCGGCCTCCGGCATCACCGCCACCGTGGCGGTCGAGGTGTGCACCCGCCCCTGGGATTCGGTGGCCGGCACCCTCTGGACGCGGTGCACGCCCGCCTCGAACTTGAGCTGGCTGTAGATGCCGTCGCCGCGGATCGAGAGGATCAACTCCTTGTAGCCGCCAAGATCGGCCTCGGAGGCGCTCACCGGCTGCACCTGCCAGCCGCGGCGCTGGGCCAGGCGCTCGTAGAGGCGGGCCAGATCCCCGGCCCAGAGGCAGGCCTCGTCGCCGCCGGCACCGGCGCGGATCTCCAGCATCACGCTTCGCTCGTCGCGGGGATCCGAGGGCAGCAGCGCCAGGGTTAGCCGTTGCTCCAGGACCGCGAGACGCCCCTGGAGCAGCACTAGCTCCTCGCCGGCCAGCTCCAGCAAGTCCGCCATGGCGGCATCGCCGCGGTGCTCCCGCAGCAGGCTGCGGGTGTCCGCCAGCTCACCCTGCAGTTTCTGGCGGAGCCGGTAGTCGGCCACCAGGGGCTCCAGCCTGGCGCGCTCCCGTGCCAGGTTCTGCAACTGGGTGGGATCGGCGGCGACGGCCGGATCGGCCAGCTGCCGCTCCAGGGTTTCGAAGGTGCGGCAGGCGGTTTCGAGCCGTTCGCTCAGCAGGGCAGGGTCCATGGGGCAGAACAAAGGCCGGATGCCGCGGGCGGCATCCGGCCAGGAGGCGGACGGAGTCGTCAGGGAGCTGGGGCGCCTGCAGACGGAGGTGGTGTTCAGCTGTCGCCGCTGGCGTTGCTGCTGCTGTCGGTGTCGGTGGTTGTGACGGTGGCTGTGACCGTGGCAGCGGCCTTCTTATTGGAGCTGGTGGAGTCGGAACTGCCCATGCCGTACTTGCGCATGAAGCGGTCGACCCGGCCCTCGGTGTCGAGGATCTTCTGGGTTCCGGTATAGAAGGGGTGGTTGCCGCTCCACACATCGACGTGGAGCTCGGGCTGGGTGGAGCCGGTGGTCATGACCACCTCTCCATTACAGATCACCTTGGCATCGGGATACCAGGTGGGATGGATGTCGGCCTTCGGCATGGCGGGAGGAAGCGGACGGGGCAGCGGAGGCGCAATCAGCGCTTGGAGAACTGGGGAGCCTTGCGGGCTTTCTTGAGGCCGTACTTTCGGCGCTCCTTGGCCCGGGGGTCGCGGCTGAGGTGGCCTTCGACCTTGAGCGGCTTACGGTTGTCCGGGGAGAGGTCGCAAAGGGCCCGAGCGGCACCTTGCTTGATGGCATCGGCCTGGCCGGTGAGCCCGCCGCCGCGCACGTTGACCAGCAGGTCGTACTGGCCTTCGAGGCCGAGGGTCTGGAGGGGAGCTTTCACTGCCGCCAGGTAGACGGGGTTGTAGTTGAGGTAGTTGTCGCCGGGGCGGCCGTTGATGGTGACGCTGCCACTGCCGGGAACGACCCGCACACGGGCGACGGCGGTCTTGCGGCGGCCGGTGCCCCAGTAGACAACACGGTTGGTGGAACTGGTCATTTGGTGGCTGAGGCGGCGGGATCGAGGGCGAGGGCTTGGGGCTGCTGGGCGGTGTGGGGATGCTCGGCGCCCTTGTAGACCTTCAGCTTGCGGAACAGCTGGCGGCCGAGGGCGTTGTGGGGAAGCATGCCCTTGACGGCCACCTCGATGATCCGTTCGGGCAGGCGGCCCTGCAGGTGGGCGAAGGTTTCGGTCTTCATGCCACCGGGGCGGCCCGAGTGACGGCGGTAGAACTTCTGGGTGGCCTTGTTGCCACTCACACGCACCTTCTCGGCGTTGATCACCACGACGAAGTCGCCGGTGTCCAGGTGGGGGGTGTAGGTGGGCTTGTTCTTGCCACGCAGCACCTGAGCCACTTCACTGGCGAGCCGGCCGAGGGTCTGGTCGGCGGCGTCGACCAGGTACCACTGGCGGTCGAGGGTGTCGAGAGAAGGCAGGGTTGTCTTGTTCATTGCGCCTGGAGGGCACCGGCAGGCCGGCTGGGGAGCCCATCGCATCCGCTCGCGAACGGGGTTCGGGAACGGGCGGATGGATACGGGTTTTGAGAAACTACCGCGTCACCGATCAGCGTCCGGCACCATTGCCACATCCGTGGCCTGGGACGGTCCCCGATCGGGGGGCGGATCACACGATTCCAGCTGAAACCGCGGTTGGCAATCATACCAGGCGGCTCTGGGAAAAATTTCGGCGTCATAGCCCACCCGCAGCAGGCAAAGGCCTTGGGGGGGAGCCGCTTCCTTAACCTCCGCCCGGGCCCGGCGGCTCCAGCGGTCCTGGAAGGCGGCCACGTTGAGGCGGCCCTCCCCCACGTCCACCAGCTGACCCATCACCAGGCGCACCATGCCGTAGAGGAAGCCACTGGCCTGGAGCTCCACCACGATCAGATCCCCCTGGCGCTCCAGGCTCCCCTCCTGCAGGGTGGTGCGGGCATGGCGACGGCGGCTGCCGCTCCGCTGGAAGGCGGAGAAATCGTGCTCGCCCAGGAGAGTGTCCAGGGCCGCCGCCATGGCCCGCTCGTCGAGCCTCAGCCGGTAGCGGTGCCAGCTCCAGGGGGCCAGGAAGAGATTGGGGGCGCGGCCGTTGTGAATCGTGTAGCGGTAGCGCCGGTAGCGGGCCGAATAGCAGGCATGCCACTGAGCCGGCACCTCGGTGGCAGCTCGCACTCGGATCGTGGCGGGCAGGCGGCCGTTGAGCGCCTTGGCCCAGCGCTGGGGGGGGATCGGCCCGGCGGCATCAAAGTGCACCACCTGGCCCGCGGCATGGACGCCGCTGTCGGTGCGGCCGGCCGCCATCGTCTGCACGGGCCGGTGCGGATCAAGCGCGGCGATCGCCGCTTCCAGCGTCTCCTGCACGCTGGGGTCACGCGGTTGCCGCTGCCAGCCGCAAAAGGCCGAACCCTCGTATTGGAGGCAGAGGGCGATCCGGCGGATCGGCCTGCTCACCAGGGCTCAGACAAGTTCGATGATCGCCATTTCGGCGTTGTCGCCGCGGCGGCGCACGGTGCGGATGATACGGGTGTAGCCACCGTTGCGCTCGCCATAGCGATCCTGGGCCTTGTCGAACAGGGCGTGCACCAGCTGCTTGTCGTAGATGTAGCCGATGGCGCGGCGGCGGGAGGAGAGGCTGCCCTCCTTGGCCAGCGTGATCATGCGCTCGGCTTCATCACGCAGGGCCTTGGCCCGGGCCTTGGTGGTGGTGACGCGACCCTCGCGGATCAACTGGGTGGTCAGGCCACGCAGCATGGCCTTGCGTTGGTCGGCAGGGCGTCCCAGCAGGGGGACTCGGCACTGGTGTCGCATGGGTCGGAAGCGGGCTGTCGCTGGGGAAACGTAGGGCGGGGAAAACAGGCAGCGCTCAGGCGCTGGTGCGGCTCTGGGGCAGGGAGATGCCGATGCGCTCGAGGGCTTCGATCACCTCGTCGGCCGACTTGGAGCCGAAGTTCTTGATCTCCAGCAGATCCTCGTAGCTGAAGCCCATCAGATCCGAGACGGAGTTGACCTGGGCCCGCTTGAGGCAGTTGTAGGCCCGCACCGAGAGGTTGAGTTCCTCAAGAGGAATCTGGGCCTCGGCGGAGGGCTCGGGCTCAAGGCCAGGCTCCTCCACCATGGTGAGGGTGGCCAGGGGCTGGAACAGGCCGATCAGCTGGTTGGCGGCCTGGGCCATGGCGTCGTCCGGGGTGACGCTGCCGTTGGTCTCGATCTCGAGTCGCAGGCGCTCGCGGGCGGAGCCGCCCTCACCCACGGCCGTCTCATCGACGCTGTAATTCACGCGCTTGACGGGCATGAACACGGCATCGATCTGCAGCAAATCGATGGCGCTGGTGTCCTCGTTGTGGCGGTCGACGGGGCGGTAGCCGATGCCCCGCTCCACGTGAACCTCCATCTCCAGAGTGTGGCCCTCGGCCACGGTGGCGATCTGGCGATCGCTGTCGATCACCTGGACCTGGGAGGAGAATTGCAGGTCGGAGGCGGTGACGGTGGCGGGACCGGTGACGACCAGGCGGCCGATCTCCAGCTCCCGGCTGCGGCTGCAGACGGGCACAGACTTGCAGTTGAGCAGGATGTCGAGCACGTCCTCGCGCACACCCGGCACGGTCGCGTACTCGTGGTTCACGCCAGCGAGGCGCACCGCGGTGATCGCACTGCCCTCCAGGCCGCCGATCAACACCCGGCGCAGGGCGTTACCCAGGGTGGTGGCCTGGCCCCGGTCGAGGGGACCGATCACGAAGACGCCGGTCTGGGAGCGGTCGTCGGCAACCTGGTGCTCGACCCGATCGATCTGGTAGTGCAGCACGGTCTGAGAAGGCGGAAAGAGGAACGGAGCCGGTGGGGCTGGAAGGCTGGCGATCAGACCCGCCGGCGCTTGGAACGGCGGCAGCCGTTGTGGGGCAGGGGAGTGACGTCGCGGATCAGCGTGATCTCCAGGCCCGCCACCTGCAGGGCGCGGATGGCGGTCTCCCGGCCCGAGCCAGGACCGCGCACCAGCACCTCGATCTGGCGCATGCCCTGTTCGAGGGCGCGGCGAGCGGCCGCTTCGGCGGCGGTCTGGGCGGCGAACGGGGTTCCCTTGCGGGCACCCTTAAAGCCGCTGGCTCCGGCCGACGACCAACTGATCACCTCTCCGGCCGTGTCGGTGATCGACACGATCGTGTTGTTGAAGGTGCTCTGAATGTGGGCGACGCCGTTGGGGACGTTGCGCTTGGCCTTCTTGGGGCCGGTTTTCTTGGCGGGCTTGGCCATGGCGGAAACCCTGCAATGGCAGGGAGGTGATCGGGGGACTGGGGAAACGCCTCGGTGACGCCGCAGACTCGGGAGCCAGGGCTCGGGAGCGAAGACACGGCTGGAGAGCCGTGCCGGGTTGCGGCGGCGGGGCGGGTGACGGTGCCGGGACAGGCAAGCCGCGTGGCTTACTTTTTCTTTCCGGCGACGGTTTTGCGGGCGCCACGGCGGGTGCGGGCGTTGGTGCGGGTGCGCTGGCCCCGCACGGGCAGACCCATGCGATGGCGGCGGCCCCGCAGGCAGCCGATGTCCTGGAGGCGCTTGAGGGCCATGCCCTCTTCGCGACGCAGATCGCCTTCGAGGGTGAAGGATTCGGCGGCGCCCCGGAGCTTCTGCACGTCGGCGTCGCTCAGGTCCTTGACCCGGGTGTCGGGGTTGACGCCGGTTTTGGCGATGATCTTGCGGGCACGGGTGAGACCGATGCCATACACATAGGTGAGAGAGATCTCGACCCTCTTGTCACGAGGGATGTCGACACCGGCGATCCGAGCCACGTTGGGGAAACGATCAGGGGGCAGAGGGACTCCACCGGACGGTGGAGTGAGGGCGGCTGATGGCTCTGGGCTGCCTTGAGAGGGCGGCCGTAGGGCGACAGTTCGCTAAAGCCTCCCGCCGCGGGGCGGGAGAGAAATCCCGCCGTGGAGCGGGGGTGGCAGGGCCGGGCTCAGCCCTGGCGCTGCTTGTGCTTGGGATTGGTGCAAATGACCATTACCCGGCCGTGGCGACGAATCACCCGACATTTCTCGCACATTTTCTTGACCGAGGCACGCACCTTCATGGGCGGATTTGGTCTCCGAATTTGCAAACGAGCACCCTATCACATGGGTCAACTGTCCGTCCCTTGGGTCGTCAGCAGGGCGGCAATGCGCTCGCCGATCACTTCGACTGTGCCGGCGGCCTCCACCGACTGCAGCAGGCCCAGTCCGCGGTAGTGCGCGATCAGGGGGGAGGTCTGTTCGCGATACACCTCAAGGCGGTGGCGGATCACCTCCTCGTTGTCGTCGGCGCGGCCGCGGGAGAGCAGGCGCTGCAGCAGCACGCCGTCATCGAGCTCCATCAGCACCACCAGCTCGATGCTCTGGCCCAGGCTGGCGAGCAGGGCATCGAGGGCTTCGGCCTGGGCCAGATTGCGCGGGAAGCCATCGAGCAGCCAGCCGCCGTCCTGCCCCTCCAGGCGGCTGCGCACGATTGCCAGCACCAGGGCGTCGCTGACCAGTTCGCCGCGGGCCATCACCGCCTTGGCCTCGCGGCCGAGCTCGCTGCCGGCCTCCACTTCGGCCCGCAGCAGATCGCCGGTGGAGAGGTGCAGCAGGCCCTGCTCGGCAGCCAGGCGCTGGGCCTGGGTGCCCTTGCCGGCCCCGGGGGGGCCCAGAAAGAGAAGGCGTTGCTTCATGGCATCAGTGGATGGATGGCGTCAGGGGAGGGTGGCTGGGCGCGGCGCCGCAGGGGGGCTACTGCCGCACCATGCCTTCGTAGCGCTGGGAGATCACGTAGGTCTGGACCTGTTTGGCCGTGTCGATCGCCACGCCCACCAGGATCAGCAGGGAGGTGGCCCCAAGGCCCTGGAAGGTGCGGACCTGGGTGGCACCCTCCACCGCCGAGGGGATGATGGCGATGGCCCCGAGGAAGAGGCCACCTAGCAGGGTGAGCCGGTTCTGCACCCCCATCAGGAAGGTGGCGGTGGAGGAGCCGGGCCGTACCCCCGGGATGGCGACGCCGCTCCGCTTGAGGTTGGTGGCGATGTCGACCGGGTTGACCGTGAGGGAGGCGTAGAAGAAGCCGAAGCCCAGGATCAGCCCGAAGAACACCAGGGCATAGAGCCAAGGGGTGCTGCTGTTGGGGCTGAGGTAGCCCGCGACACGGATCAACCAGGGGCTGCCGGTGAGGTTGGCGATGGTGAGGGGCAGGAACACCACCGCCGAGGCGAAGATGATCGGCATTACTCCGCCGGCATTGAGCTTCAGCGGCAGGTAGCTCTGACGTGAGGCGAGCATGCCGGCCTCGCCCACCTGGCGCTTGGCGCTCACGATCGGAATGCGGCGGTTGCCCTCCTGCACGAAGATGATACCCACGATCGTGACCAGGAACACCAGGGCCAGCACGACGATGCCCCCGACGGTGCTGCGGTCGCCGCTCTGGGCCAGTTCGATGGTGGAGCTCAGCGCCTTGGGCAGGGTGGCGACGATGTTGATGAAGATCACCAGGGAGGCGCCCTGGCCGATGCCCCGCTCCGTGATCACTTCGCTGATCCACATCACCACCATCGAGCCGGTGACCAGGGCCAGGCTGGTCTGCAGCACGAACATCCAGTCGGGCAGGCCCGGCAGAGCGTACTGGCGCAGGATCAAGGCGAAGACGACGCTCTGCAGGATGCCCCAGCCGAGCGCCACGTAGCGAGTGATCTGGGCGATCTTGCGGCGCCCGGCCTCCCCTTCGTTCTTCTGGAGATCCTCCAGCTGGGGCAGGGCGGCCGTGAGCAGCTGCAGGATGATCGAGGCGTTGATGAAGGGCAGGATGCCGAGGGCGAAGACGCCCAGCGTGGAGAGGCCACCACCGGTGAAGATGTCGAGAAAGCCGATCAGCTGACCGCCGCGGGCGAGGAAGTCCTGAAAGGCCACCCGATCGATGCCCGGAACCGGGATATAGATGCCGAGGCGCACCAGCAGCAGTAGGCCCAGGGTGGTGAGCACCCGGTCCCTCAGGGTCTTCGCTTGGAAGAGCTGGCTGATGATTTCCGCGGCGCTCGGGTTGCGCCCCCGGCTGACGACCATGACGTATGCGGGCGGGGTGAGGGAGAGCGGGCTTGAAGATGGAAAGAGCCGTCCGCCCGGCCTGGTGGCGGGACGGACGGCTCCGAACTTAGAAGGTGGCGCGCTGCACCGGACTCAGCCGGTGATCTCGCAGCTGCCGCCGGCGGCCTCAATCTTCTCGCGGGCGCTGGCGGTGAAGGCAGCGGCCTGAACGGTGAGCTTCACTGTCAGATCACCGTTGCCGAGCACCTTGAGCGGATGCTTGGGACTGGTGACGAGGCCCTCCTTGACGAGGGAGTCCAGAGTGACGGTGCTGCCGGCCTTGAGTTCGGCGAGCTTGCTCACGTTGATGACCGTGAACTCCTTCGGGTTGACCAGAGGGAAGTGCTTGAGCTTGGGCACTCGGCGGTAGAGGGGCATCTGGCCGCCCTCAAAGCCGGGGCGGGTAGGGCGACCGGAGCGGGATTTCTGGCCGCGCATGCCGAAGCCGCAGCTGGCTCCCTGGCCGGCGGCGATGCCGCGGCCCTTGCGGGTCTTGCGGCGGCGGGCGCCGGGCTGGGGCTTGAGGGAATCGAGAGAGAAGGAAGTCATCGGGGATCTCAGGAGTAGATCTGCTCGAGGGAGATGCCCCGCTCCTTGGCGGTCTCCTTGTGGGTGCGCAGGGCCTCGAGGGCCACCATCGCGGCACGGGCGTTGTTGAGCGGGGTCTTGGAGCCCAGGCGCTTGGCCAGCACGTTCTTGATGCCGGCGAGCTCAAGCACGGTGCGGATCGAACCGCCCGCGATAACCCCGGTACCGGGGGCGGCCGGCCTGATCAGCACGCTGGCGGCGCCGTCGCGGCCATTGCTGATCGTGGGGATCGAGCTGGTGCGGGTCAGGGGCACCTTGACCAGGTGCTTCTTGCCGTCGGCCACGCCCTTGCGGACCGCGCCGATGACATCTCCGGCCTTGCCGACACCCACGCCCACCTGGCCGCGCTCGTTGCCGACCACGACGATGGCGCGGAAGCTCATCTTCTTACCGCCCTTGACGGTCTTGGAGACGCGGCGGATCTGCACCACGCGCTCCTGCCATTCGGAGTCGCGCTCCTGGCCCCGTCGGTTGTCACGGCCACGGCCGCCGCCGCCACCCCGGCGGTCGCGGTCACCCCGCTGGCCACCGCCACCACCGCCACGGCGTTCCTGCTGCTGGCCTTCAGCCGCCGCAGGCACGTCGGACGCCGCCGGAATGTCGCTGGTCTGGATCGGATCGTTGGTTTCGGTCATGGTGAGAGCAGGGATCAGAATTGAAGGCCCGCTTCCCGGGCGGCGTCGGCCAGGGCCTTGACCCGGCCGTGATACAGGTTGCCGCCTCGATCGAAGACCACCTGCTGAATGCCCTTGGCCAGGGCGCGCTTGGCGACCAGTTCACCCACGGCGATGGAGGCGTCGCAGGTGCCACTGGCCTTGAGGCTGGTGCGCAGGTCTTTGTCGAGGGTCGAGGCCGCACAGAGCGTGTTCTGGGCGTCGTCGTCGATGACCTGGGCGTAGATGTGGTTGTTGGAGCGGAACACCGCCAGCCGGGGCCGGTCGGCGGTGCCGGAGAGCAGACGACGCAGGCGGCGGTGACGCTTCTGGGTCTGCTGTTTGCGGGAGAGGGAAGACATGGGGGATCAGGCGATGGGGCTCGAGCAGACCTCTATTTCTTGCCGGTCTTGCCGGCCTTGCGCAGGATCCGCTCCCCTTCGTACTTGATGCCCTTGCCCTTGTAGGGCTCGGGGGGACGGATGGCCCGCACCTTGGCGGCCTCGTTGCCAACGACTTCCTTGTCGGCGCCGGAGACGAGCACGGTGGTGTTGTTCTCGACGGCGAAGGTGACGCCCTCGGGCGGCACCATCTCGACCGGATGGCTGTAGCCGGCGCTGACCACGAGCTTGCGGCCCTGGACCGAGGCGCGGTAGCCCACGCCGACGATCTCGAGCTTGCGGGTGAATCCCTGGCTGACCCCTTCGACCATGTTGGCCACGAGGGTGCGGCTGAGGCCGTGGCGCTCCCGTGAGCGGCGATTGGCGCTGGACGGGCTCACCACGAGGGTGTCGCCGTCCTGGCTGATGCTGACCCCGTCGGGGAGGGTGCGGCTGAGTTCGCCCTTGGGGCCCTTCACCGTCACGGCGAGTCCGTCGAGAGCGACGTTAACCGTGGCGGGGATGGGAATCGGGGCTTTACCGATGCGTGACATTGCGTTGAGCTCCCTGGATCAGTAGACGTAGCAGAGCACTTCACCACCGACGCCCTGCTTGCGGGCGTCGCGGTCGCTCATCACACCCTTGGAGGTGGAGATGATCGCCACTCCGAGTCCGCCCAGCACCTTGGGGAGCTGGCGGGTGTTCTTGTAGATGCGGAGGCCAGGTTTGCTCACTCGCTGGACGCGGCGAATCGTGGGCTGGCGATGTTTGCCGCTGTACTTGAGCTCCAGCACCAGCTGCTTGGTCACGCCATCCCCTTCTTCGGAGATGGCAGCGATGAAGCCTTCCTGCTGCAGCACATTGGCGATGCTCCGGGACATGCGTGACGCAGGGATCCTGGTGCTCTCGTGACGCTTCTCACTCGCATTGCGAATGCGGGTGAGCATGTCGGAAATCGGGTCGTGGTTGGCCATGGTCGTGTCCGGAAGAGCCTCAGTTACTGCGGAACGGCATCCCCATCTCGCGGAGGAGGGCCCGGCCCTCTTCATCGCTGCGGGCGCTGGTCACGATCGTCACGTCCATCCCGCGGATGGCGTCGATCTTGTCGAAGGAGATCTCGGGAAAGATGATCTGCTCCCGGATGCCCATGGTGTAATTGCCCCGTCCGTCAAAGCTCTTGGGGCTCACACCGCGGAAGTCGCGGATGCGGGGCAGAGCCAGATTGATCAGGCGCTCCAGGAAGGCGTACATCCGCTCGCCCCGAAGGGTGACGGTCACGCCGATCGGCATGCCCTGGCGGATCTTGAAGCCGGCGATCGCTTTCTTGGCCCGGGTCACCACCACCTTCTGACCGGTGATGGTGGCCAGTTCGGCGATCGAGGCCTCGAGAGCCTTGGCGTTCTGGGCGGCTTCGCCCAGGCCCCGGTTGACGGTGACTTTCACCACCTTGGGGACCTCGTGGACGTTGGAGAGACTCAGATCCTTGAGCAACTTGGGCTGGATCGTCTCCCGGTAGCGCTGTTTCAGTGACATGACGGAGGGCGGGGTTGCGCTTCTGGGCTTGGTCAGAAGGCGGACGGGTGGGGGGATAGAGAAGGGAAGCTGGTGGAAGAAGGCTGAAGAGGAAAGGGCTGATCGGGTGATCAGTCCAGAACCTCACCCGTCTTCTTGAGGCGGCGCTTCTTGGTGCCGTCTTTATCGACCACGATCTCGACGCGGCTGGCCACGTTCTTGGTAGTGGAGTAGAGCATCACGTTGGAGGCGTGCAGAGACGCTTCCTCAGTGACGATCCGGCCGCTTTCGCCTTCCTGGGTGGGTTTGACGTGGCGGGTACGCAGGTTGATGCCCTGGACGACGACGCGGTTCTCGTAAGGCAACGTGCGCAGTACCTCACCGGTCTTGCCCTTGTCCTTGCCGGAGATCACCTGAACGGTGTCGCCTTTCTTGATGCGCATCTTGGTGCGCAGCGGGGTCTTGGCTCTGGGGGTTGCGGTGGCCATCTCAGATCACCTCCGGAGCGAGGGACACGATCTTGGTGAAGTTGCGCTCGCGCAATTCGCGGGCGACGGGACCGAAGACGCGGGTCCCTTTCGGGTTGTTGTCGTTGCCCAGGATCACGGCGGCGTTGTCGTCGAACCGGATCGAGTTGCCGGTGTCACGGCGCAGGGTGGCGCGGGTGCGAACCACCACGGCCTTGACCACGTCGGACTTCTTGACGCCCATGTTGGGCATGGCGTCCTTGACGGCGGCGACGATCACATCGCCCACGTGGGCGTAGCGACGGTTGGTACCCAGCACACGGATGCACTGGATACGCTTGGCGCCGCTGTTGTCAGCGACGGTGAGGAAGGTTTCCTGTTGGATCATTGGTCGGTCCTCCTCAGTTTCCGGTCGAGGCGTTGAGCACCTCGGCCACAGTCCAGCGCTTGGTGCGACTGAGTGGGCGGGTTTCGGTGATGCGAACCCGGTCGCCCACTTTGCAGCTGTTCGCTTCGTCGTGGGCCTTGTAGCGAGTGGTACGGCTGACCGTCTTTTGATAGATGGGATGCGGGAAGCGGTTTTCCACCGCGACCACCACCGTTTTGTCCATCTTGTCGCTGACGACGGTGCCGACCCTTTCCTTGAGTGCCATGGGAATCGAGGGGGGATCAGGAGGCGGCGGAGCGCTGACGCTCCTGCTGCACCGAGAGCAGGTGGGCCAGTTTGATGCGGGCCTCCTTGAAGCGGTGCGGGTGTTCCAGACGGCGCGTGGCCTGCTGGAAGCGGAGATCGAAGAGTTCGCGGCGGGTGCCGTCGATCTGTTCGGTGATCTGGGCGTCGGTGAGTTTGCGCACCTCGGCGATGGCGGGACGTGCCATGGTTCAGGACTCCACTGCAAGGGCCGATTCCTGATCCGCCAGGGACAGGAACTTGGTTTTGACGGGCAGTTTGTACTGCGCCAGCCGCATGGCCTCCTTGGCGATCTCGGGGGTGATTTCGGCACCACCCATCTCAAAGAGGATGCGCCCCGGCTTGATCACGGCCACCCAGAATTCGGGGTTGCCCTTACCGGAACCCATGCGGGTTTCGGCCGGTCGCATCGTGACCGGCTTGTCGGGGAAGATCCGGATCCAGATCTTGCCGCCCCGCTTGACGTAGCGGGTCATCGCACGACGGCTGGCCTCGATCTGGCGGGAGGTGATCCAGCCACATTCCTGGGCCTGGAGAGCGAACTCCCCGAAGGCGATGGTGTTGCCGCGCGTGGCGATGCCGCGCATGCGGCCACGCTGTTGCTTGCGGAATTTGACGCGTCTTGGACTCAGCATGGTTCAGGCCTCCCTCACGCCTCGTTGGAGCGATCTTCGAACTGTTGGGGACGCCGGTTCGCGCGGCGATTCGGCGCTCCGCCCGCGGGCAGCTGATCCTGCTGGCCGGGAAGCACCTCACCCTTGAACACCCAGACCTTGATGCCCAGGACCCCGTAGGTGGTGGTAGCCACCTTGGTGGCGTAGTCGATGTCCGCGCGGAGCGTGTGCAGGGGCACGCGACCCTCCCGGGTCCACTCGGTGCGGGCGATCTCGGCGCCGTTGAGGCGACCGCCGACCTGGATCTTCAGGCCGAGCACGCCAGCGCGCTGGGCGCGCTGCACCGCCATGCGCATGACACGGCGGAAGGCGACGCGCTTTTCCAGCTGCTGGGCGATGTACTCGGCCAGCAGGAAGGCGTCGGCGTCGACGCGCTCCACCTCGACAACGTTGATGCGGACCTGACGGCCTGCATCGCCGAGGGTCTTCTGGATGCCGCTGCGCAGCTCCTCGATGCCGCTGCCCTGGCGGCCAACGAGCACGCCTGGGCGTGCGGTCTTGAGTTCCACCTCAAGCTGGTCGGCCTTGCGGGCGATCAGCACGTCGCTGATGCCCGCAGCGCCGTATTTCTTGTGGATGAACTTGCGAATCCGATCGTCCTCCTGAAGGAGGGTCGGGTAGGTCTTGCTTGGGGCGTACCAGCGCGAGCGGTGGTCCTGGGTGATCCCCAGGCGCAGGCCGGTTGGATGGATCTTGTGTCCCATCGGTCGGTGTCCTCGGGGTTCAGGCGGAAGTGGCCGCCACACCAATGCTGATGTGGCAGGTCTGTTTCTTGATCGCGTAGGCGCGACCCTGGGCGCGGGGCCGGAAGCGCTTCAGGGAGGGACCCATGTCGGCACTTGCCTCGCTGATGACCAGGGAGGCGGGGTCGAGGCCGAGGTTGTGCTCGGCGTTGGCTACCGCGGACCGCAGGACCTTGGTGATCGGTCCGGTGGAGCGGTAGGGCATGAACTCGAGCATGATCAGGGCGTCGCGGTAGCTCCGCCCCCGGATCTGATCGAGAACGCGGCGCACCTTGGACACGGAGCCACGGATGTAGCGGCCGTGGGCTAGGGCCAGGACCGGCTTGGACTGGGCGGGGGTGTTGTTTGCCATCGGTTCAGCGGCCTCCCTTTTTGTCTTTGATGTGGCCCCGGAAGGTGCGGGTGGGCGCGAATTCGCCCAGCTTGTGACCCACCATCTGCTCCGTCACGTAGACGGGCACGTGGGCCTTGCCGTTATGAACGGCAATGGTGTGGCCGATCATCATCGGCAGAATCGTTGAAGCGCGTGACCAGGTCTTGATCACGGACTTGTCGTCGGCGGCGTTCTGCTTCTCAACCTTGCGGAGCAGGCTGTCGGCAACGAACGGACCTTTTTTGAGTGAGCGTCCCATGGCGGATCAGGCGTACAGCAGAGCGGTGTGAGTCATCAGGAGTCGCGTCCGCCACGGCTCCGCTTGGAGGTGCGGCGACGTTTCCGGAGCACGAACCGGTTGCTGGGCTTGTTCCGCTTCCGGGTCTTGAGACCCAGGGCCGGCTTGCCCCAGGGGGTGACCGGACCAGAGCGGCCGATCGGCGCCCGACCCTCGCCACCACCGTGGGGGTGGTCGCAGGGGTTCATGACGCTCCCGCGCACCTCGGGACGACGGCCGAGCCAGCGCTTGCGTCCGGCCTTGCCGAGGCTCGTGTTGCGCTGTTCGCTGTTTCCCACCTCACCAAGGGTGGCGTAGCACTCACGACGCACCAGCCGCACCTCGGTGGAGGGCAGCTTGAGGGCGACGTAGTCACCTTCCTTGGCCATCACCTGGGCGCTGGCACCGGCGGTCCGCACCATCTGACCGCCCCGGCCGGCATAGAGCTCCACATTGTGGACGCTGGAGCCGAGGGGGATGGCGGACAGTGGCAGGGCGTTGCCGTTCTCGATCGGCGACTCGGGGCCAGAGACCAGGGTCTGGCCGATCTCGATGCCAGCCGGCGCCAGGATGTAGCGCTTTTCGCCGTCGCTGTAATAGAGCAATGCCAGGCGGGCGTTGCGGTGCGGGTCGTAGTGGATAGCCGCCACGCGGGCTTCGACGCCGTGCTTGTCTCGGCGGAAGTCGATGACGCGGTAGAGGCGCTTGTGGCCGCCGCCGCGGTGGCGGCAGGTGATCACGCCGCGGTTGTTGCGCCCCTTGCGGCGGTGCTTGGCGACCACCAGGCCGCGTTCGCGCTTCTTGCCCGTGATCTCGCTGAAGTCGGTGACGACCAGCGTGCGGGTGCCGGGGGTGTTGGGCCGGTAGTTACGGATTGCCATGTCGGTTCAGATCCCTCAGGACTCAGGGAACAGCTGGATGGCGTTGCCTTCGGCGAGACGCACCACGGCTTTCTTCACCTGGGCGCGTTTGCCGGCGAAGCGTCCCACCCGACGGGTGCGACGGGGGGGATTCATGGTGCTCAGGCCGACGACCTTGACGTCGAACAGCGATTCGACGGCCGCCTTGATGTCGGGCTTGGTCGCCCGATGGTCCACTTCGAAGGTGTACTGATTGAGTTCGAGGGCGCGGGTGGCTTTCTCGGTGATCAGCGGACGGCGGATCACATCCGCCAGCCGCCCTGCAAAACGTTCAGACATCGCCGTAGACCTCCTGAATCTTCGCGAGGGCCTCTTCGCTCACCACCAGCTTCCTGGCGTTGAGGAGATCGAACACATTGAGCTGATCGGCGGCGATCAGCTTGACCTTCTCGAGGTTGCGCACCGACAGCTTCACAGCGTCGGAGGCCCCGTCGAGCACCAGCAGCACCTTGGTGCCGGCTTCGATGCCGAAGCGGCCCAGGGCGGCGGTGATCTCCTTGGTCTTGGGAGTGTCGAGGCCCTGGCCGAAGCCCTTGACCACGATGAGGTCGGCGGTACGGCTCATCAGAGCCGTGCGCAGGGCCAGACGACGCTCCTTGCGGTTCATCGCCAGGTTGTACTCGCGCGGCTTGGGGCCGAACGTGATGCCGCCACCGGGACGCAGGGGGGTGCGGATCGAACCCTGGCGGGCCCGGCCTGTGCCCTTCTGCTTGTAGGGCTTGCGGCCGCCGCCGGCCACTTCGGCCCGGGTGAGCGTGCTGGCGGTGCCCTGACGGGCGTGGGCCAGCTGGCGCACCACGGCGCGGTGCAGCAGGTCGGCGGCAGAGGTTTCCTTGGCGACGCTCAGGTCAAGGGAGGCCTTGCCGCTCTCCTTGCCCTGCCAATCGCGAATCACACAGTCAGTCATGGGTCTCCTCCTCAGTTCGCGGCTTTGCTGCCCACCCGCTTGGCCGGGCGGATGTCGAGCAGGGCTCCCGGCTTGCCGGGCACCGATCCCTTGACCACCAGCAGGTTGCGTTCGGCGTCCACCTTGAGGATGGTCAGGCCGCGGGTGGTGGTCTGTTTGCCGCCGTAGCGGCCCGCCATGCGCTTGCCGGGGTAGACGCGGCCCGGCGTGGTGCCGGCGCCGGTGGAGCCCGGTTCACGGTGGTTCTTGGAGCCGTGGGTCATGGGGCCCCGGCTGAAGCCATGGCGCTTCTGGTAACCGGCGAAACCCCGGCCCATGGTGTCGCCGCTGACGTCGACCTTCTGGCCGGCTTCGAACGCGGTCACGGTGATGGCACTGCCGAGCTCCAGACAGTCGACGGCGTCGACGCGGTATTCGCGCAGATGGCGCAGGGGATCACTGCCGGACTTGGCGAGGTGACCTTTGGCGGGCTTGTTGACGAGCTTCTCGCGAATGTCGCCGAAGCCGATTTGCACCGCCGTGTAGCCGTCGGTGGCTTCGCTTTTGAGCTGGGTGATGCGGCAGGGACCAGCCTCGATCACGGTGACCGGGATGGATCTGCCCTCGTCGTCGAAGAACTGGGACATGCCCAATTTCTTCCCGAGAATGCCGATGGACATGGGAGGGAGGAAAACGCCAGCTGGACTGACGCCGCCGATGCCAGGGTGAAACCCGGGGCAAGGGAAGCTGGGATCACGCCGGAGCGTGGTGCCGTTCCTGAGCACTCGAACCGCCGGTGAGGGCAGGCATTCGAGGCTGTGACGGGAACGGCGGGGCTGAATCGGTGAATCGCAGTGCGGCGTCGGCAGAGGCGGATCCCGGTGGGAAAACGCGGTGGACGAGGCCTGGAGCTAGCGAGACGAATCAGCGGGCTGGGACTTGACGCTGCCCTGACCCGGGAAGACCTGGGGCGGGGTGGGACAGTTTCCCGACGGTTCCGGCGGCGGATGAACGCTGCTCGGGCCGTGCTGGCCTGGAGGAGTCATCACCAATGACGACCCCTGTGCTGATCTCTGGAGGCCCGGCTAGCGGACGGGCACAGATGGACAGCACAAGAATCCAATGTACCGCATGACCTGCCTTCCCCCCCGTAGGCGCTCGGGGCTGCCAGACTCCCCCGGTTGACGCTTCCAGATCCGATGCCTCTGCTGCTCACCGGCCGCGGTTTTCGCCAGGATCTGGAGCGTGCCGGAGCCCTGGCCCTGTTTGTGCCCCTCGAGGGTGGCGCCGAGACCAGGCTGATGAGGCGCCTGCGGGCTGCGGGCTACCGCGCCCACATGACTTCCGCCCGCGGGCTGGGCGATCCCGAAGCTTTCCTGTTCCAGCTTCACGGGGTGCGCCCGCCCCACCTGGGCCATCAGAGTGTCGGTCGCGGCGCGGCCGTGGGCGAGGTGCAGCGGGTGGCCCCCCTGCTCGGCCCTGAGTTCGCGGCCGGCGAGCTGGTGCTGCTGTGGCTGCTGGAGGGCCAGGTGCTCTCCTCGGCCGAACTGGCCTCGCTCTGTGCCCTCTGCCGCCGCGAACCCCGCCTCAAGGTGGTGGTGGAGATGGGTGGCGCCCGCGCTCTTCGCTGGCAGCCCCTGGAGCAACTCGTTGCCGCCTGAGCAGCCGCTCCTGCCGCCGGAGTGGCTTGGCCTGATCTGGGGAGAGGCCTTTTTTGCCGGTGCCCTGGCCCAGCTGTTTGCCCGGACCAGCGGCATCCCCTCAGTCGTGCTCTTGCTGGCCACCGGTCTAATGCTGGGCCATGCCGGTCTTAACTGGATCCAGCCCGAACAGCTGAGCCGTGGACTCGAGCCCGTGGTGGGACTACTGGTTGAGTCTGGTGCTTTTCGACGGTGGCCTTAAATTACGCCTAATTGGATGAGAGCCGCAGCGCTCGGTTCTGCAGTTGGTCTGGTCCGTTCGCTGCTGAGGCTTGCCGGTGGCGCCTTCCTGGCCCATGCCGTCGCCGGGCTCTCGTGGCCGCTGGCGCTGATCTTCGGCGCCATTGCGCTGGCTACGGGGCCCACGGTGGTGAGCCCACTCGTGCAGCGGATGCGCCTGCCCGCCTTCCTCTCCCTGGTGCTGGCGCGTCTGATCCAGCCCGGTGCAGGGGAGGAGCCGGTGACCTCCGCCAGTCCCGTGACCCTGCAGCTCACCCTGGGCACCCTGTTTCTGCTGTTCAGTGGCTGTGAGGTGCTGTTGCCTGAAGCGGGACTGCCGGCGTCGGTGGCCGCCGGCGTTGTGGTTGGGCTGCGGCTCGATGGCGCCGCCAGCAAGCTCGACGCGCTGATCTCCCAGCTGGCCCAGCTGGCGATCACAGTGCTCTTTCCGCTGCTGGCGGCCGATGTGGCGTGGAGTGAGCTCAGCCCCCTGGGACTGGGCGGACTGATCTGCGTGCTGGGGCTGATGCCCTTCCGCTTGGTGGTGGTGCAGCTGGCCGGAAGGCTCGGGTTGAGCGAGGACGCCTTCCTCCTGGAACCCGTGGTCACCGCGGAGGTCTGAGCCCGGCAAGGCCCGCTTGGCCGGTAGTAAAGATGGGAGCGTGCTCGCTGCCCTTCGCCCTTGTCGTCGCCGGATGCATCGTCAGCCCGGCGGCAGCCGGACCCTCCCCTGACGCCCGAGCAGGCCCTGGCTCAGGGCCGCTGGGTGAAGTGGATCGGCGGGGCCAGCAACCAGGATCTCGCCGCCATCGAGGATCTGGCCGGCATCTATGCGCTGGCCGGCGTTCACTGCCTCGATGTGGCCGCCGATGCCGCGGTGGTGGCGGCGGCGCGCCGGGGGGTGGCCTGGGCCCGGCAGCAGGCCGCCGCCGGCGCGGGGGCCGGGGCGGCCTGGCACGACCCGTGGCTGATGGTGAGCCTCAGTGACGGAGCCGATCCCCACTTCCGCAAGGCCGGCTTTGATCCCGCCCTGTGCCCCCGCGACTGCCCACGCCCCTGTGAGCGGGTCTGTCCTGCCCTGGCGATTCCGCCGCTGCCATCGCCGCGAGTGCCCGGGGTTGCCATGCCCGCGGACGGCGTGCTGCCGGCGCGCTGCTACGGCTGCGGGCGTTGTCTGCCGGCCTGCCCGCTGGGGCGGATCGAGGAGCGCGAGCATGTTTTGCCCCCCGAGGCGGTGGCGCCCCTGCTGGCGGAATTGCGGCCCGACGCCATCGAGCTGCACACCCGGCTTGGTCGCGGCGCGGCCTTCGCGCAGCGGTTGGAGCAGGTGTGCGCCTCCGGCGTACCGCTGCAGCGGCTGGCGGTGAGCTGCGGGTTGGAGTCTGCGGCCGGGGAGCGGCTCGGCGATCCGGCAGGCTCGCTGGCGGCCCGTCCCGAGGCGTTGGCCGCCGAGCTGCAGCAGCGCTATCGCCAGCTGCAGCGGGCGGGGCTGCGGCCGCTTTGGCAGCTCGATGGGAGGCCGATGAGTGGAGACGTGGGCCGCGGCACGGCCCATGCCGCCGTGCGCCTGCTGGAGCGGCTGGCCCCGCTGGTGCCGCCGGGCCCGCTCCAGCTGGCGGGCGGTACCAATGACCATACCCTCGTGCGGGTGGAGCGGCTCGAGGCCGCCACGGCGGCGGCCGTGGCGGGTGTGGCCTTCGGGGGGGTGGCGCGCTCCCTGCTGCAGCCGCTGCTGCTGCAGGCCCACAGCCGGCAGCAGCGGTTGCTGGAGGCCGCCGATCTTTGGCCCGCGGGCCTGGACCTGGCCCGCGCTCTGGTGCAACCCTGGCTGCGGCGGCCCCGGCGCGGTCGCTAGAACCGATGAAGCCCCGGCGCGGCCCAGCGCCCCTCCCCACCCTGGCCGTCTGACCACCACTCCCCTGTCCAGTGCCGACGGCGACGCCGTGTCCCCTACGCAGCGCGTCACGGATGACCTTGACCGTCTGCTGGAGGTGTTGCCGGAGGCCGTGCAGGCCGCTCTCGCCCCGCCCAAGTGCCGCGACCAGCTGCTCGAGGTGGTGCTGGATCTGGGTCGGGTGCCGGAGGCCCGCTATCCCGGCCGGGCCGAGGCCCTCGGTGATCGGGCCATCGAGCGCAGCGACCTCGCGGCGGTGCTGGAGTGGCTGGGTCCCTTCGGGGGGGACAACCGGGCCGGCATCGAGCGCACCCTGCACCGGATCAGCGCCATCCGCAACCGCACCGGCGAGGTGGTGGGCCTCACCTGCCGGGTGGGGCGGGCCGTGTTCGGCACGGTGGGGATGGTGCGCGACCTGCTCGATTCCGGCCGCTCGCTGCTGTTGATGGGCCGGCCCGGTGTGGGCAAGACCACGGCCCTACGCGAGATCGCCCGCGTGCTCGCCGATGACCTGGAGAAGCGGGTGGTGGTGATTGACACAAGCAACGAGATCGCCGGCGACGGCGACATCCCCCATCCGGCGATCGGCCGGGCCCGGCGCATGCAGGTGGCTCGGCCGGCCCTGCAGCACCGGGTGATGATCGAGGCGGTGGAGAACCACATGCCCGAGGTCATCGTCATCGATGAGATCGGCACCGAGCAGGAGGCCCAGGCGGCGCGCACGATCGCGGAGCGCGGGGTGCAACTGGTGGCGACGGCCCACGGCAATGCCCTGGAGAACCTGATCAAGAACCCCACCCTCAGCGACCTGGTGGGAGGCATCCAGTCGGTCACCCTCGGCGATGAGGAGGCACGCCGTCGCCGCACGCAGAAGACGGTGCTGGAGCGGGCGGCCGAACCCACCTTTCCGATGGCCGTGGAGATGCACAGCCGCCACCGCTGGCTGGTACACCGCGATGTGGCTGGCACCGTGGATCTGCTGCTGCGGGGGCAGAGTGCCCGGCCGGAGATCCGGGAGCTGGCGGCCGATGGTCAGTTACTGCGCCGGGAGGCGGCGCCGCTGTCGCCCCCCCCGCCGGCGGCCTTGCCCACCCCGCCGCGCCCGCCGGGCTCTCCCGGCGTGACGCCGATCGTGGGCTCCGGCCTGCGCGGCTCCCGTGGCCTGGCCCCCGTACCCCTGCCCGATCCCTGCTCCGACATGCAGGGCGGCTGCGCCAGCCCTGCGGCTCTCCGCGTTGCCGCGCCCCCCATGCGCCTCTGCGGCGTGGGCCTGCCGCAGCGGTTGCTGGAGGAGGTGGCCCGGGGTCGTGGCCTGCCGGTGGAGGTGGTGAGCGACGTGGATGGCGCCGATGCCGTGCTCAGCCTGCGCGGTCGCCTGGGGGATGATCCGTTGCTGCGTCGCCGCGCCCAGGACCTGGGCCTGCCGATCCTGGTGATCAAGTCGGACAGCCTGCACCAGCTGCAGCGCGCCATGGAGCGGCTGCTGGAGCGCCGGGGCTGCGCGGTGGAAGGCTCCTCTGCGACAGGGGACGCCGGGGTCGGTGCCGCAGAGGAAGCCCGTCTCGACGACGACCATGCCGCCATGGAGGAGTGCCGCCTGGCGGTGGAGCAGGTGGTGCTGCCCCAGGGCCGTCCCGTCGAACTGCTGCCTCGCAGTGAGCGGGTGCGCCAGATGCAGGCGGAGCTGATCCGGCGCTACCGGCTGCGCAGTGCGGTCTTCGGGCGGGGGCTGCAGCAGCGGCTGCGGGTGTTCCCCGCCTGATTCTGTCCCCCTGTCTCCCTGCCGCGGGCGGGGTCCGTTGGCTGCCGGCTCCGGTGGCCAGGTTTGCGGTTGACGAAGGACCGGCCGCTGTGGGTTACTTATCTTGCGCTGGTGATACACCGGAGCACTCGGTCCAGAGACCGACCTCTCATTGGGTCGTCGCCAAGTGGTAAGGCAGCGGGTTTTGGTCCCGCCATTCCTAGGTTCGAATCCTAGCGACCCAGTTTTTCCGATCTCCGGCCTGCCGCGGCACCCCGCGGGTCCGGCTTTCTGGTTCCCGTCCTCCATCACCGTCGACGCCTTGACTTCGACCCCGCTGTTGGTGTTCGACTTCGACGGCGTTCTCGTCGATGGCATGCGGGAGTACTGGTGGTCGGCCCGTCGTGCGGCGCTCCGCCTCGCCCAGCCCAGCCGGGCTCCGCAACTGGAGTTGCCCGAGACGGCGCCGGCCGGCTTCGTTCAGCTGCGACCGCTCATCCACAAGGGGTGGGAGATGGTGCTGATGGCTGCGGAGCTGGGCCGCCCCGACCTTGATCTGCCCGTTCTTCTGGGCGATTACGCCGCCGCCCTGCCCGGGGCGCTGGAGCGCTGGGGCTGGAGCCCCGCCGTTCTGCAGCAGGCCCTTGAATCCGTGCGGGCCGAGGCGATCGCCGGCGACCGGGCCGCCTGGCTGGGGCTGCACCGCTTCTATCCGGGGGTGCCGGAGCGGTTGGCTCGCCTGGCGGCCGAGGGGGCGGACTGGGCCGTGCTCACTACCAAGGGTGGCGCCTTTGCCGCCGAGCTGCTGGCCTCGGCCGCTCTGGTGCCCCTGGATCTGTTCGGCCATGAGCAGGGGGAGAAGGCCGAGGTGCTGCTGCGCCTGCGTCAGGGGCAGCGCCCGCTCTGGTTCGTGGAGGATCGCCGCCCCACCCTGGAGCGGGTGCGGGCGACGCCGGGACTCGAGGCGGTGCGCTGCTATCTGGCGTCGTGGGGCTATCTGGCGCCGGGGGATCGCCACGGCCTGGCCGAGGCCGGCATCCGCTGGATGGAGCCGGAGAGCTTCGCTGCCCCCCTGGCGCACTGGCCCTGATCCGTTAGAGTACGCCCGTACTAACGCAATTGATACGCCGGCCCTCTTTGGTGGCACTTGCACTCCAGAGGTCGCAGGATGGCGCCCGATCTCCTCGGCATCCTGTCCCCCGTCGGGGCACCGGCGTCCTATTCCCGGCTCCCGCTTCTGCGGCCTGTTCCATCGCTCGTTTCCTTTATGCCCGCCGATTCCAAGGCCGCTTCCAGCTCCGCCTCCTCCAGCCCCTCCTCCTCCAGCACGTCCTACGTTTCCGCGAGCGCTGCTGCGGCCAGCGCCTCAGGCAGTTCCGCCTCGGCCAGAGCCGCGGATGCCCGGGCCGCCGCCGAGCGGGACAAGGCCCTGGGCCTGGTGCTGAATCAGATCGAGCGCAACTTCGGCAAGGGCTCGATCATGCGTCTGGGGGACGCCTCCCGCATGCGGGTGGAGACCATCTCCACCGGCGCCCTCACTCTCGATCTGGCGCTGGGCGGCGGCTATCCCAAGGGGCGGGTCGTCGAGGTCTATGGCCCGGAGAGCTCGGGTAAGACCACCCTCACCCTGCACGCCATCGCCGAGGTGCAGAAGCGCGGTGGCGTGGCCGCCTTCGTGGATGCGGAGCATGCCCTCGATCCGGTCTATGCCGCCTCGCTCGGCGTCGACATCGAGAACCT